>CAMVJO010000001.1 GCA_947167835.1 uncultured Prevotellaceae bacterium
AGCACTGCGGACACATAATTTAGCGATTCTCAACTTTTACCGGACACCAATAAAATTTTTTATCTCGGAGCTATTTTTCCTTATTTTCCGGGGCGTTTTTTTTCTATCGCGATGCCGTGATTCCAAAATCCAGGACTTCAAAACTTTACATTCCCCGCATTTAGCGTTTTCTCACGCATAAAACTCTAAAATTGAATAAAAACAACAATAAAATGGCAACTATACTTGCCAAAATAGGGGGGGGTAATTGTTAAAATGGCGCTTTTTTGTCATTTTGACAATTATAGGGCTTCTACCTGTGAAAAAAAATTGTAATTTCGTACAAATTTTATGCAGAATACTTCTTTGAGGTATGATATACGACAGAAAAGTATAGGAAAGTCTGCATAAAATTTGGATAAAAATGACAGAAAAAAGGAATTATCGACATAACATCACCTTGCTTTGCATGAAAAAACTCATGCTGCTGCTCTTCCTATGCTTTATATGCGGGCAATCTGTGCGTGCGCAGGTGTGGACTTATACGGAGCAGGAGGGTTTCTTCAAATACGTGAAGCCACGCACCAATCTCCTTTACTGGGGCACACTGACGCCCAACATCGGAGCGGATTTCTACGTGAGTCCGCGCGTTACCTTTGGCGGAAACTTCGGTTATCGCCCTTGGCCGCTGAGTGATGACGCAGATAAGAAATGGCGCCACCTGCTTGCAGCTGCCGAGTTGAGGCTATGGAACGACAGCACGTTCAAACACGAATCTACCTTCTGGGCAATCGATGCCATATACAGCCATTTCAACGTTTCGGGCGTGAAATTCCCCTTTGGTATGTACCAAAGCGTGCGCGACAACCGTCTGCAAGGCGATATGGTGGCACTGGCCCTCTCTTTCGGCTATAATATCCGACTGAACTCCCTCCTGCGTATGGAATTCGAGGGAGGCATGGGCGTGGGCTTCGCATGGGCTGACAAATATGCCTGCGGACATTGCGGTACCTATCTGGGAAAAGACAATAAACCCTTCCTGATGCCGAAACTCGCCGTGAACATCGTGCTCGACCCGCGCAAAAAGCAACGTATAGAGCCGGTAATCATCATTCCCGAGCCTATCGACACCGTTGTGCCTGAGCCGGTGGAAGAACCCAAGCCGGTAGTGAAGGAACTCGTGCTGACATCTGTGGCCGAAAAGCTGGTAACAAGTCATCCCATCCTGAAAGACTTCAAAGACTACCGTCCCTACGACCGTACCCGCGTGATGCGTAAGGAAAAGGACATGCTCTATGTCCACTTCCCGCTGGATAAGATAGAATTGCGCCGCGACTTCATGGACAACGACACCATACTCGACGAAATAGTCAGCGTAACCCGTCAGATTATGGCCGACGACCGCAGCCGTGTCCGTCTGATTCAGATCGTAGGTCTGGCTTCTGTCGAAGGTCCCGTCAAGCACAACGAATGGCTGGCAAAAGGCCGTGCCGAAGCCCTTCGCGACTACGTGTTGAAGGCCGTTCCCGAAACGACAACCGACATATTTGAAGTAAATGGCGGAGGCGAGGCCTGGTCTGAGTTCCGCGATCAGATCAATGACCTGCTTACCGACAGTACCCTCATGGCAAAACATAAGGAACTCACGCGTAAAGACCTTTTGGAACTGCTCCGCATCGCCAATGAGGAACCAAACCTCAACGTGCGCGAACGCAAACTCAAACAACTGCGTGGCGGACGTCCCTATCGCTACCTTCTCAGAACCATGCTGGCCGAACAGCGTAATTCCGGCTACGTACAGATATACTTTGAACGTGTGCCCGACGTGAAGGCCGAGACTATCAATCGCGGAGCCGCCCTTCTGAATCAACAGGACTACGAAGGCGCACGCCAGATACTCGAAACCGTGAAAGATGATCCCCGCTCCTGGAATGCCTACGGAGTATCCCTCTATATGACAGGGCAACATGAAGAAGCCATCGAATACTTCCGCCGTAGTGCCGAACAAGGCAACGACGAAGCCAAGGAAAACCTCAAGAGACTGGCAGAACATGGAGGTTCGTGACGTAAAAAGAAATAAACTTGCTTTGCTATTATGAACCGAAGCTGAAAAACTTCCTGTAGTACAGGCAAAACAAAAGAAATCAACATATAACAAACTTTATTCACAACTCACAAAAATTAAAAAATTATGAGAAAATTAACAAACATGCTTTATGCTGTGGCTCTCGCCACACTGAGCACGGGTTTTGTAGCCTGCTCATCCGATGCCGATGAAATGGCCGAAACAAACCCCTACTACAATCCTGACACCCACGAGGTAGTTACTTCGTTCGTGTTCAACGTGGCTACTAACAACACGCCAACGTATCGTATGACCGAGGCCAACACACAGGCTACGACATCTACTGCATTCCGTGGTATCAGCAACGCAAAACTGTTCACCTTCGAGCGTCCTGCTGACGGTAAACATCTTTACAACGTGACTGACGCTTCTGTAGCATCTACTAAGTTCTTCGATCTGGCCTCTGTTCTGAGCCCAGGTGAAATCAACCACACCGATAAGTCACACCGTGTGCTCGAAATAGGTCTGCCCGTAGCAACCAACACCCTGTTGTTCTATGGTAAGGCTACACAAGGCACTCCTTCCTTCTCAGCACCTATGACTATCGAAGATGCAATCGGTAGTACCACCATGAATGTTGCTGACCAGCCCTACAACACCACATTTGTGATGAACCAACGTTGCGCTGGCGACAATGCAACACGTTATAACGAAATGGTAGAAATGCTTACCAACGTTATCAACCGTATTGGTACTACAACTTTGCTTTCTACAACCGATGTTTATTTCCCCACCGCTCCGACAACTGTAACTCACGCTACAGATATTACATGGGGTAGCTATCTCACCACACCAGGTAAGAGCCCGCTCAACTCACTCCTTGACCAGACTGCTCTTGAAGAGATTCTTGCATCAGTATTGAGAGAGTTGATCACTGTTCCCAGCGGTGAAATGCGTGACGGTTCAGGTAGCGGTGTAATACATCAGATTGGTGAACTCTGGACGCTGATCAACAAAGTAGCACATGCTACTCCGACAAACGAACAAGACGCTGTTGCCATTGCTTTTGCTAAGCAAGTTCAGAACCGTCTTGATAAATACTTCAACGCTACTGTTCCCGTTGATGGTTCTCCCGTTACAAACGTAGAATTCAAGGACGTACAGGAAATTGGTGAGCAACTCGAAACCGTTGTTCCCGGCTATGCTGCTGCTAACTATGCAGACATCAAGACAATGAACCTCGTAGAATTCCCTGAAAACGTAGCGCTCCCCAAAGGTGCTACACAGTTGAACTACAACACCACATCAAAACTCTTTGAGTATAATGCAAGCCTCTCTGCTACAGGCATGGGTGGTGGTTCTATCACAAAAGCAAACTATGTATATCCTTCAGAATTGCTTTACTTCGGCAACAGTCCTATCCGTACGTCAGATGTTTCAAAGGTTCCTGCTGACTATCCTGATGGTGTGTCAAACTGGGATACTCCTTCACAGTGGAGCGCAGACTGGGTAGCAAACTCTCACGTTTACTCAAGCACACGTAGCGTTGCCATGCAGTATGACATTAACTATGGTAATGCGCTTCTGAAGACAACCGTACGTTTCGGTGCTGCCAACCTCGAAGATAACAATGCTGCCATCCAATTGGCACGTCACTCAAAGGTTGAGGCTAATAGAGTGATTCCCGCAACAGCAGGTAAGTTCCTTCTCAAGAGTATCTTGGTAGGTGGTCAGCCTAACAAGGTAGGTTGGGATTTCATTCCTACAAGCGATGCTACATTTACCCAATATGTATTCGATCGTCAGTTGAACACAGGTGCAGAAACGATTCCTACATACGTTTCAGGTACCGAATACAGCACACCTAACTATACTCTGCTGTTTGATAACTACGATGCAGCACATGATGTGGACGAACAGAGCATTGTTTACGTTGCTTTGGAATTCCAGAACAAGACTGGTAATACCTTCTGGGCTAAGGACAACTTGGTCCCCGTTGACGGTTATTTCTACATCATCGGTAAACTCGATCCCGCAGGTAAGAGCTATCCTTCACGCACTCAGACAAACTATGTAATGCCTCCTTACAAGGCTGATGGTTCTGGTTCTGTAGAAGCCATTCGCGTATTCATGCAGGACTTCACAACTACCGCCAACTTCGTACTTGGTCCAACTTCTCTCCAGAAGGCTTACCTCACAGTGCCCGACCTTCGTTCAAGCCAGGTATCTCTCGGTCTGAGCGTAGATCTTAACTGGGAAACCGGTCTGACTTTCGACAGCACTCTGGGTAACTAATTGACATTGTTCTCTTTTATTCGGATGTGATGGGGAAGTAACTTTCCCTATCGCTCCGATAAAAAAAGAATACCCTTTATCCCTGAACATTTTCATCGGCATAACCGACGGGAATGTTCAGGGAATTAAAACAAAAAACCGACTGAGTCTTTCATAAAAGGCGGTGTCTTCCGCAAACGTACACGTATAATAAAAATAAATAAGGAGTGTGCGGCAATATGATTCGTAATCCGAAAAAACTGAAGCATGACAATTTGCTTTAATTCATATCTGAAATCTGCTGCACGGCATCTTTCAATCTTGATGCTCGTGCTCATCACCACAATCGCCCAAACCGGTTGTTCTACCATTGACGACGATTTGAGCGAGTGTGGAACAGATTATAGAATGGACTACGAAATGCGTCTTGTCACTAACATGACGACAGAATTGCAGACACAACTGAATACGGTGGCCGAGGCAAATGTGGCTAAAGCCCTGAAACAACACCTTAGCACCATATTTACCGACGTGGCGAACGACATTTCGCTCTCGTTCTTCGACACAGTGGGTGATTCCGCCATACTTCACCACGAAGCCCACGTCATTAATAAAAGCCAGCACAGTTATACCCTCTATTTGCCCAAACATAAATATGCGCATGTGGCATTGGCCAATATTCAGGACAACGGACTGGTGAAAGAAGTAGGCGGTGAGAAATGCCATGACTTCCATCTGGAACAGCCCAAGGCAGATACCATCGATTCGCATGCTACAGGTCTTTTCACAGCCCGACAAGATATGGATGTGCTGGAGGGGGTGGATCAAACCTTCGACGTAAGGCTCTATATGGCCAACTGTGCTAATGTTTTCATCGTAGATCCGCGTGGACACAGCACAGACGGAATGAAAATCTACGTCACAGGATTTGCTTCATCGTTTAATCCCGCTGACAGTGCCTATAACTATGTCGGTAAAACCCCCATCGTGCGTCCTACCCTCATCAAAACAGAAGGTAGTTCCCTGCTATCATACTGTGCTGTCACCTTCCCTTCGCGCGAAAAGGGCGTAGATACAAAAACCATCATCGAAACCGAAGATCCCTTCAAGTCGTCTGTCGATACCAAGTCCGTATGGCGTTACATAGCCTACGTAAAACAACCTGATGGCAGCGTTACCGCTACGAAACTCAGCATGATGCAACCCATTAGGGCGGGACAATTGAAAATAGTCAAGGCCTATATTGACGATGATGGCTCTTTGAAAACATCGGATGCGAGTGTGGCTGTAAGTGTGCAGTTGAATTGGAACGATAATATGACTGAAGACGTGGATTTGTAGGATTCCTCTGATTATTCTGGGATATAAGGATTTTCTATGTCCATAGATTTTTCCAAATGTTCCGGTTATTCGAGAGTAAACCTATGGAAATCCCAAATAAGCAGGAAGTAGAAGATATTTCTATGAAGAGAATCATTCTGACATTGACACTGTTGCTGGCAATTCCGGCAATACTCTTTGCTCAGGGCTACCAACCCAAACCTGTGCCCGAAAAGATAAAGGGCGGTGAGGAGCGGTTGCAATATATGGCCAGGCACTATTGGGATGCCTACGATTTCCGCGATACTACCTTGCTGAGAACCGATTATGCTGAGCAGGCAATAGTAGATTATACGGCATTGCTGCAAAGCACCTCATCGGAAGAACAACGGAAAGCCTGGCAAAACCTCTTCAACAAGGCAGCGAAACGGGAGCAGACAGAGCGCTATTTCTATGCTACGGCAGTAAGGTATTTGGACAACCGAGAATCTCCGCTTTACAGTCCTGAAATGCTGGAACTCATGCTGCAAGCAGCCCAAAGTTCCGAACAAGCGGACATTAGCAGCAAGGCTTCCTTTCGGTTAAGACTGCTATCCGGCAATAGAGTAGGGCAAAGCATAGCCGACTTCCGCATAAAAACATTGCGCGGCGAGATGACAACCCTTTATGGCGTGTTGGAAAACAAGGCAGCCCTACTATTGTTCTACGACCCCGACTGCGAAGATTGTAAGTATGCCATATACCGAATTCGCCACTCACAAACCGTTCGTGAGGCCGTGGCACAGAAGCAAATGCAGGTTGTAGCCGTATGTATCGGAGCGGATGAAAAACTTTGGCGCGTGGCTTGTGATGAAATGCCCCCTTCGTGGACACACGCCTTAGACAAAACCGATATCAGAGCCCAGGCCCTGTATGATTTATCAGAACTACCCCGTCTCTATATGGTGGATTCGCAACACCGTGTGGCGGCAAAAGATATAGATATCAACCATATTAACGAATATCTCGGCTTCGCGCGCGCGCGTAATAATAATTAAGGAGTGTAGCACCGAGGGGAGTATTCTTAGGAACATGCAAAAAGCAATAGAAACATTGAATATCATTATTTTGGCCTTGTTTGCCATCGTTGCCACAGCGTGCAGCGAAGACGAACGGGATGCAATGGGAAATGACACCGTTGCAGCCAATTTTTCATTCTCTGTTTCGAGCGAATCGTCGCGCAATATCCGCATGATTCCCAATATGGCACAACAAAACGGAGCCGCTTTCCGAGGTATTCAGGATGTATATATCGTTCCGTTCAAGGTAACGCGAAAAGTGCAGGAGACAGATGTGGCCAGTCGCGTGTTTCTGAACAGTAATGTGACAGAATACGACCGTACCCTCGCACATAGTATGTTCTATTACTTCGATAATTGCACATTCCTCCCGGGTGTAGGCGCATTGCTCTTCTACGGTCGCGCCATTCCCACAGGAAACAAGGCATACAACGGATCTATAGTGGCAGATATTCCGCTTGACATGAATCCGTCCGACATATCTTTTGAGGCAGACCCCATCTATCCGTCGGTAGTTCCCCATACCCAGGCAACAAGTATTTGCGAATATCTGACATATATCGCAAATACAACGGGTTGGAGCACGACAACAAATTCGATGTTGAAGGTATTGTATCAAAACTTCGTCAATATCGGAAAGACTGACGTGGCACCGATAGCAGGTTCGGCACCCAATGTAAAAGCCTACGTGAATGCCCTTTACAGTACGGTGAAAAGCCTGTCTTTCGCCGCCGACTCCCCGGAAAAAGCGATACAAACAAGGATTTTGAGCAACATAGAAGGCTATAGCGGCGTGACCGTTTCAGACGGCAAGGTGACAAGTCTGGGTTCGAGCGATGAGTTTCCCGCTTCCATAGACCTTCCCGACGGTGCTGCCGTGATACGTTGGAGCGGTACGGCATTTATTCCTCAGACTCAGACAACAACGTTGGCCAGTGTCAGTGCCATAAACAGATATGCCTATCCTATCGAACTGTACTATATAGGAAACAGTGAGATATATACGTCTAACACGGACAATCGTCAGACATCATATGACAATGCTACCTGGGATCAGGTGCTTGCTACGTATGAAAACAAAGATCATGCGACGGTATCGACAAATACCAAGGCAGTAGCGATGAAAGACCCCGTTCGTTATGCCGTAGGCTGTCTGGAAATAACGCTTAGAAGCGTAAATTCCACACTTTATGACGCTAATAATCAGGCTGTAAGCGTGACATCCACCGCTTTCCCTTTGAATGGCGTTATTGTGAGCGGACAACATCCACAGAAGTTCGATTTCACACCGAAAAACGATATAGACGAACTCTTTGTCTATGACCGAAATATGAGGACGTCAGGGGGTTCGATGCTTTACCTGAGCAACAGTGTGGCTTTGTCCGATCCTGTTTACACTTTGTCCTTACAGACGAATGATGCAGAAGACGTAAAAATCATTTTGGAGTTTGTCAATAACAGTGGCGTGGACTTCAAAGGAGTTAATGGCATGGTATATCGCGGTACCAAGTTCTATTTGGTAGCAAATATCAGCGTTGGTGATGTAGATGAAAGCACTCCCGATATCAGTCGCCGAGTGTTTACTCAGCAACACACCACAAAAGTGAAAATGAGGGTAGAAGGTTTGTCGAAAGCCTATAATGTAGTGCCTGATATCCTGTCTCCGCGATTGGAAGTGGGCGTACAAACCACACCGGAGTGGACAGAATCAACGCCGACCACCGTAGAATTTAACTAACCCGAAGAAAGCGAAAAACGGAGAGGAAGAATATATAATATGATACGTCAAACATGGACATACTTACGACTACTGCTAATTTGCATCGCGTGCATATTGGTGTTGTCGGCATGTTCCAAAGATGAGGCCGAGGATGTCAGAGAAACTCCCAAGCCCATGTTGCGTATCTACGTATATGACCCTGAAAATCCCATCAATATCCGAGGAAATGTGGGCGATGTGACACAATTAAATCAGCAGGAATCGAAGATAACCAACCTTCAAATATGGGTTTTCGAGAGTGCTACGGGAGATATAGTGGGTTATCTGAATCCTTCTCAGTTGGAAATACCCACACCCCTGGGACGTGTCTATATGATGGCCGTTTCAGATGAGTTTGCTGCCAACAAGCCCGATGTAGATGTGTATGTAGCAGCCAATATTAAGGAAGCAAACTGCGGTATCTCCTTTGATGAGAATACTACTCGGGAAGAATTACAGGAAGCTCTACTGGAAAATGGTATTAGCAAAGGGAAATCAGACTATTTCGGCTTGAACAGTCTTACTATGTCCGTTCCCGATGAAGGATTACCCATGACAGGTCTGATTAAGAACCAGCCGATATATGGTGAAAGTCCTGTATTGCGTGTGGGTGACGGAGAAAGTATTTCTACTGTGAAACTTGTACGCGCTGTGTCAAGGCTACGCTTTGTTTTCAGTAGGAGTAACGAAAATGATACCCCTGTGCGTATTAACAACATCGTACTAAGCAGCGGAAGAATCCCCACTCAGGAATATTTGTTCCTTGAAGATGCTTATGATAACACCAAAAGGAACTGCCATATAGTGCCCTATTATGAAATAGGTGTGACATCGTTGCTTTCAAGTCCGTTTGCCGATATAGCAGGTAACAGCGATCCGCGAGATTATGCCTATACAGATCAGACGGCTCAGAAATACGAAAATCTGATAGCCTCGGGAATTACAAATAATGAACTCACAGCGCACGGACCTATCTACTTTCGCGAATCAGACCGCATACTTACCGGTGCTGTGACGTATAAGGTAGGCGATGAAGCCGAGAAATTCGTGAATTTCGTCATGCAAGAAGCTGGAGACTTCGCAAGGAATCATACTTGGATCGTATATGGCTATTTTAGCAGCGGCGACAAGTTGGAAATTGTCAATGTCTTTGTGAAATCCTGGAACGAAGAAATTGTCAGCCACGAGTTTTATAATTGGTAGCAAGAAAAAACAGGAGATAGCATCGAGAAAAAAGATTTGAAACAGGATAAAACGTAATGAATATCAGGCAATATAACATATTACACCTCATAATCGGTTGGCTGCTGCCATTCGTTATGATTTGCTGCTTATCAGGTTGCTCGGAAGACGAACCTATTGAGCAGAGAGGGGGAGATGTGTTGAAGGTCGTGACATATTCTTCACGTTTTGCCGAGGTATCAGGCGTTTCCAAGGTGCGCAGCGTTACTGTTCCCGAGGATTTTGTGGCTTTCACTACGCTGAATCCTTCTGCCGAGGAGACACATCCGTCTATGACCTTGTTCCTGGCACAGAATGAGCAGCAATCAGCTTATAACTACGTTTATGAAGGCGAAGGTCTGTGGGCAGGAAATTCAAAGGTGCGGGAAGAAGATTATTACCTCTATGGTTTCTATCCTTCAGCTGCAGCAAACACTTCGGATGTCGATCCTGTTTCTTCGGACTACGCCAATGGTGCTGTGTTACATTTGACGGATGTTCAGCCCCTCAGCCTTTACGACCTTTGTGTTACAGTGGGTGTAAAAGGAGTGGAGAGTAAATCCGAAGATGTGACCGTAACCGTGGGAAATTACACCTATACAGGAAAAGAAAAAGGCAAGAATTTTGTCTATTTGCTCTTTGACCATCTTTATGGCGCCTATCAATTCCGCATGAAGGTAGATACGGAATATGATAAGTTACGTAAAATCAAGTTGAAAAGCATGAAAATTACTACGAGCGCTGCTAAGAAATGCAACCTCGATGTGACGCTGCAATATACCGACAAACCCATAGCAGAAGTGGCGACAGATATGGATTTAAGTATCGGACAGTCCCAGATACTGTACACCAATGATGCAGAAGGTAAGCAACTCGGTACCGATCTTGAGGATATAGGAAAAATGGTGTACCTGATACCGAGCATTAAGAACGACCTGACTTTGGTTTGCGACTATGATGTGTATGATCGTAAGGGAACGCTTGTCAGAAGAGGCGCCCATGCTGAGAATAAACTCAACAAACTTCCCATTATTCGCCGTGGCGAGAAGAAAATAGTCAATATCACAATCAATCCGTCCTATCTGCTTCAACTTTCCGATGATGAACTGGACAATCCGTCCATGATAATAGAATAAAATGAAAGGAATAAATACAATAAGTACCGCTCGTTTGCTCCAAGGCATGAAATATGTTTTGGTGCTCTGTCTTATTGTATTTGTTTTGCCCATACATAGTCAGGAAGAGCACGTTATAGAAATCAAAGGTAACGTATTTGGCGGCGCACGTATGGCAGATGTGAAATCTACTCACGTTACCGTTTACGGAGGTAAGGTATATAATGTGTATGGTGGCAACGATATTACCGGAAAGGTGCAGGAAGGTTCGCGACTGGACATCTATAGCAGTATTATCGAGGATGTATTTGGCGGTGGCAACGGTTCTTATGTCTATACAGACGTGGCAGCCAATAAAGAAGTCCCGAAATATCAGGATTACTACTATGAACCAGGAGAAGACAGCTATGAATCGCTCAACGCCTTCCGACCGAATCTTGCTAAGACTTATGTTCACGTAGCCGGAACGGAAGAAAATCCCACTTTCATCGGTGGATCCATATATTGCGGAGGAAACAGTTGTACTTTGCGTGCTGGATCAGATGATCCCCGCGTGACAACTCATCTTCAAATTGGTTCGTATGTGATTGCCGACTCGGTATTCTTCGGTAATAACGGAGCAAATATGATTACTGCCGACTTCATGGAGCAATATGCCGATGATGCCGTTAGTAGTCTGGACTTAACAGACAGTTTGAACTTTGCAAAATATATGCAAGGCGCAGAAATGTCTGTTCGCCCGTCATTAGGTTTCGATGAAGGGTATGAAGAATATTCTACCAAGATAGGTTCTTTCTATTTGGGAGGAAACGTGGGAAGTTTGTCGGTGGCTGGTATGTATAGTGTCACACTTGACGAGCCTATAGTCATATATAACAAATTAGTGGGCGGATGTAACGATGCGAATGTCCCCAAGGGAACTTACAATGCCTTCTATCAGGGCGGTGTCATCAGCGAAACCAGACCGGTAAAGATAAAATTTAATATTGCAGGTGTCAAATTAGAACCGCATAAACTGACTTATGATCAGGGAACTCATACATTCTCTTTAGAAGAGTGGAGAAAAGACGAAGCAGGTCTGCTTGTCGGTGCAAATATCTATGGTGGATGTTTCAAGAGTGGCTATATCAATGGCGGTGTTGAGATAAATATTAAAGATGATGCCATATCAAATCGTGTTTTTCCTGCTTGCGGCGTGCCTTTGTCTGACATGCAGCAAGCTCCCTTAGTCAGCGCTTTAAGTGTCTATGGCGGAGGATATGGTTCAAACACGGAAATTTGGGGTGATGTAGTCATCAATATTACGGAAAACGCTGGAATACTGAATGTCTATGGCGGAGGTGAACAGGGTGTCGTAGGGAAAATGGAATATGACACCAATGGTAATCATACCGGCAGGGTTTTGCAGGCTTATAACACGACAGTGAATTTAGATGCCAACCTCTTGGACGATAATAAGTTGAATGCGTCCAGATTATACGCCGGAGGTTTTGAAGGTGTCGTCACAGGAAATACTACCCTGAACTTAAATCAAGGTCGTATATACAGAGGATTCGGAGGCTCCTGCAATGCAGATATTCTAGGCGCGACAACTACTATTATCGGGCAGAGCAGTCGTCCGTATGTGACTGGAAATGTTTATGGAGGCAACGACTTCGGAGGACAAATCCAAGGAACCCTGAAACATCACCTCAATGATGAAAATTTGCAGTATCAGGATATACGTTCCAACACTTATGTGGAATATCTGAGCGGACATATAGACGGAAATATCTTTGGCGGTCCTTGCGGTGACTACGATTATTCCGGATATGTTGGAAAATACAGCAGCAAGCCCACACTTCTCACTGCTTTGGTCAAAGGTGACTGCGATTATGCTCCAAATACTTTTGTTAATATCGCTTCAACTTCTACAAGTCCTGAAGATGTCGTGACGAATATCTTCGGTGCTGGGCAGGGTAAGTCAGGTAAAATGGGCGCTGCCGACATCAATACAAGTTATGTCCTGCTTCACGCCGCCGATGCCTCGGTAAGAGAAAATGATCTGGCCACTAATATTTATGGTGCTGGAGACTGTTCCCTTACTCACGACGCTTTGGTTGATGCCTACTCCGTTGTTACAAAAAGAATCTTCGGCGGATGTCAAGGTTCCGTATATACCGATGTTTTCAACGCTGATGGTAGCAGTAAAGCCGGCATAGATGCCAATTTGTCGTACATGGGAGAGACTTCTACGGTGAATCTGTGGACCGGCATGGACAAAAAATCTACTGATGTGTATGGCGCGGGAGCCTATTCGGGAACAAAACACAGTGTCGTAAATCTTTATGGCGGTGAAGCCAATAATATTTATGGTGCCTCCCTTGACCAAGGCGTTACCTATCTGGCACAAGTGAATGTCCCCGATACTTCTACGGCTAAAGTCAATGCGATCTTCGGTGGTGCCAAGGGAAACAGCAATACCTACAATTGTGACGCTTATGTCAGCTACATCAATTTTAATAGTCCCAAGGCCACTGTAGAACAAGCCATTTATGGAGGAAATCACGACAACAGATTTACTCGTGATGCCTATATACATATCAATCAGCCTGTTCAAAACAAAAAGGGCAAACTTGTAAATGTGTTTGGTGCAGGATATGGTAGTAATACTGTAGCAGGACGTTCGCATATCTTCATGGAAAAAGGCGCGAAAGCCCTCAATGTCTATGGTGGAGGCCGAGACGGTTCGGTATTGATAGCACCTTCTTTGCAACACTTCATAAATACCTATGATGTCAGCGGCAGTGAAGATATTTACAAGGAACGTACCGATCCGAAAGGCTTCCTTGATTTTGCCGAGGAAAAGGCAGATTTGTTTACATCCCTTGGCATCGTGAATAATTATCGCACATCAACCGATCCAAGTACGAGTGTTCATCTTTTAGACAGTTCCTACGTTGAGGAAAATGTCTATGGCGGTGGTTTAGGTTCGACGGCCACTATAGCAGGTACGACCGGTGTGATGCTTGAGGGCGGAACCGTTGCAGGAGACCTGTATGGCGGTGGAAAAGGCGGACACGTGATGGATACTTACAGACTTAGAAATTTCGTAGCCGGTACATACGTGAAATTGATTGGCGGTACTGCTCGAAATGTCTATGGCGGTGGACTGGATGGCAATGTAGGTATGAAAGGAACCGTCGGACAGGATTATTTTGCCCGCACCCATGTTGTTATGGGTGTGAAAGACCAGCAGAATTCGACATATAAGAATGGTGATGCGACGGTAGAACGTAGTATCTATGGTGGAGGACAGCGTGGTGCCGTGATAGGTATGACAAACCTGTATATTCACAATGGTCATGTGGGCTATAAATATTATGCCAAGGAGGGTGAAGAGGCTACATACCATGAAAATATAGAACTCGTAGCAGGAAGTGGTGATGAGCTGCTGAAAGAAAACGGTAATGCCTTTGGAGGTGGATATGGTGAGGGCGCTACGGTCGATACCACCAACGTAATTTTGTATGGTGGTGTTATTCGTAACAGTCTCTACGGAGGTGGTGAAATTGCCTCGGTGGGCCGTGCCGAAATGGAGGAGAAAGGCTATCTGAATTCCGAGCGAAGCATTATAAGTATTGAGCGTCCAGGTGCTACAAACGTGACAATGTATCGTGGCTTGGTATGTCGTGATGTATTCGGCGGAGGTCGTGGTTATAGTTACGACCTTACGGGTAACGAAGTCATTGGTGACAGTATTTATACTGACGGTTACGTATTCGGACACACAGGTGTGAATATTTATGGCGGTGTTGTCGGTACGGAGGACAATGTAGATGACGGATATGGCAACGTATTCGGCGGTGGTAACATAGGTTATGTTTATAGTATCGAAGGTTCTAAATCCGAGGAGGACGGTTATTATTATGATTATCGTGGAAATCTGACTGAAGACTGCACCGTTATCATCTCGCCCTACGCTCAGGTAAAAGATTCCGATGGTATTTCTATCACTAACGGTGGAACTTACGCTTATGGCGAATATGTTCCGACCGAAGACCTCAATAAACTTAAAAACAAAGCAGCTGACAGGGCACAGTGGGACAAACTGGATGTTTCGGGCATCTTAATCCGAAATGCTGTCTTTGCTGGAGGAAACGTTTCCACTGGTAGTGATAAGGTGTTTGCCAATGTAAAGACGGTGTTCGGCAATGTGACTGCTACGCTCTACGATGTTTATCATCGCGACCTGATTACTGTCGGAACAGAGCACATTGGCGGTTTGTATGGTGACGGTAACCTGACTTTTGTCGATGGTTATCGCGAATTGAACATCACTAATTATGGAACCGACTACTATGGCATGCACGATAGAATATCTCTTGATGAATACAGCAGACTTACCGACCGCGAACGCGCCTATTTCAGCATAGAATACGAATGTGCGCAACGTGTAAAGATAGATGGTAAATGGTATGAGCAGGGAAACCGCATCACAGAGGATGTTTATTCTGAGTTCCCCGAGGAATATCAGACCGAAACCTATTGGACTAAAGCAGGTTTCTGCTCTATCTATGCGGGTCGCCTGCTTAATACATTACAGCGCGCCGACTTCGTGGGAGTATTTGGCAGTCGAATGGTGTTGCAGGGAGCTACCGACCGTGTGACCGATGAAGTCGATTATACCCAATACACCATAAACCGTGTGGGCGAGATATCACTCAATAAGCAGCTTTCGCAAGCAGGAGATACGGAGGAAGAAAGTAAGTCTCACGGCTGCTATTTCGGTATCTATAATATTGTGAATTATCTCGGCCATCTAACCAGCGATGTGAAGTTCGGAGACGTGCGTTATACCGACAATAGCGATGCAAGTTACCGAGGAGATAATTATGGAACGAAGACTTATCTGGAATGGAAACGCGAAAACGTGACCAATCGTAAACGTAATAATGGTAGCAGTCATAATAAAGTTGCTTTGGCCTCGGGTGTGTATCTTGAACTGACGACAGAAGCAAGTACCAAGACCAATAAAGTTTACGGAGACATCACGGGTATTATTGAACTCGACCTTATCAATGTGATGACCGGATTAGGTGGTGGTTATGTCTATGCACGTAATGAACACGGTGAACCTACCTATCACCCGGAGCGCACGAATGTGATTCTATCCAGATATAACACCAATGCTGTAACGTATAAGAAATACAGTTACAACAGTAATTATCAGAATTACCAGACTTCCGGAAACTTTGTACACAATACCAAGCGAATCATCGACGACTGTTATCCTAATAATGGTTCTTATGATGACGGATATGTGGCTTCTCCGGCTCACTATTGGTACGTAAAGGGTGATATCTACGTTTACGACCAGACGATATCGGCATATACGGGTGCTTCTACGGCATATTCTAAGGAAATCAACATACCTTTGAACATTACTGCGGCATCTCATGGTAAGATGAAGCTGTTAAATGTACAGACCAGCAAGTTTGCTTATTACCAAGACCCGAAAACGCTTGAGCCTATCGGAGAATTGGGTGTGATAGCCGGTAATAAGACCTATTACCGCGGAGATCCCATTACGTATTGGGATTATATGCAGCTTACGGATAACGAACAGAAAATGTTCCTCGACAGTGTCTATGTCAGTGTGGCGGCTTGTTCTACGTTATCTTCGGGCAATCCGGCAAGTACATCATATCCTTCGGGTACTGTTATGACGGTAAGTGACTATAAGTCTTTTGCTGCCAAAAATGCTACCCTGCATCATACAGAACGTGACGAGGATGTGCCTGTCAGCGACGTCTTCCGTTTGTCAAACAACATGAGTTTTGACAATGGCTACGTGCTTTCGCTCTTTATGAACAATCCAAAGGACTGGGATCAGTGGTATTCTATCATTAAGGGCGATAGCGAAACAGATAGGAAGAGCACCCGTCAATATAATGCGTTGAGTAAAGATGATAAGGAACTCTATTTGGAAGGTCCTTCCTTTGCAACCGACGAATCTGGCGTGTACGGACAGCGTCTGTACGGCATCGGAGATATCATTACGGAAGAAGTGTATAAGAACTACAATGATATTCCCGAAGCCTGGAAACCTACGGAAAATCAAGCCACGATGGAGCGTGCTTATGTGGCCAAGTCTGAGGTTATTTACCAGTATTTAGGACATGAGTCGCATGTATATCCTGGTGTAGCCATATCTTCTACCGAGTATAACGCTTTAAGCACGGATGCCAAGGCATGTTTTGCAGAGGCATGGACGTGTACCAGAACCCTTGATGCTGGAAACAATCAGTTTGTCTTCTATACCGACTTGGTAGATGCCGACAGTATTGCGAAACTCAAGCAAATGTATGCCGCATTCTACGGAGTATCGGCTGATGCTGCGTCGAAAGTCGTTGATAGCCACTTCTCTAAGGCATATTACTGCTTAGCTGCCGGAGAATATGGCGGACGTTATTACAGTACGGGCGAGAATTACAGTTCTTTGGAGTCGTGGTGTGCACTTTCTGCTGCCGACAGAGAGCATTTCTCTTTCAACTATGATGCTTTCAACCTCTTAGTTGATCCGCAATATCAGGGTAATACCGCATTATATGGCAGTCCGTATGATTTAACCAAGCCTGTAGATTATACGGCTAAGTATACGGGAAATACAGATCTGCAATACCACGACAAGGCTGGCACTTTGCACACTATTGCTGTGGGCAGTGCTGATTTGGAACGCGAAGACTACGAGTTGATTCCTAACGAAGAAGCCTATTATACACCGGTATTGGTAGATCCTACCGATGCTGAGGGTGAAGATTACTACATTGTCAAAACTGACTTCGTTCGCGGAGATGTTCCTTATGCTGCAGGCCAGATTGTCAGCGAGACGATGTATAATTCGTTGGATTCTGATCAAAAGAACAAGGTGACATATGTTCGTTTCGTCAATACAACAGAGGAAAGGCAGCTCTATTATTATTGTCACGAGACATACGAAGTGGGTGCCTTGGGAGAAGGTATGCCTTTCGAGGATAGAGACGGAGTTGCATACGAGGTAGGCGATACTGTCGAAGCGGGAGTTGTCATTACCTCCGATGAATACAATGATCATATACCCAATTTCCAGAAGTCATTCCTCATCAAGGGAAAAGAACCTACCGAAACAGCCACGCTCTACGTATCTCGTGAGAGCGATATCTACGATTTGTCTTCCGATAGGATAATTACCGTCATCTATCAGTATTCTTATAACGAAAGTGACGAATCGGGCACACACATTGAGCCTATCAATGAGTTGCACGTTGTCAATATTCGTGTACAGTTCGAGAGTGGTGTGCCTTCTATCGGACAATTACTGCCGCCGTCCACCGTTCTTCCGGGTTCTACCGTAGGTTTGAAACAGCCGGAGACATCTAAGGGCGCATACGAGATACTTGGTGGCGGTTGGGAGATATTTACGAATAAGTCTGACGGCGAAAATCACCGCAATGGCGTACCTTATATCAATAATGCCACACCTATGTATTGGTATCAAGACGGCTATTATGTGGCATACTATACCAAGACATATTTAGGTAAGACATACAGCAACGCAGTCCAGTTCTCTGTGGCCAATTACCATGACCTTGATGCGGTTATGAAGGATAAAGACCACCACTTATACATAGATCATCCCGATGTGAAGCGCAACAGCAAGATTTACATCGACAATCGCGACTGCACATCCGACGCTACCAAGAGTAAACTCGACTTATTGTATGATTTCCATCAGCTTAGTTTAATCGAAGCTCCGGCTGATACCAACGATACCTACCGCATACCCGATGGTATCTTTGAGGGACATGCCGTTCTCAATCAGGAAATGGTACATTCCTGCGAGAATTTGGATTTCTTCCTCGGCAGCGATGTGTCGCCTAAGAAATATACCACATGGAATCCCATAGGTGCTACTTCTTGCTTCGAGGGTGTAGTCCATGGTGACGGACATACGGTGAGCGGACTCACACATTCGTTGTTTGCCAACCTATGTGGCGATGTCTATAACCTGGGTGTTACGGGAAGTTTCACGGGTGCTGGTATTGCCGATGCAGGTACTGGTTACGTTGAGAACTGTTGGATAAAAACAACCGGAGAACCCGACGGAAGTCTCTATGCCGTATTCGGAAATCCCCAGCGTGATAGCGGAACGCAGATAGTAAACTGCTATTATCCCTCTACTAATAATTATAAGAAGACGACTTGCGCCCGAGGTAACGCCACAGAAAAATCTCTCTACGCCTTCAATAACGGTGAAGTGGCCTATAACCTCAACGGCTTCTATCTGAAGAAACGTTATAAGGACCATGTGGGAGGCAATCCCGAACTCAGCGGAAATATGTCATACGTTACCGACCGTTATGACAACATTGACTTTATTTATGCCGACGGAAAGATTCCTGTCACCACCGATATTCGCTTCAGCACTGATGATGGCTTGTATCACCCCTTATGGCCGGATGATTATCTCTTCTTTGGTCAGAGTTTGACTTATGGTTACGATGAAATAGCCTATCAAAATACTCCGTCTTGCATCAATAAGACCGAGAATGGTCAGTTGGCGCACGAGGAAGAGTCGAACCGAGTTTATCGTGCTCCGGCCTATTTCCGCAGTAGTGCGTTAGACGTGGCATATTTCAACTCCAATGCTGTCTTTGCCATGACAACGAGCGATAAGAGTGCCGACATCTATCCGCGAATGATGACAGCCATCGACTTTACCGGCTATGGCGATAATTCATATACGCGCGAAGATGAGGCAGGCTTCTTCTATCGTCCGCTACTTGACGACGACGGATTGATGCGTTACCGCAAATTCGGTATCACGCCCAACTTGTTGGTATATATCCCCGAGGTATCTGTAAATCAAAAGACGAATCAGGTTCTTTCCAAGTACTTCCTTACAGAACCTGTCTATGATACGAATTCCCACGACGATGCCGGTTCCACAAATGTGGCTACTATCGATGCGTCTGTCATACGTGGCCATGCCGTATTCAGAAATGAAGATGCTTTCGAGGGACGTACGGACCACTTCCTCGTGGATAAGAACGACTTCAATGCGCCTATCTCTTATTCCTTCGTAAACAACAAGCGAATGTGGTATCAACGCAAGCCCGATACCTACGTTGATATCAATAAGGGCTGGGAAAGCATCAGCATTCCGTTCACGGCTGAAATGGTTGCCACCAACGAAAAAGGCGAAATCACCCATTTCTATGGCGATAGCAAGGTCGGACACGAATACTGGCTACGTACGTATCGCGATATCTCGGCTGTGGATGAGGAAGACAAGGCTACGGCACTCTTCACCCGTCCCGATGCAATGGCTGGCTACAATAAGGAATATGCCAACACATTCCTTTGGGATAAGTACTATTCTTATAATAGTTATGACGATGCCAATGGCGACGACTATCCCGATAACGACAAGGACAAGGCATATTACAGATACTCCACGCCACGTGTCTATGAAGACTATCCGCTCTTGCAGAATGCAGTGCCGTATATCATAGGCTTCCCGGGAGCAAGATATTATGAGTTCGACCTTAGCGGTACGTTCGAGGCACAGAATACGGCCAGTCCTGCACCTACCAAACTGTCGCGACAGACTATCTCGTTCGTATCTCAGCCTAACATCGAAATTCAGGTGAGTGACACCGAATTGGCCGACGGCAAGATTACCCATAACGGCTATACCTTCTGGCCTAATTACCTTAACAATGTAGTCAAGGCAGACGGTTATGTTTTGAACGCCGATGGCAATTCGTATGTCAAGACTACTGAGGAACAAACGGAGAAAGAACGCACGGTACTGCCGTTCCGTTCGTACTTTGCTGCCTCGGGTGCCGCAGATAATGGTGTGAAACGTGCCCGTCGCATCGAGTTCTCTAACGATATCTCCTCTCTCTTCGGCGATGACGAGGACAATGGCGATTCAGGTCTGTACATACGTGCTTTGTCACACCGTGTATTGGTAACTTCCACGCTTCGCCACGAAACGCGTGTCCAGATACGTAATGTAGCCGGTCAGGTAACATCCGAATTCAGCATTGCACCGGGCGAAACCGTCGAGCAACCTATTTACCACGCCGGAGTATATGTCGTTAATTCGACAGACGGAACGGTTCAGGGTCGCAAACTGCTCGTCAAGTAAGGAATCTTTGTCGGTATATTCGGGAGAAACGTGAATATAGCCGTAATCATGCCGTCGGAAGGCTGCAAAAAAGATTCTCATCGCGTAGAGAAAGTTTTCTCATGGCGATGATAAAGTTTTCTCAACGCGAAGAGAAAATATTCTCAACGCGAAGAGAATGGAAAAAGGCGGGGAAAGACGCAACTTTCTTTGAGATTGTAACGTACTTCCCGAAATATAAAACCAAATACAAGAACCACCTAAATATTGCAGGGTAGGGCGGAAGCAAATCCTCAGTCCCCCGAATAAATAACCATCATTTAAGGGTTGTTCTAAAAATTAGGCTGTTTTGAGTTTTCGAAGATTTTTGAGTGATTTTGTATTTAATTTCGCAGAAGCATAGTAACCTATGGTTCAAGGAATAAAAGACAAAAGCGCCAAAAAGATTGAAAAATCATACAGACTTAAATGGACTTCCCAATATTTATAAACTAATTTTTAGAACAACCCTTAAGAACCATTTGTTCAGCAATGAAATATTTATTTTCGTCATATTTTCACCGTATATGTCGCTCTTTGTTCGTGACACTGCTGTTGCTATGTGCCACCAGCGCATCTTTTGCGCAGATAGCAGAGGGATTATACTATATAGCCAGTTATAACTCTTATAACAAGACGAATCATGCGGCTACGTTCTATATATGCCCCGCAGATATCTCGTGGGCGTCTGGTCAGCCTTACCTAACTACGAGTAAGAACAATCAAAGCGATCTTTTTGAGGTGATAAAAGCAGATGACTACTATTATATCAAGCATGTCTCCTCGGGAAAATATCTTACTATCAACGGACCAACTTTTGCTTCGGGAAATGAGCACCGTCGCCGCGTGCACCTTGAAGATGTTGCGGAACTCGGTGAGGATAACCTGTTCAGTATTATAGTTGGCGGCTCACATAAAACAAATGGCACCTTCTATAATATCACTCACAAGAGCCTTGTTGTGAATGGCCACAAGTATCTGAACGTTACCGGCGGTAACCAGACATATAACGACGGTGGTAAATCCGGTTATTCTGGTATTATAGGTTTGTATAACAGCGCTACCGACGGAGGTTCCCGATGGTATTTTGAAGCGCCGCCCGCTACGCTTGATTGTGCCAATCCTTACATCAGTTTGGACAGCGACGACAAGGTGAAAATCACCTGTACCACTCCCAGTGCCGTGATTTACTATACGCTTGACGGCTCTAATCCCACAAACTCTGCCACACGTCAGGTGTATTCCGCACCTTTTGCTATGGGAGCAGGACAAACTACGGTCAAAGCCGTGGCTACAAGATCTGGCTACACCGATTCCGAAGTCATTCGCCTGGATGCTGTCAAACAAGTGGTAAGCAACAGTTCCGAAATCACCAATATGTATGGTTGCTACTACCTTGACGAAGGTTTTGTGCTAAGCAGTTCCATAGGAAGCTCAAATAATCCTTTCTGTGGCCTCATTGACGGCGGATTCAACGAGATTTCCCTCGATGAGCCTTTAGTGGATTATGCCAAAGGCGCCACTATTCGTAACATCAGGGTAGAAGATGCTTCCATTGACGTAACTGGCAATGCAGGAGCGATATGTAGTCATGCACAGGGCGTCACTCGCATTTACAACTGCGGCATTCTCTCGGGAACAGTCAAAGGTACGAAATATACCGGCGGCATTGTGGGTGAATTGAAGGACGCTGCCCGCGTCATCAACTGCTTTAGTTTTGCCGACATCACGGGTGGCACGTATGTTGGAGGCATTGTGGGTTACAATACCTTCCCTTCTACTGCGGATAACCTTAAAACGATGGTGATGAACTGCATGTTTTATGGCGATATCACAGATGGTACATCTAAGGCCCCGATTTACAATGGAGAACTGATAACTAACGTAGGAAATCAGAAAGGACTCAACAACTATAACTATTTTACGATTGATGCTAACTACGCAAAATCGGGCGATATCCAGAAATACAACACCGCACTCGGTGCAGAAAAACGTTTCCTGGTGCGTTTCGAGCAATACCGCTATCTTCTCAACGGAAATCGCAACCTTGCTGCCTATTATGCCACCGACGACAGCAAAAACCGTGAGGCTATGGCCAAATGGGTGCTGGATAAATCCATAAAGCAGTATCCTATCCTGAAACCGCAGGCCAAATATCCTTCCATTATCAACTATGACGAAACGTCCCTGCCTTCTCAGGGCACTTTGACCGTCAATATCCAGCAGGGTTCGGGATATCCTACCGGCGCATCCATAGTTGTTTCTTCAAAGAACCTGACTATTACCGACCAAGACCCCGAAAACTTCAATTTCAACTACCATAAAGTGCAGTTACCCTACTATAATGACGTAGGAACTCATAACTATACGAAAAATAAGGTGGTGACGGGTTGGAAAATCGTGAACATAGTTGGCGGTACCAAGGGAGACTTTGTAAAAAAAGACACAGTAGGCGGCTACGACTTCACGAATCGCAAATGTACCGACAAGGATCTTTACAGTGTGAGCGAACGCGTGTTTGCACAGGGCGGGTATTTTGATGTTCCCGACGGAGTAACAAGCATTACTATCCAGCCGTATTGGGCAAAGTGCGTATATCTGAGCGATCCCACGTACGATGTAACTTATTGGGAGAACGGAGCGAACTGGGCTCCCGTGGAAGTGGCAGAATTGGGCACGCAATATAGTAATGGTACCGAGGTGGATATCAACGGCAGTATGCAAAAAGTTTATACCACGCTGCCGAATGCGCTTACTGCACTGGCCGCCAGCACCAAGTCCAAGGTTTTTGACAATGCCGTCGTGCTGGTGGGAAATTTCCACCGGTTCTGTGGTGCTAACTCGCTGACAAAAGGTTATGATGGCGAGCCTTTCACACTTTTGTCCATAGATTTGGATAAAGACAACGAGCCGGATTACAGTATGTTCATCCAACAGACGAACCGCCAGCTGATAACTCCCATTCGCTTTGACTTTATCAATATGATTAACCTTGGTATGGCGCACAAGGTCGAAGGTAGTATTCGTGTGCCCAACCTTGGTATTGTGCAGGCCACATCTTGGTTTGAAATTACCAACACTTGCCTCATACAGTTCGGACAGTTTGAATACGATCACAGCACTCGTCAAAAAGCGCCCATGATACTTCATGGAGGAGTCTTCGATCAGTTTATTTCAAACTACAATTCCGCACCGAAAAACCTGACAGAATATCTTTATCTTGGCGAAAACGTATGGTTCAAGATGTTTAACAACGGACGTCACGCCAATACTGCTCAGAAATACTTCACAAAACATATTCCCATCAGCGTTTCGGGCGGTGATTACGAGAGTTTCTATCTTTCGGGCATGTTTAATCAGTTTATTGACACACAACCCGACGACGCAGAGTGCTATATCAGCGGCGGACGCTTCGGCGAAGTTGCGGGAGGCGGCATGGAACAAATTGATGGCAACGTAGAATGGAAAATCAACCACGCGGATATAAAATCCTTCTACGGTGGCGGCGTGAATGCCGCAAAGCCTATTAAGGGAAACATCACTGTTACGATAGAAGGCAGTAATGTAGGAACATATTGCGGAGGTCCGAAATTTGGCGACATGACTACGGGCAAGAAGGTCAAGACTACGGCCAGCGATTGCGAATTCAATAAATTCTTTGGCGCAGGTTATGGCGGAACTTCCCTGAACCGTGTGGCAAAGGTGGACTCTACACAACATACAAACTACCCTTTCAATGCGTATGTCACCCAATACTATGATCGTAAGTACAATTCCGGAAGTGCGGGCGTAGCTGTTGGGTATGAATACGAACATATCGTGTTTACCGGCTTCACTAATGACAATACGGTGGGACGTTTTTACGTGAACTACGCCTCTCTTTCTCTGGCTACCGTTGATAGTGTGGAATCTGTCCTCACGGGTTGCACCATTCACGACAATTTCTATGGTGGCGGCAACCTTGGTAAGGTGACAAGCGGTGCTAATTCAAAACTCTTCGGATGTACGGTTGAAGGTGACGTATATGGTGCAGGATTCTCGGCAGACATTCCTACTTGTGACGTCATGCCTATTCAGGGAATGACACCTGAACCATATTATAACGGACTTGCCGGTGTGTTTATCACGGGTGAGATGCCTCAGACCGTAGCTTACAAATGGCATCAGGTGGCAAGTGTGAGCGCAGGCAATGAATTTGACGAAGTAAACAAATATATTTATACCACAGCCGACCTTAATACTTTGGGGCAGGTAGGTGGCGAGATTTATCTCACCGTCGATAATGGAACGCGCGTATATGGTAGCGTATTCGGCGGAGGAAACCAGTCGGAAGCCACAGGTAATGCCAACGTGACGGTAGCCGGTAGCGGAACTGTCGTCACTAATAGCGTTTTCGGCGGCGGTAATGTGGCTGTGCTCGGAGGAAATGCCGAAGTTCACCTGTCAGGCGGCACGGTAAACCGCAATCTTTACGGTGGTGGCAATGTAGCCGAAGTTGAGGGCACGACATCGGTGGAAATCACGGGTGGAGAAGTCATTAACGACGTATATGGCGGCGGTAACGAGGCGAATGTGCGTAGTAGCGTGACGGTAACGGCCAATGGCGGTACGGTACGCGGTGCTCTCTACGGGGGAGGCGCACTTGCCAACACGAATACGGTGGACGGTGCTACGGTAGTGGATTTGCTTGGCGGAAAGGTGAACGATGTCTATGGCGGAGGATTGGGTAATGCCGAGACTGCTGCCCTTGTGGGCGGAAATGTGACGGTTACCCTCGACGGAAGCGAAGTTACGGGGCAGGTATTCGGATGTAACAACGTAAACGGTTCACCGCAGAAGCACGTAAAAGTTCATGTGAAGCGCACGGCGAGATATAATAACGATGGTACGCTTCGCAGCAAACCCGAAAAGGAAAAAGATATCTACGAGGTGGCAGCCGTTTACGGCGGTGGCAATAAGGCGCCCTTTGTTCCTATTTCCGTAAACGAATATACCGAGGTTCTTGTCGAAGGTTGCGATGAAACGAGCGTAGGTAGTGTTTACGGCGGCGGCAATGCGGCATCGACACCTGCCACAGATGTTTTGATAAGTGGCTGCTATGAGATAGATTATGTGTTCGGCGGCGGAAATGGTGCGGGCGAAGGCAATCCAGGTGCCAACGTAGGATATGCTGCCGACCTGGACGGAAATCCTAAGACGCCTGGAGCGTCCTATGGCTTGGGTATAGCCAGAACTACTATCAGTGGTGGAAGAATTCACCACGTGTTCGGTGGCAGTAATACGCGTGGAAACATCCGTGAGACGGCAGTATCGATGCTTGACGAGGTTAACGAAGAATGTCCTATTGACTTAGGCGAGTTTTTCGGTGCGGGCAACGAGGCTTATATGGATGGCGATGCAAGAATCTACATGGGATGCGTTTCGTTTATCAACGAACTCTATGGCGGCTCCAAGAATGCGGATATTGCCAAGGACATTGAATTGCATATCACCAACGGAACGTTTAATAAGATCTTCGGAGGAAATAAAAAGGGCGGTGCCATCAATGGTTCTATCACGATTTATATAGAGGAGTGGGGATGCCAGCCCATTCGCATCGGCGAACTGTATGCTGGTGGCAACGAAGCGCCCTATACCACGCCGGCGGGTAAGAATCACCCCAGAATATTTGTCGTTTCGGCCACGGAAATAGGAACTATCTTCGGTGGCGGCTATGGTGAGTCGGCCGAAGTGGTGGGTAATCCCTATATCAACGTCAATATGGTCAAGGGAATACTCAATAAGATTGACGATCAGGAGGGTGTCGATGTGCAAAATAATAATGTTGAGCAGGAAGTAGGTACGATAGGCACTATTTTCGGAGGCGGCAACAGGGCTGTCGTTCGCGGCAATACGAAAATAGAAATCGGTACCGAAGGAAAATCTGCCAAGATCACGGGTAACGTCTATGGCGGCGGCAATCATGCCGAAGTAACCGGAACTACCGACGTAATCATCGGTAAACCAAAGGAATAGTGCTACAGGGTTGTTCTAAAAATTAGGCTGTTTTGATTTGCTTACACTCTCTATACGTTTGTTCCTGCAACCCGCAGAGCTTCACCCTACGGGGCAGACAACAAACAGAGTGTGCGCGAAGAATTCAAAGATTTTTGAGTGATTTTGTTTTTAATGCCGCAGAAGCATAGCAAGCTATGGTTCAAGGAATTAAAGACAATGGCGCCAAAAAGATTGAAAAAGCATACAGACCAAAAAAAAACTTCACAAAATTTTAAAACCTAATTTTTAGAACTACCCTGTAGCATTTTTCGTTATAATCGGAATATTCAGCATGGTCTGAGTACTCCGATTTTTTATCTCGGAGTTAAGTTTAAAAAGTGCCGAGCTAATTTTTTTTTGCTCGGAGCTAATTTTTTTTATCTCGGCACTATTTTTTCTTATCTCCGACCTATTTTATCCCATATTGCCCATATTGCCCATTTCCCCCATCAGAAAGCATTTTCGTGGCATGATTTTTCCCCATTTCCCCGCAGTAAAACCCCAAGATGGCAGTTTCTTACGGACTTTACGGCATATTATCCGTTTTAATTTGTAAATTTGCGCACATTTTATTGATAATTATCCTATTATTAGGCTCGAAATACTGAATATATGCTTGAAATCAGAAATCTTCACGCCGTAGTGGAGGGAAAAGAGATACTTAAAGGCGTCAATCTGACTATTGGCGACGGAGAGGTGCACGTGCTTATGGGACCGAACGGTTCTGGAAAATCCACGCTCAGTCATGTTTTGGTGGGAAACCCACGTTACGAGGTGACGGAGGGAAGTATCACGTTTAATGGCAAGGATATCTTGGCTTTGTCGCCCGAAGACCGTTCGCACGAGGGCATCTTCATGTCGTTTCAGGCACCTATCGAGATTCCGGGCGTATCTATGACAAACTTCATGCGTGCCGCCATCAACGCCAAGCGCAAATACCTGGGTTTAGAGCCTCTGAAAGGCAGCGAGTTCCTCAATCTCCTGCGTGAGAAGCGACAAATCGTGGGACTTGACGCACATTTTATGAGCCGAGGCGTAAACGAAGGATTCAGTGGCGGCGAGAGAAAACGCAATGAGATATTCCAGATGGCCATGCTCGAACCTACTTTCAGCATACTCGACGAAACCGATAGCGGACTCGACGTTGATGCCCTGCGCATCGTGGCCGAGGGATTCAATCGCTTGCGTAACGAGAAAACATCGGCTATGGTCATCACGCACTACCAACGTATGCTGGACTATCTCAAGCCTGATTTCGTGCATGTGCTGATGGACGGACAGATAGTTCGCGAGGGCGATGCACAACTTGGATATGACATCGAAAATCGCGGCTTCGACTGGATCAGGGAGACGGTTTAATCTATCAAGGTGTCCGTATGAAAAACAGTCTTACGCAATATACCGAACTTTTTGCCCAATATCGTCAGGTATTGGAGCAGAATGCTGCACCCGTGCTGAACAACCTGCGCGATGCTGCCCTGAATGTGCTCAATAGTGCAGGGCTACCCACAGCAAAGTCGGAGCGCTATCGTTATTGCGATGTGCAAAAACTGCTGGAGCCCGATTACGGACTGAATATCCGTCGGGTAACATCCGGTCGCAACCTCTATCGCGACTTTCGCTGCGCCATACCCAAACTGGAAGCCGACCTCTTTCATACTGAGAACGATGTACCCGTGCTTCCCCCCGATTATGATGTTCGTAAAGCGCTTGCATCCGACGTCTGTGTCGTGACTTTGCGCCAGGCCTCGGACCTTTTGCCCGAAATCGTGCAACAACATTTGCATAGTCTGGCTTCGCAGCACAACGACGGCCTCATGGCTCTCAATACCCTGCTTTCGCAAGACGGTTGGTTGGTTTATGCCAAAGGCGGCAGCGCACAAAAACACACGGTGCAGGTAGTAAATACGGCTACTGGCCGCACACCGATGATGATGAACCGACGTTTGCTCGTGATAGCCGAGCCGGGTGCTTCGCTCGACCTGATACTTTGCGATCGCACCGATGGCGATGCCGGTTTCCTCAGCACACAAGTTACGGAAGTCGTGATAGGCGAAGGTGCCGACGTGAAAGTTTCCGTTCTTGACGAGACAAATCAGCATACCACCCGTTTCTCAAATCTTTTAGTCCGTCAGGATGTCAATAGTCGCTTTACACTTAACGAATTGACCTTAGGTAGCGGACAGTCGCGCAGCACTACCGATGTGTTGCTGGCAGGTGGTGGAGCGTATGTCGAACTCAACGGCACCGTCATCGCCGATGGCAGTCAGTTGGCCGACCATAATATCGAAGTAGTCCATGCCGTTGGCGGATGTCAGAGCGATATGCTCTACAAATACGTACTCGGCGACAGTTCTGTAGGCGCTTTTGCCGGAAAAGTGCTGGTGCGCCAAGATGCGCAGCAGACTATTTCGCAACAGACCAACGCCAATCTCTGTACTTCCGACACCGCCCGCGCCTTTAGCCAACCTATGCTTGAAATCTACGCCGACGATGTGAAATGTAACCACGGTTCCACCGTAGGAAAACTGGATGAAGCCGCTTTGCTCTACATGCGTCAGCGCGGCATCGAGGAAAACGAAGCAAGGTTGCTATTACAGCACGCTTTCGTCAATGAAGTTTTGGAACGCATCGACCTACAGCCGCTTCGCGACAGACTTTCGCATCTTGTCGAGCAAAAATTTCGCGGTCGCTTGGGAAAACGTTGCAAAGGTTGCGACTTCTGCGGATAAAGGGTGCTGGAAAATATAAACATCACACCGGATAATATAAAAATCACACTGGGAAACATGAATACTCCTTACGATATAAATGCTTTGCGCGAGGATTTCCCCATTCTCTCCCGACAAGTCTATGATCGCCCGCTGGTATATCTCGACAATGCCGCCACAACACAAAAACCCCGCTGCGTAGTCGATGCTATCAGCCGCGAATATTATTCTGTGAACGCAAATGTGCATCGTGGCATCCACTATTTATCGCAGGAAGCCACACGACTGCACGAAGAGGCGCGCGAAACTATGCGTAGCTTCCTTAATGCGGCCAGTACCGCCGAGATAGTATTCACTCGCGGCACGACAGAAAGTATTAACCTGCTGGCAACTTCATATGGCGAGACATTTCTGAAAGAAGGTGACGAGGTAATTGTCAGCGAGTCGGAGCACCATTCCAATATCGTGCCTTGGCAATTACTTCGCGACAGGAAAGGCATCGTTTTGAAGGTGATTCCTATCACCGATGCCGGAGAATTGGATTTCGATGCCTTCGAGAAACTCTTTTCCGACCGCACACGCCTCGTAAGTTTGGCACATGTCAGCAATGTGCTCGGCACCGTCAATCCCATTCGCCGCATTGCCGATATGGTTCACGCACATGGCGCTCATTTGATGGTAGATGCCGCACAGAGTGTGCCACATCGCCCTGTGGATGTCGCCGCTCTCGATTGCGACTTCCTGGCTTTCAGCGGCCACAAGGTATATGGGCCGACAGGCATCGGCGTTCTCTACGGACGTGAGGCACTTCTCGAAAAAATGGTGCCATATCAAGGCGGCGGAGAGATGATTTCCAGAGTTTCCTTCGCACATACCACCTACGAACGCCTGCCTTATAAATTTGAAGCCGGCACTCCCGATTACGTAGGTACGCACGCTTTGGCAGTAGCCCTGGACTATGTGAATGGAATCGGGATGCAAAATATTCAGAAGCACGAGCAAATGCTCACGGCCTACGCTTTAGAGAAACTTTCTGCCGTTCCCGGAATTACTATCTACGGTCATGCTGCCGAGCGCGAGGGAGTAGTGGCATTTAACATCGAGGGAATCCATCATATGGACATGGGAACGCTACTTGATCGCCTTGGAATTGCCATTCGCACGGGGCACCATTGTGCACAACCCCTGATGCAGCATTTTGGCGTGGAGGGAATGATGCGTGCCTCCTTTGCATTGTATAATACCACCGAAGAAATAGATGCTCTCGCGGCAGGATTGAATCGTTTGCGCCAGATGTTTTAAGGGTTGTTCTAAAAATTAGGCTGTTTTGATTTGCTTACACTCTCTATACGTTTGTTCCTGCAACCCGCAGAGCTTCACCCTACGGGGCAGACAACAAACAGAGTGTGCGCGAAGAATTCAAAGATTTTTGAGTGATTTTGTTTTTAATGCCGCAGAAGCATAGCAAGCTATGGTTCAAGGAATTAAAGACAATGGCGCCAAAAAGATTGAAAAAGCATACAGACCAAAAAAAGCTTCACAAAATTTTAAAACCTAATTTTTAGAACTACCCTTAAGAATGTCCCGCGCTGTTCGGATTTATCGCTTAGATATTTGGATTTTGTAGGATTATTCGAGACTTTTCCTTGGCGATAGGCCATGAAATAAGGCAGATATCCTAAAAACGCACGAAGTATCGAGACTTTTCCTTGGCGATAGCCTATGTTTCATGCCGAGTTTTTCGGAATATTTGGAAGTAATGTAGTTTTTGCCAGCAGGAAATTCCAGTTTTTGTCAATCTTTTAGAAAAATGCACCCACAATTATTACCTTTGTTCAACGAAAACGGACTGATTGAGGCAGGTTGCGATGAAGCAGGCCGAGGAAGTTTGGCCGGAAGCGTATATGCTGCGGCGGTAATCCTACCTCCTGATTACGAAAACGCAGAACTGAACGATTCCAAGCAACTTACGTTGAAAAAGCGCCTGGAACTCCGCGAACAAATCCAACGTGATGCTATTTCGTGGAGCGTTGGCGTAGTAACTGCCGAAGAAATCGATCAGATTAACATACTTCGCGCAAGTATTCTCGCCATGCATCGCGCTTTGGACGGACTGAAAGTGCGCCCGCAGTACGTTATTGTCGATGGAAACCGCTTTTATCCATATCACGACGTACCTTTCACCACGATAGTCAAGGGTGATGCAAAATACCTCTCCATTGCTGCCGCCAGTATCTTGGCTAAAACTTATCGCGACGAATATATGGAGCATTTGCACGAGGAATTTCCCTATTATGGCTGGGATCACAATGCAGGTTACCCCACAAAGGAACATCGCGACGGGATTCGCCAGCATGGTCTCACACCTTATCACCGGAAGTCCTACAATCTCTTGGGAGATGGGGCAACTCAGTTGGAATTTGACTTCTGAAAATCTTCGGATATCGCGGAAAAAGCGAAGAATATGCCGTAAAAAGACAAAAAAACGCGAAATCCTTTTGTCAATCCTTAAAAAAGTCTTTACTTTGTCGTTCACTTGGAAGTTTTGCGCGCAGCAAAATTTCAATAGTGTAGATTACTGAATAGAAAAACCATAATCATGGAAGAAAACAAAGCCGTTGTCGCTGAACAGGTCGCTCCTGAAGTTCCTGTTTCAGCAAGCACTGAAAATTCTGAACAGGCTAATGCCAAAGTTCAGGAAGTAACTCAAGAAGAAGTTTCGGAAAACGTAGTAGAAGAACCCGCTGTTGCAGAACAGCCCGCACCTGCTGTGGAAGAAGTGGCAATTCCTGTTGAAGAAGTCGCCGCTCCCGTTGCCGCTCCCGCAGTTCCCGCAGAAGATGTGGCACCTCTCGCAGAAGATGTCCCTGCTCTCGCAGAAGAAGAGGCACCTCTCACCGAGGATGTGGCAGCAGAGGCCGAAGAAGTGGCCGAAGCCGATTTTGCCGTGCCCGCTACGAAGGCCGAAGTGGTAGAACGTTTACAAGAACTGGCAGCCAGCGAGAAGGATGTGGAACGTGCCGAACTCGAAGCCCTCAAACAGGCATACTATCGCCTGCATAAGGCCGAGGTAACGGCAGCCCGCGAACAGTTTGTGGCCGATGGCGGCGAAGCCGACGCCTTTATGCCGCAGCCCGACGCCACTGAGGAAGCTTTCAAGGAAGCTCTCAATCGCGTGAAGGAACTTCGCCTGCGTTCTGCCGAACGTGACGAAAAAGAAAAGCAGCAAAACCTGAAACGCAAGTTGGAAATCATCGAGAAGATCAAGGAAATGACGGTCAGCGCCGACGTTGCCGACAAGTCCTACAACGATTTCAAGCAGTTGCAGGCCGAATGGAAAGAATTGGGCCAGGTTCCTGCCGAACGCGCCACAGAACTTTGGAAAACATACCAACTTCAGGTAGAACAGTTCTACGATCAGTTGCGTTTGAACAACGAATTCCGTGCATACGACTTCAAGAAAAATCTTGAAATCAAGACTCATCTTTGCGAGGCCGCCGAAAAACTGGCCGATGTCGAAGATCCCGTTTCTGCCTTCCACCAATTGCAGCAGTTGCACGCACAATTCCGCGAAGCAGGCCCCGTTGCCAAAGATTTGCGCGAGGAAATCTGGACAAGATTCAAGGCTGCTTCGACTTTAGTCAATAAGCGTCATCAGGAACACTTCGAGAAACTCAAGGAACAAGAGGAAGAAAACCTGAAAAAGAAGACAGAACTCTGCGAACGTCTGGAAGCCATCGACCTGAGTCAGGCAAAGACTTTCAACGACTGGGAGAAACTCACGAAACAGGTGATAGACCTTCAGAATGAGTGGCGCACCATCGGTTTCACTCCCAAGAAGGTGAACGCAAAGATATTTGAACGTTTCCGCGCCGCCTGCGATAAATTTTTCCAGCAGAAGGCCGAATATTTCAAGCAGTTGCGTGAGACGTGGGCTGCGAATCTGGCCGAGAAAAACCGCCTGATTGAAGAAGCAGAGGCGCTGAAGGAAAGCACAGACTGGAATGCTACGGCAAACAAGCTGGTAGAATTGCAGAAGCAGTGGAAGAACATCGGTCCTACTGCCCACAAAGTTTCGGAAGCTGTATGGAAGCGCTTCAACGAGGCGTGCAACACATTCTTTGAGCGCAAGAATGCCGCAACAAGTGGCCAGCGCGAGGAGGAAAATGCCAACCTGGAAAAGAAAAACCAGATTATCGAAAAACTTGAGGCGCTCCTTGTAGAAGGTGCTCAGGACGCACAGGAGAAACTCACGGAACTCACCCAACTTTGGAACGAGACGGGACATGTACCCTTCCGCAAAAAAGATGCTGTCATCAAGCGATATCATGCTGCCGTCGATAGATTGCGCACAGAGTTGCACATCAGCGCCGGTCGCCGTAATATGGAGAAATTCCGCACGCAGGTATCGCAGAAAGTGGGCAGCGAACTGGAGCGTGAGTACCTGAGACTGAAGAATCTCTTCGATACAAAGAAAGAAGAGGTCGTGAATTATGAAACCAACCTCTCGTTCTTTAATAGTAAGTCGAAGAAAGGCAGTGCCATCGTGGACGATATCCAGAAGAAGCTTGATCGCCTGAAAGAGGAACTCGACACGCTTAACGAAAAGATCAAGACTGTTCGTGAGCAAATCAAGGCTGAGAAACAGCCCGCTCCCGAGACACCAGCCGAACCTGCTGAAACACCCGCAGAAGAGGCTGCAGAATAATCTTTTCGGCACAGTAGCGATTACCAAAATCGGAGTATTCGGAATTATCTGAATACTCCGTTTTTTTTGTGGCGGGGTTTCAGTATCGTGGCTGCGCCTTTTGCTAAAATGGCGCAGCCACTCGTTATACCGTCATACCGTTATCACGTTATAACGGACTCTTTGCGATTATTTTCTGGGGGAAATAGGTTTAATGGGCTATATGGGCTATATGGGGCTGGAGATGGGAAAAATTAGCTCGGAGCTAATTTTTTTTATCTCCGAGCTATTTTTACAGAGTGGCGATGATGATGCGGTTTTTGCCCATTTCATCGGTGGTTTTCATGCATTTGTAACCGAAATCGATGAATAATTTCTCGGTTTCGTCAGGCAGGTTTTCGTTCATCTCGCATACGATGCTGCCGCCAGGGAGTAAACTGTTTTTACCGAGGCGGGCCAGGGCGCGATAGAAGAGCAACGGATCTTCATCGCTCACAAAGAGTGCGGTGTGTGGCTCATATTCCAGTACGTTGCAGTGCATTTCCGTTTTTTCCAACTCCCGCACATAAGGAGGATTGCTCACGATGAGGTGATACCGCTCTTCGGACGCATTGTCGCAACATTGCAATACGTCGGCATGGACGAAACGCACGTCTGTGCCGATGCGCTCGGCATTTTCGCGGGCTACTCGCAACGCAGCCTCGGAGATGTCCCACGCTGTGACGCAGGCTTTATTGTTAAGGTAGTATTGCAGGGCGATAGCTATGCACCCGCTGCCCGTTCCTACGTCGAGAATGTGCGGTTGCTCCGTGCCGTTGAGTTGTATCAGGGAAGCCTGTACCAATGTCAGCGTTTCGGGGCGCGGTATCAGTACATCACGGTTCACTACGAAGGACAGTCCGCCGAAATCTGCCGTGCCCAGAACGTATTGCACGGGTTCGCCTTGCGATAGCCTTTGGCAAATATTCTGTAAATTCTCGTTGTCGTTTCCCGAAAAATCACTATCTTTGTCCAGATAAACATCTGTCTGGCTCAATCCGAACCTTTTTCCGAGCACCAGTAAGGCAATGGAACGTGCCTCGGACTCCTGATAAATAGGGCGGAGGACAGACATCAGAGTTTGATACATTTCAGCAGTTTTCATGGGGAGGGGTATCTTTAAGTTTGCTGCAAAGTTCGTTAAAACTGCCGTAATACATAGGAAAAATCAAAAAAAAATAATTATGCTTCGACTAAAAAAACTCTTAGCGTTCGTTTTCCTCTTTCTGAGCCTTACCATTTGTGCGCAGAACGTGAATCTCACTCCTTGGCCCAAGACAATGACCGTCAAGAGCGGTACGTGGACACTTCCCACGCCGTTATCTATCACTACCGACGGCCTTTCGGATGAGGAAATGACAGAAGTGCATAAATTCGCGGCACAATTCGGCACTTTAGTCGATGGAACGCCCACTATCAACGAAGGCGATGCCAATATGACCGTCCGCCACAGCGCTACCGACCTTGGCAACGAGGCTTACAAGTTGGAAATCTCCGCTAATGGCGTGACCATTGAGGCCAGCACGCCACGAGGTCTGTTTTATGCCTTTCAGTCGTTCATTATGATGCTGCCCAGCAATACCAAAGCCGGAAAGCACGAAGAAACGGCCATTACCCTGCCTTATGTCTCCATTAACGATGCCCCTACCTTCCAGTATCGCGGATTTATGCTCGACGTGAGCCGCCATTTTTGGACGGTAAAGGAAATTAAGAAGATACTACGCGTGATGGCTGCCTATAAAATGAACTATTTCCACTGGCATCTTACTGATGACCAAGGGTGGCGCGTAGAAATCAAGAAGTATCCCAAACTTACCACCGTGGCAGCTACCAGAGACAACTCGTATTCTACCGATATGCAGTACGGACAATACTGGTTGAACCAGCAATACGGTCCTTACTTCTACACACAGGAGGAAATCAAGGAGGTAGTGGATTATGCCGCCGACATGCACATCACCGTAGTGCCCGAAATAGAAATGCCCGGCCACTTTGCCGCTGCTGTCACGGCATATCCCGAATTTAGCTGCAACCCAAACGGAAGTCACGGCGTATGGAACAGCGGCGGCATCTCAACTGATGTGCTGAATGTCGCCAATAACGATGCGGTTCAGTTTGCTAAAGATATTTTATCGGAGATTGTTCCGCTCTTTCCGTGCGACTTTATTCATATAGGTGGCGACGAAACGCCCACTACTGCCTGGCAAAACAATGCAGAGTGCAAGGCTTTGTATCAAGCCGAGGGAATGACGAGTTATTCGCAGCTGCAAAGTCGTTTTACCAAGCAGATAGCCGATTTCCTCAAGGAGAAAGGCAAACGTATTGCCGTATGGAACGAGGCTGTCACGGCAAGTGGCGCCAATACCGACATGATAAAGGAATCCAATGCCACAGTATATTGCTGGAATCCCTGCCAATCGGGGGCTTTGAAGGCAGCAAACTTAGGACTGAACGCCATTATCACGAATTATGGCACGGACGGCTGCTATTACATCAACCGTCGCGCCAATTCGCTGGACTATGGTGCAGGACAGGGCGGCGACAATCTGCAAAAGACCTACAACTACGTGCCGTTGCCCTCGAGTGTGGCAACAGACCTCCAGAAATATTTCATGGGAGTCCAGGGTTGTTTCTGGTGTGAGCACGTTTCTGACACGTTACACTTGGAACATCTGGCCCTTCCCCGACTTATGGCCATTGCTGAGGCAGGTTGGACACCACAGAGCCGCAAGAACTTTACGCAGTTCGTCAATCGCATGAAGCAAGACACGGCTATGTTGCGGTATATGGGACTGAATTTCCATCCGCAGTTCATTGCCTACGAAGGAGCCGAACCTACGAGCGAGGAAGGCAGGGTAATGCCCAAGACTTCGACGGCAGCGAAAAGTTACTACTACCAAATTTCGTCTATCGCCACGACAGGCAGTCGTAGCGGCCGTTGCATAGAACTGATCAGGGAGGGTTCGTCGCTTATCACGGAGTATAGCGGAAAAGGTGCGTCGGTAGATAAACTTTGGACGAACACCGCAGCAACAAGTGGCGCGGCAAATTACGATTACCAGCTATGGGCGTTAGAATCCGACCCCAATGGCAGCGGAAAGTACGCCCTCGTTTGCAAAGCAAGCCCAGACGGTTCGGTAAAAGCCCAAGCCAGTGCCAACGGAACCGGAGGAAGATGGACGTATGACCACGCTACGAAATATTATAACTTCACTCTGGCCGACAATGGCTACGGAAAATCCGGCGATAACTACTATTATACGATAAAGAGCGACGCTCAGTCGTGTTATATGAACTGTGCCATGCAGAATCCCGGATATCCCGTGAATTTATATAGCAACCCTGCTGACGGACAGGGAGGTTACTGGGCTTTTGTCCCCACTTTTGAAGATTCGGGCGTAAGTCTTGCAGATTTGCTCCGCGAAGCCCGCGCCATTCTCTCGAAGGCGAAAGGATATGCCACGGAAACCGAAAAAATGCCCGGACTTTTCAGTACGGAAAAACTGGAGAACCTGCGCTTAGACGTGGAGAAAGAAAACGTAGTGGAGGACGAGTTGCAAACGGCTCTGGACGAAGCGAAGGAATCGTTTGCCTTTCCTGAAAAAAGTCAGACCTATCTCGTAGTAAACTCCACGAAAGAATATGAAGGCGAGGCACTTACCGACGTTCGTGGCGCATCCTATCTCACGCACTCCGCAGAACCATTCGATAACAACGCATGGATGGTGAAATCTATCGGACAATTTGATGGGTTTACGGCAAAATTCAACCTGCAAAACGTAGCAACGAAACGTTATGTGGGCAAACCTGCCGATAGTAGCACAGGTAAGTTGGGTAACCTCGTAGGTTTGGGTTCCAATGTGCTCCAGATTACGTATTTGCCCGCCGAGGGAGATTTCCAAATCAGCACGAATGATATGAAGTACTACCCCATTTCCGAAAAGTCAGTCAGCAATCCAGGTACGGTGGCAGCAACTACAGAAGCCCTCCGACCGCAAGGCACGGGATGGACGTTTATTCCCGTAAAGGTGCTGACTTATATCTGCCAGGACGGAGAAGGAAATGAATTGGGACGATATACCTACAGCTGTCCCCTTACGGATTTGACGAATCCCCTGCTCCCCACATTTGAAGGCTACAGTATCGGGAAAATAGACATTGATACCGATGGCGTAACCTACACTATTACTTATACCCTGGGTGCTACGGGCATCAACAGCATAGGAAAAACACCCGAAGCCGGTGGTCTCTACGACTTGCAGGGACGCCGATTGCAACGCATCCCACAACGCGGGGTGTATATCCGCAATGGCGTGAAGGTTATTCGGAAATAGCGGAAAGACTTCCGCAATATAATCATGGCAGCGCTGGTTTTCACATGAAACAGCGCTGCCTTTTTGGGGGAAGCACCGGAGACGGTTCTCAGATCGCGATGGAATCGCTTGCAAACGACGAAGAACGGTGCAGAAAGGCTGGGAAATGGGCATCAAACGGAGATTGAAATCATTTCGGATGCGTGCAACTTTTTTGTTGTGCGGCTAATTTTTGAATCACGCTGGGGTATTTTTCAGGTTTTTTCCGTAATTTTGCACTCGCTGCCTTGGTAGTTCAACGGATAGAATAGGAGTTTCCTAAACTCTAGATCGGGGTTCGATTCCCCGCCGAGGTACGAAGAAAGGGAAGCACGAAAACATTTCGTTGCTTCCCTTTTGTTGTGGTTTGCTGAAAGAACTTCAGCGATTTTCCCTCAATCTTGATAAGGTCTTTCTGAGAAAAAAATGAAATTCCCAGGACACCCCGTTATTGATTGAGCAGTCTTTTCACGGTATCGGCAATAGCGCGTCCGTCAGCCTTGCCAGCCAACGATTTTTGTGCGGCGCCCATCACTTTTCCCATGTCGCGCGGACCTTGTGCTCCCACTTCGACAATGATTTGCTTGAGGCAGGCTTCGAGTTCCTCGGCACTCATTTGTTTTGGCAGGTACTCTTTGAGCACTACTACCTGTGACATTTCCTCTTCTGCCAGGTCGGGACGATTTTGCTCCGTGTAAAGTTGCGCGGTGTCCTCGCCTTGTTTCACAAGTTTCTGGAGAATCTTCAGAGCTGCGGCATCGTCGAGCGTATCATTGGCGCCCGGAGCCGTTTTTGCTTCAATAAAATATTTCTTTGCGTTGCGCAATGCCATTGTACGAGCCTTATCTTTGGCTTTCATGGCTGCAAGAATGTCTTTGCTTATCTGATCAAATAACATATGAATACTATTTTTTTGTTTGATTGTCTTGTATTTCATCCAATACGGATGCATGGCGGCGAAGTGTGGGATGCGAATCAACAAGGTCGATGATGACTTCGTTATTCAGGTCTTCGATTTCGTAAAGGAAGACACGATGATGCCTACGTCCCTTCTTAGCCTGTGCTGGGTAGTACTTTCTGAGGCGTTCGGCCTGACGGAATGTATATTCGTCGTCATTTTGTTCGTCTTCTGTGTCTTCCTCGAAACCGGAAGCCAGAATCGTCACCTTAATGGCGGCGCCCATGCTTTCGTCTGTGGCCAAACCGTATTTTACCGTCACATTCTTACTGAAACGATTGACAAAACCATTGATTTCGTCCATCTCGGTGGTTTGAAATCCTTTCTCGCTGTCAGGACTGAACGTGAGAAGCATCACTACCCGCTTGGCCTTGAAGATATTGTCGTTGTTAAGCAGCGGAGAGTTCAAGGCATTGTCGATTGCCTTCGTCAAACGATTGTATCCCTCGGCAATACCTGTGGACATGTGGGCGAAACCACCATTTCGGAGCACAGTTTCTATATCGCGGAAGTCAAGATTCCACAATCCGTGCATATTTACGATTTCCACAATCGAACCTACTGCCACGTTGAGTATATCATCGCTTCGTTTGAAGGCATTTATCACCGAGAGATCCTGATATACTTCGCGCAATCGCTCGTTGTTGATTACCAAAAGGGCATCTACGTTTTTGCGCATCTCCTCAAGTCCTTCGATGGCCTTATGTATTTTCGTTTCGAGCTCGAAAAGGAAAGGCAAGGTCACCACTCCGATGGTAAGGATGCCCTTGCGCATGGCTTCGCGGGCAATTACGGGAGCTGCTCCCGTACCTGTTCCACCACCCATGCCGGCTGTTACGAAAACCATCTTGGTTCTTTCGTCCAATTCCTGCTTGATTTTTTCAAGACTGGCCTCAGCCAAGCGGTTTCCTACGATAGGATTACCGCCGGCTCCGAGACCTTCTTCGCCAAGTTGGAGTTGATTTGGAACAGGTGAGTCTTCCAGTTGCTTCTTGTCGGTATTGCAGACAAGATAATTGACATCCTGCATATTACCCACGCGAAACATGTGGGCAACGGAGTTGTTTCCGCCACCGCCTACGCCAATCACCTTGATAATCTTTGACGAATGTGGATCCAGGTCGGCTATTTCTATGATATCGTCGTCAAACACTATTAAAAATCGGTTTATAGTTTGTTTTAGAATACAATAGTTGCAGAGTCCATAGGAATATCCTCCGGTTCGATGGCAATTTCGGAATAGGACTTCGACTTGATTTCGTTAAGTGTTTCCTTACTGCGCTTGTATGTCGGGGTCATTTCCACCAGACTGATGACTTCTTCATCATTCAGGTCGTTAGGATTGAAAAGGAAGATGCGCGCTTTGCGTCGTTGGCTGCCATGTTTGTCGGCATTGCCGTAATAAATGCTTCTGCGCTCTTCAATTTCTTCTTGGCGTTCCAAATCTTTCTGAAGCTTCTGCTCCTTCTCGTTATCGAGGTGGCTTTGCATTCCGGGTACGTTGGCAATTCCGAATCCTGTGGCGAGGATGGTGATTTTTACTTTCTTTCCGAGTGTGGGATCGGTAGAAAGTCCCCATTTCACCTCCACATCATCGTGGAACTTCGACATAAACTCGTTCACGTCGTTGATTTCTTCCATCATCAGTGTCTCGCCCTCTTTCTCGGCACAGAAAGAAATGGAGAGCAGCACCTTCTTGGAATTGAATACGTCGTTATTGTTCAATAGCGGTGAATTAAGTGCATCTTCTATCGCCTTTGTCACACGTCCTTCGCCCTCTCCGTATCCAGTAGACATGATTGCTACGCCGCCATCCTTGAGTACGGTGCAAACATCTCGGAAGTCGAGGTTGATAATGCCGTGCATGGTGATAATTTCCGAAATGCTTTTTGCAGCAATCGACAGCGTACTGTCGGCTTTCTCGAAGGCAGAGAGCACATTCAGGTCGGGATAAATTTCACGCAGGCGTTCATTATTGATTACCAGGAGGGCATCAACGTGTTTCGAGATTTCCTCCACACCATCTAAGGCCTGGTCAATTTTCATGTTGCCCTCGAAAAGGAAAGGTATGGTAACAATTCCCACAGTGAGGATGCCCATTGCTTTTGCTTCGCGGGCCACAACGGGTGCTGCGCCAGTTCCGGTACCGCCTCCCATTCCTGCTGTAATAAATACCATCTTGGTTTCTTTACCCAGCATCTTGCGGATGTCCTCTACGCTTTCTTCGGCAGCTTGTCGGGCACGTTCGGGACGGTTGCCGGCTCCCAGACCTTCTTTTCCCAGTTGCAGGCGAATGGGTACGGGAGAATCGCACAAAGCCTTGCTATCGGTGTTACAAAGTACGAAGTTTACGTCGTGTATTCCTTCGCGATACATGTGGTTTACGGCATTTCCGCCTCCTCCTCCCACGCCAATTACTTTGATGATGCTGGGAGTTGTGCTGGGAACGCACATATCTATTAAATCATTATTGTCAAACATAGAACTATCTGTTGTTTTTGAAGTTTCCTGTTATTATTTAAATAAGGAGTGTATGTAAGAATTCGGTAGTGTGGCATAAATTCCTGGATTCCGGGAAATCCGCCTCGCTTTCAAAGACTTTCTGCGTGTTCTCGGGAACACCTTTTTCGATAGTAGGCCGTTATGTTTTGGTAAGAGGTATCACCTGTTTTTTGCAAGGGACATCTTTTTTAAGATAAGGCACATCTTCTAAAAGATAAGGGACATCTTCTAAAAGATAAGGCACATCTTTGGCGAGATGTGGCACCTCTTTCCGATTGCGGGGAACTGCTTTCTTTTTTTCGGGGAATCGTCTTTTAATGCTGGGGCAGAAAAATCTGTTTTCTCAGAATCAGGCGTAATTACTCGTTATTCGTCTTCGCCTACTACCTTTTCTGCAAATCCTTTGATTTTCTTTCCTACATTATTCCACCACAATCTGCGATTTTCCTTCTTCTGCTTCTTTGCAGCTTCGGCAGCAGCAGCTTCTTCGGCGGCTTGCTTATCTGCAAGTTCCTTTTCTTTTCTGATGCGCTCGGCTTCGGCTTCTTGTTTAGCCTGCTCTGGATTTGTTTCAGGCGTGCGTTCTTCAAAGAGGTCTTGGCCCTGTCCTAAAGCTCCCGTGCAGCAGTTTACGTTGCCTTGCTCAATGAGTGCCAGCACGGTATTAAATGATCCGTTCTGGTTGAAATCGGCTCTTTGGCAGCGGCTCTGCAGGCGCATGGTCGAGCTTGTGCGCACTTTGTTTATCTTTGTCAGCATGCGGAAGGCAGCATCGATATTTTTCGTCCTCGAAACGCCACCGGTAAGCACGATACCGCCGATTAACTGTGCAGCAGTATATTTTGACAGTTCGATTTGGTGATTTACGTTGGAGATAATTTCCTCCAGGCGTGCACCTACCAGTTCTTTAAGGTCATTAAGCGGGAAAGAGCGTCCGTCTCTCAGAGAGAAGGTCTCGGTATTCTCGTCATCAATGTCTTCTATTGCAAAATCGTACCTGAGTTTCAGTGCTTCGGCCTCATCTCTTTCGATTTCAAAAGCCTGCATGATGTCGTTGGTGATATTAAATCCTCCCAAAGGCAGGATGGCCATGTGGCGGAGCAGAGAGCCTTTGAAAACAGCCACAGCCGTTGTCTCAGCGCCCATATCTACGAACACGCAGCCTGAACGTCTTTCGCTGTCTGTCGTAATTTGTGGAGCCAAAACCAGGGCAGAAATGGGAGTATCTACGATTTCCATCTTTCCCTCGCGGAAACATTCTGCCATATTCTGGCGCATTGTACGATTGATGAGGATATTCAGGAATTTTCCCTCGATGTGGTTAGCCAAAATACCGATGGGTTCGGTAGTAGGTTGGGAACCCAGACGGAATTCCTGCTTAATTGTTTCGAGAATCTCGCGCTCGGGAGTTTCTGCCCGCTTGTTGTCTTCCTCAATGCTGTCAATAACTTCGGGCGTTACCTTAATTGTCTCGGGAAAGTCGCGCATCACGTTGTTTGGTGTGGTATGCAGTCCCATACCTCCGATACCTACGTAGAGACGTCCTACGGACATATTGAGTTTGCCTTCTAATTGGTTTTTTATGTTGGCTACACAAAGCGACATCTTGTCTAAATTGTTGATAGCGCCCTTTCTGATAAAGAAATCAGAGGGCTCCTGAGTGTAAGCCAGCACTTTGATGGCGCCATCGGCCTGCTTTTGTCCGGCGGCGGCGGTGACTTTGGAGGAACCTAACTCCATTGCCACGATAAAGTTGTCTGTCTGTGCCATTTATTTGAATTTTTTTATTTTTTGTTCGTATGATTGTTTAATAAATCTAACTTTCCGATTTTGTGCAGATAATTTGGTTGGTGTGTTCGGCATTTATGCGCGAATATTTGTTCCATCCCACCTGAGGCATCACCTTTTTATAGAAAGAGGTGAGGTTTCTCAGTTTTTTGTTGAAGTCTGTTGAATCGCCCATCATAATGATGTGATTTCCTACGCGAGGTATCAGTATGATATCGCCGTTTTCCTCTATTTGGATCTGCTCTATCATATTGTTCCAGAAATCTTTTTCGACGAGGCTATGGCCTATCATCTTCAATGTCGTCTCGGCATATTTTTTCGAGATATGTCCTGTCGCTACAATCAGGTTTGCGCTATATCCCTGCGGATTCATGGCACGTCCGGTCTCGTCTATGTAATAATCCTGCCCATTGTCTGCCAAAACCCTGAGCAACGGCAAACGTTGTGTCACGATAATATTTACCACTCCGCCCGGCGATTTGTAGCAGTTGGCATTTTTGATGAAGGAATTCCGCATCAAATGATTTTCTATGTCGGCTCCGTGGATGGAATCCATGAGCAATCCTACGGGATTTACCTTCTGTATCATTTTTCTCACCTCAGCCTGTGTGATAAAACCGGCTTTCGCACTATCTACGATGCAGATATTCACGGTTTTGCACACTTCATCGCTGCCTTTGAAGGGAAACGTGAAGAAGGCGTAGATCAAATAACCTGCAAGTACCAGGCAAAGGATGAGTTTCAGAATGGTTTTCATGCAATGTGTGCAATAAAAAAGTGTCTGTTCTTAGTTGTCTTTCTGTTTCGTGATTTCTGCCAATTTTGGCGTGAAGACATCAATATCGCCTGCGCCGAGAATAACGAGCACGTCGAAGTCTTCGTCTTTTACTATCCCTGCTAAATCTTCTTTGTGCACCATACGTTTTTTTACGTCGGGCTTGATTTCGTCAAAGATGATTTTACTGCTTACTCCCTCTATGGGAAGTTCGCGTGCAGGGTAGATATCGCACAAAAGCACCTCGTCGAGCAACGAAAGGCTGGCGGCAAAATCCTTGTAGAAGTCGCGAGTGCGAGAATACAGGTGAGGCTGGAAAACTCCCGTAATCCTACGTCCGTCAAACACCTCGCGAATACTCAGTATGCTTTGCCTGATTTCCTCGGGGTGGTGGGCATAATCCGAAATCAGCACGTGGCGGTCGCTTTTTACGTGGAAGTCGAATCGGCGATCCACGCCACCGAATGTTTTCATGGCTTGCTTGATTTCTTCTGCCGTAGCGCCGGCGATTTGTGCCAGGGCCATGGCTGCAATGCCGTTGTCAATATTGATGCTCACGGGTACACCGAGTTCGATGTCCTGGATATTTCCGAAGGGCGACACGAGGTCGAACACGATGCGGCCACCGCCAATGTGTATGTGCTCGGCATGGAAATCTCCCTCCGTACGACTGTATGTAAACAGGCGGACACCATCTTGCAGGTCGGGCTTCATTTCCAATCCCGTGTGGATAACCAATGCTCCCTCGGACTGAATCAGATGGCTATAGTGGCGGAAACTTTCCAGATACGCCTCTTTCGTTCCGTAGATGTCCAGATGATCGGGATCGGTGGAGGTTATTACCGAAGCGTAGGGACGCAGATGATGGAATGAGCGGTCAAACTCATCCGCTTCGATAACTACGAAAGGCGATGTGGGCGAAACCAGGTAGTTTGTGCCGTAGTTCTTTGTGATACCTCCCAGAAATGCGCTGCAATCTACCTTGCTCTGTCGCATAATGTGGGCAGTCATTGCCGATGTGGTCGTCTTTCCGTGTGTTCCTGCTATGCAAAGTCCTTTTTTGCGGCGAGTAAGCGTTCCTAATACCTCGGCGCGTTTTTGTATGGTGAAGCCTTTATCGCGGAAATACTGCAATTCGCTATGGGAGTCGGGAATAGCGGGCGTATATACCACCAAAGTAGTTTCTTTGTCCAAGCAGGCAGCGGGAATCTGCCTGACGTTATCTTCAAAGTGCAGCAAAGCGCCTTCGGCCTCCAGTTCTTTTGTCAGCGGTGTAGGGGTACGGTCGTATCCGCCTACGGTAATGCCTTGTGTGAGGAAGTAACGCTCTAATGCGCTCATGCCAATTCCTCCTGCTCCGATGAAATAAACTGATTTGATGTCCTTCATGTTTTTTTTCTTACTTGTTGATAAGTTTTAATGCTTCGTCTGCAATATCCGATGCCGCATTGGGCAAAGCCATTTCGAGAATATTCTTACTGAGTGACTGCAATTTCTCGGTATCTCCCACCGTGTTGATAGCCAATGGGATGAGCGTTTGCTGAGCCTCGCTGTCTTTCACATATATGGCGGCATCGTTTTGGACGAGTGCCAGCGCATTTTTCGTTTGGTGGTCTTCCGAAACGTTTGGCGAGGGAACCAAAATGACAGGTTTGCCCAACGCGCAGAATTCGCTGATGCTTCCGGCACCGGCACGGGAGATGACAAGGTCGGCGGCGGCGTATGCAGCATTCATGTCGCTAATGAAATCAAGCACTACGAGATTTTCGGGCTTTTTCAGTGACGAAAGCCTCGTTTGTATCTCTTCGCTGTAATATTTTCCGGTCTGCCAAATAAACTGTACCGACTTCTGCTGCGCAATCAGGTTGATATAGCCCAATATGCTCTCGTTGAGTGTGCGTGCTCCGAGCGAACCGCCCACTATCAGTATGGTACGTTTCTCAGGGTCGAGGCCAAAGGTTTTGATACCGGCTTCGTGACTCACTTGTGCCGTGAGCAGATTCTGTCGGATAGGATTACCGGTTTTTATGATGACATCGGCGGGGAAAAAGCGTTCCATTCCGTCGTATGCCACGCATATTTTCTTGGCTTTCTTGGCCAGAATCTTATTGGTCACGCCGGCAAAGGAGTTTTGCTCCTGCAACAATGTAGGTATGCCGGCATTGGCTGCTGCTTCGAGCGTAGGACCGCTGGCATAACCGCCCACACCGATGGCTATGTCGGGCTGAAATTCGCGTATGATTTGCTTAGCCATCCGTCGGCTGCGCATCAATTTGATTAGCACGGGAATGTTTTTCAACAGGTTCTTGCGATTGAAACCTGCTACGGGCAGACCTTTTATTTCGTAGCCGGCAGCCGGAACGCGCTGCATTTCCATGCGTCCTTCTGCGCCTACAAACAGGATTTCTGCGTCAGGACATTTCTCTTTCAGCGCATTCGCTATCGAAATAGCCGGGAAAATGTGTCCTCCCGTGCCGCCACCGCTGACTATCACCTTTATCTTCTTGCTCATCTTCTCTATATCTTTTTTCTGTTTCGAGGTCTTTCACGAATCCCTTTTACAAATGGTTTCTTATGCTTTATTTTCCGTTCCTAATTCAGGTCTTTCCTTATTCTCTTCGCGTTGAGAAAATTTTCTCATCGCGTTGAGAAAACATTCTCTTCGCCGTGAGACAAGATTCTCATCGCGATGAAAATTTCTTTTGCCTGACTTTTCCCCGCAGATTTCTGCGTAAAAAGGGATTGTTTCCTGTGAAAGCTGATTGTCTCCCTTTGTTATTTGTTCAATCTCCAGGTAGCGCCGTCTTTTGTGTCCTTTACTTCAAATCCGAGTGCGGACAATTGGTCGCGAATCAAGTCGCTCGTAGCCCAATCCTTGGCAGCTTTTGCTTTTGCGCGGATGTCAAGCAACAAGTCTATGGCTTTTCCGAAACTTTCCTCGCGTTCGGCATTACCGCCTGCGGCTTCGTCGCGAAGTCCCAGGATGTCTTCTACGAAAGTATGGAACACCTTTCTAAGTTCCTCTAGACCTTCGCTCGTTATCGTCTGCTTCTTGTCCACTAACTGGTTGATAACGCGACACGCATCGAACAAATGGCTGATGACTATCGGAGAATTGAAGTCGTCGTCCATAGCTGTGTAGCAGTCGCTCGCCAGTTTTTCTGCAAAGTCCTTACCTACGCTTCCGTTTGCGACGGGCTCTATGCGTTGGAGTGCGTTATATCCTTCCATAAGTCGCTGCAAACCCTTGTTTGAAGCCTGCAATGCTTCGTTAGAGAAGTCCACCGTTGAGCGATAGTGGGCCTGAAGGATGAAGAATCGGATCGTCATGGGGCTATATGGCTGCTCCAATTTTTCATGTTCGCCGGTAAAGAACTGTTGTAAGGTAATGAAATTGCCAAGGCTCTTTCCCATCTTCTGACCGTTGATGGTAATCATGTTATTGTGCATCCAGTAGTGAACACAGTCGTCGCCTTGTGAAGCTACTGCCTGCGCAATTTCACATTCGTGGTGTGGAAAAACAAGATCCATGCCACCGCCGTGAATATCGAAGTGTTTTCCCAGATATTTGCGCCCCATTGCGGTACATTCGCAGTGCCAACCAGGGAAACCGTCGCTCCAAGGCGAAGGCCAGCGCATGATATGTTCGGGTTGTGCCTTTTTCCAAAGTGCAAAATCGACTTGGTTGTGTTTTTCGCCCACGCCATCCAATTGGCGACTGGCATTTATTACATCTTCCAGGTTTCTGCCCGAAAGTTTGCCGTAGCGATATTTCTTATTGTATTTCTCAACATCGAAATATATGGAGCCATTTGATTCGTAGGCGAAGCCGTTATCAAGTATCTCCTGCACCAGTGCTTCTTGTTCCATGATATGTCCACTGGCCTGGGGCTCAATGCTCGGTGGCAGCACGTTGAGTTGCTGCATGGCCTGATGAAAACGATTTATGTAGTATTGCGCTACTTCCATCGGCTCCAATTCTTCCAGTCGTGCTTTCTTAGCAATTTTATCCTCGCCTTCATCGGCATCGTGTTCCAGATGTCCTACGTCGGTAATGTTACGTACGTAACGCACTTTCAGACCTTTGTGTTGCAAGTAGCGGAATACGAGGTCGAAAGTAATGGCTGGGCGTGCGTGTCCCAGATGTGCATCGCCGTAAACCGTAGGTCCGCAGACATACATGCCCACATGCCCTGGGGTAAGGGGAACAAACTCTTCTTTCTTCTTTGTAAGTGTGTTATATATCTGAAGCATATTTTTGTTATTATGATATTTTCTTGTTTCTTTCTTTTTATTTCTCTCGTCTCAGGGGATATTGTTCGCGCAGGTGCTCGAAATCCTCGGGGTTTGCCTTGAGTTTTTGCGAATCGTCCAGCGGATTATAGAATTGCAGCTTGCGTTCTATCACATCGTCGGACGTAATCACACCTTCAGGCAGGGTAGGGGGCTGTATGTCGAACTCCATATCTATTCCGAAGAAGCGGGCTACGGCTTCGAGCGACATACGCGTGGCATTTGCCTTGCCGTCAGCGCTATAACCGGCTATATGGGGCGTTGCAATGAAGCTTTTTTGCAGCAGGTCGCGGTTGATATGCGGTTCGCCCTCCCAAGTGTCAATTACTGCGGCACGAACGATGCCTTGCTCCAAGGCTTGCAGCAATGCCTCGGTCTTGATAACCTCTCCTCGGCTGGTATTGATGATGACTGGCCTGCATTTCGTTCCGTTGAAGAAGGTTTCGCCGGCCATGTGCAGGGTAGCATATTCTCCTTCCGACGTAAGTGGCGTGTGAAAGGTGATAATGTCTGCCCGTTGCTGGATCTCGGCCAGTGAAACGAAGTAACCTCCCTCTTTTGCCTGGCGAGGTGGATCGCAACGCAGGACACTGCATCCCAGTTCGGCAGCAACTTTGGCTACCTTCGTGCCTACATGTCCTACTCCTACGATACCTATCGTACTATTCGACAAATTGATGATGCCCTCCCTGTGGAGCAGAATCAGAGCGCTCTCCACATATTGTGCCACGCTTCCGGCATTGCATCCAGGGCAGTTTGTCCACGCTATGCCGGCCTGTTCCAGATATTCCGTGTCGATATGGTCGAAACCTATCGTAGCAGTTACCACAAGCTTCACGTTGCTGCCTTCAAGCAGGGAGCGGTTTACCTGTGTACGGGTGCGAACAATCAATGCGTCGGCATCTTTCACAAGTTCCGGCGTAAATTCGCTTCCTGCTGCGTAGGTAACTTCGCCTAATCGTTCGGCCTGTGAACGGATGTAGGGTATTTTATTGTCTATTACGAGGCGCATATCGGTTTGTCTGTCCAGATTATTTTTTTCTTAGAGGTCAAAGGATGCCTTACTCCCACAGCACCATGCATATATGCCTTGGCACTTCCGAAGTTGAGGTTCAAATCAAGGCAGACGGGCAGGTGATTCTTGTCATCGGTGATATAAAACCGGACTATCTCCTTTTCTTTTCCGTCATTCTGCTTTTCAACATACGAAAAGACGAGGGTTTTGTAGGTTCCGTTGCCGTCTTTCATCTTGATGTCCTTCTTTCCTTTATATATTACCTGACGCCATCTTGTTTTGTTGCCTTCGGCCATCAGGAAGTTGATACGATGTCCTTCTTTGTAGGTAGAAGGATCGAAAGAACGGGCGCGAAGTATCATTGATACCATGTCGTAGGCATAATACTTGGAGTCTTCGTTGCGGTATTCGTATGGTTCGTCATTTTTCTTGTAGCGCATTTTCAGATGTGCCATGTTATTGGAATAACTGTACCATACATCTTCCACGCGATAGTCTTTACCTTCTTTTGCGTGCTTGGAATAATACTGTGGCACGAGGTTAAGATTGGTATATGTCGTGAGCGTGTCGCGCATCACGAAGTATTTGTCGGCTTGCTTCGAGCCGCGTGTGATGAGATAGGCCTTATATGCGGGTTGCCCGTTATAATATGTTTTTGTGATGTTCATTGAAGCCGTTCCTACCTTGATCCACACAAATTTCCAGTTGAAATAGAGATCGTATGTCAGGGTTTCGCCACTTTGGAAGGCGGTATTTTCCTGCGATTGCGCATTTGCTGCGCCTGTCAGCAAGAAAATGGAGAATATCAGAAGGATTATCTTTTTCATAATGTGCCTTTTTTTTATTTTTCCTGCTCCTTGATATTATTTAAAAGGAGCATTGTCTTTATTATTCCTACTACTATAGGGATGTTCTATAAATTACGTTTTTAAGAAACTGGTCTCTATTTTATTTTGCTTGTTTTTGAAATCTTTTTGCCGTCTTTAGCTTTAATTCCTTGAACCGTAGCTCGCTACGCTCCTTCGTCATTAAAGCTAAATCCAATCAAAATCTAAACAAAAACAATGCAGCCTAATTTATAGAACATCCCTATAATTATTAAAGAAGTGTTTCCGCGCGAAAATCTATCTTCGTTCGCGAGTACGTTCTACATTTTTCTGGTGTGCCGTCTGCTTTGCCTTTTTCTTCTTGGACTTGATGAGCTTTTCCGGCTTCTGCTTAGTGATAGGCAGGGCTGTTGGATTCCAATTGACGACCTCGTCCCATCCTGCTCGTACTTCAAATTGCTCAGGATAGTAATAAACTGTTTCAGCCTGGCGGCGCTGTACGATATCTCCGGTAGTCCATTTTCCATCGCCGTCTTTGTCGATGAATAGTCGGAGGTAGTATTTGCCTGGACGGATATAATAGAAATCGGCATTGCCATATTTGCTGACACGTGCCTCCTGCAGAATTTTAGTCTCGTCGGCCATGAATTGCACTACGTAGTTGGTATCGGCGCCTGCCACATTAACCATACATGTGCCGAAGTCTTTTTCTGCTGCCACCTTGAATGAGCCCTTGAATCCGTTATTGAAACTACCGGATAACCCATAAAGTGCGGCAGAGTCGATTTCCAGAGTGTAACGTTGGTCGTATCGCCATTCACCGAAGACTTTGAAGCGTCCTTTCTCGTAGGGAGACTGAATAAGCCTGAACCTTGCCGGCGTTTGCATCGTGTCCGGTCCTAGTAGCAGGTGGATACTTTGCGTGTCCAGCCGTACTAATGGCTCGGGAAACACCAGTTCCGGATTTTGGTTGGGCGCTATCTGTCCGCTATTGCTACGTAATTCGATTTTCATGTAGTCTATTGGCGGTTTTTCGTCGGAGTAGTCGCCGCGCTTGTGGCGTTTTTCCAACTGCTTCTGCCATTTTTCCATTTTCTCGCGCAACTCTTTCTGTTGTTTTGCGAAGGTAACTCTGGATATTAGTTCGATAGTATCTGTTCGCAGCGTGTCAATATTGGCTGAGTCGTCGGTTTCGTAGAAGGTGTAGGCAAACATCAGCGTATCTTGCTTATACATGGCCGTATCTTTGAGCCAATAAGTGATAGTGTCGTTACCCTTGTTTCTGTCTTCGACAAACGCATCCGTAGCATCGAAGTTCAGTCCTTTTATTTCGGGAACATGCTGCGAAGGTCCGGTGAAATACATCCTAAACCACTGCGGCACGTCGCGTTGTTGCTTCAAGAAATGGCGAGGTACGTTGGTATGCTGAAAAGCCTTGAGCACCACATTGTCAGGCAGGTAGTGTGTAAACTCCGTGGCGACAATCGAATCGTAAGTGGTGGTGTCACGCCAAATAGTGTCGTAGCGCATATCGGTAAAGCAGGACGTGGTGAGAAGAGAGTCGGTAAAACCTATCATCTCGGCGCGCGACGAAAATTTATAGTCGCCGTCCATATCTTTCAGTGCGTACAATCTGTATCTGCCTTGGGGAACGCCTTTGATACTGAAGAATCCGCTTTCGTCAGTACGCCCAACGCGGTCGAGAGGTCGCTGCAAAAAGGCAGAATCGCTGTCTTCATAATAAAGACCTACGAGTAAGCCCTGCAGAGGACTGAGGTTTTCGGCATCAATCACGTGTCCGCTAATTTCCATGGTGTCTGATTTCTCACCAGTGGAGAAGTAGTATGTGAAAGTTCCCAGCGGATTTCCTTCATTGTTGTCCACAATTGCATCTCCGAAGTCAATAGTATAAGTTGTGTTGGGCTTCAGCGTATCAAGCAGTTCGATTTTGATGCGTTTGCCGGAGGAAGAAATTTCCGGTGGCTCCAATTGTGGCGGTGAGACGATGATATTTTCCTGTCCGTTCTCAACTTTAATGTTTTCGTCGAACACGATTTCTATTTTCTTGTTCTTTGCGTTCAGTTGTCCTATGGCCGGAGACATTCGCACGACCTTTGGCGGCGTTTCGTCGTACGGACCGCCGTCAGGTCCCTGCCCCTGATTGGCGCAGGCCATGAAAACCAGAACTAAAAGAAAGAAAAATAGTTTTCTCATCGTTTTATTGATTCATTTGCAGGAGTTGATCCATGATATCTCGGTTGTTGTTCAAACGAGGTACCTTGTGTTGTCCGCCAAGTTTGCCTTTACTTTTCAGCCAGTCGTTGAAAAGATTGGGACGTGCCACGATAATTTCAAGAGGCTGGAGTGTGATATCTTTATATCGCTTGGCTTCGTAATCGCTGTTGATGCTTTGCAGCGTTTGGTCGAGGATATTTGAGAAATGCTCCAGGCTATCGGGTTTTTGCTCGAACTCGATGAGCCATTGGTGGCGGCATTTTCCATTGTCGTCCATGAAAACCGGCGCTGCTGTGTACTCTGAGATTATTGCCCCCGTTTCCTTACATGCTTTCTCCAACCCTTTCTCGGCATTGTCCACAATTAATTCCTCACCAAAGGCATTTATGAAGGATTTTGTGCGCCCGCTGATAACGAATTTGTAGGGATTCGTAGAGGTAAATCGGACTGTGTCGCCAATTTGGTAGCGCCATAATCCACTACTGGTGGTAATGACGAGCGCATAGTTCTTATCTTTTTCGACAGCCCAGAGCGGGAGTACGATAGGATTGGGCTTTCCGACTTCTTCAAGGGGAATGAATTCGTAGAACACGCCATAATCCAACATAAGTAGCATTGCCACATCGTTAGGGTCGTTCTGTAGTCCGAAAAATCCCTCGCTGGCATTATAAGTTTCTTCATAGTGCATTTCAGGATTGCGAATAATCCTGTTATATTGCTCACGATATGGAGTAAAGGCGACACCTCCGTGGAAGAATACCTCCAAATTGGGCCAAACGTCGTCAATATATTTCTTTCCGGAGACTTCCAGAATTCTATTGAGGACACTCAGCATCCAAGACGGGACTCCGCTTAGGTTTGTGACGTTCTGTCCTATGGTTTCGCGGGCAATTTCATTGCGTTTCTGCTCGAAATCGGCCAATAGTGCCGTTTGTCTGGATAATACTCGGAAGGGACGTGCCACTACCGGGATGTTTTCCATCAATACTGCGCTCAAATCGCCTACGTATGAGTGAGGAAGATTGTAATTTGGCTGATGTGATCCGCCTAATATCAGACCTTTCCCCTTCATCATGCGGTTTTTAGGATGATTCCTGAAATATATGGCCACAGAGTCCGTACCTCCGCGATAGTGTGTGTCCTTTAATGCCTGGGGAGATACGGGAATGAATTTACTTTTGTCGTTTGTTGTTCCCGAAGACTTGGCATACCAGCGAATACGTCCTGGCCACAGTACGTTTTTTTCGCCCTGTCGCATACGGTCTATGAAATTTTTCAGCGTTTCGTAGTCGTTGAGTGGAACGTTTCTGACAAAATCATCGTAGTCGCGTATCTGTTCAAATTGATGTCCGGTGCCCCATTCGGTATCGCGTCCTTTCTTGACAAGATTCGCCAAGACCTGACGTTGTACTTCCTCGGGATGTGCCACAAACTTGTCGATAGCGCGAAGGCGTGGCGAGACATACATTGAAAACAGTGTGGAAATCATTTCTTTCTTCGTTTGTTTTTTTCTTTTTCCTAACCTTCCGAAACTTTTTGCCAGTCAATTGGTTATTTTATTCGGCGTTTTGGTATTTTCAAGCCCAGCGGCTGTGTTATTCTATTGATATTTTTTCAGCGTTCTCTATGTTTTCTTCCAGAAATACGGAGGCGGCCTGTGCAAAGACTTCGGTAGATTCCGTTGTCAGGTACCTACAGGTTCCGTTCTTCGAGCAACACTGTTCTATGTCAGCATGACGTTTCAGATAGTCCTTGAGTTTGATGGCTACATGCTCACCCTGCATCACCAGTTCGATGCCTTCGGTATATTTCCGTATGATAGGCAGCAATAGTGGGTAGTGCGTGCATCCAAGTATGATGGTATCTATTTCCGAGTCCATGCTACGCAACTGTTTGATGCGTTTCTTTACGAAATACTCGGCGCCTTCGGTATCATACTCGCCATATTCCACCAGCGGCACCCACATTGGGCATGCCAGCGAGGAGAGTTTGATATCGGGATGCAGTTTTTCGATTTCCAGCGCGTAGGAATTGGATTTTACCGTGCCCGAAGTGGCTAAAAGTCCCACATGTCGGCTTTTGCTCAAGTCACCTATCACCTCTACTGTGGGACGTATCACACCTAATACGCGACGTCCGGCATATTCGGGGCGCAGCAAATCATTTTGCTGTATGGTTCGCAGGGCTTTTGCCGATGCTGTATTGCAAGCCAGGATAATTAGTTGGCAATCGTTACGGAATAGTGCTTCCACAGCCTGACGTGTGTAATGATACACCGTCTCAAACGAACGCGATCCGTAAGGTGCGCGGGCATTGTCGCCCAGATAGATGTAATCATACTGGGGCATGAGGTGGCGTATGCTTCTTAAAATCGTAAGTCCGCCATATCCGCTGTCGAAGATGCCTATCGATGCCATTTCCCTGTCGTTATTCCTGTTTTGTTCCCGAGACTTATTGTTTTAGTGCGGCCAGTTTCTCGCGTACAAAGGGGGTAGCGTCTTCTGTCACGCTGGGATGTACGAAGAGCAGCGGACTATTGTCGGTATTGATGATATATTCGTAGCCGCGCTCCATACCTACTTCCTGAATCACGCTATCAAGCGCCTGACGCAGCGGTTGTAACATATCTTTTTCGGCTTTCTGCAGCAGACTGTCCATTTGTAAACGGAAGTTTTGGCTACGTTCCATTTCCAACTGCAGGTCGTGCTGGCGTTTCAGCATGATGCTTTGCGGAAAGTCCTTCTGTCCTTGCAGAAAGTCGGTGAACATCTGCTGGAACTTGCGCTCGTTGTATCTGGTTTCGGCTTCATACTTTTGCACGAGTTGCTTCATTGAGGATTGCACTTCGGCATATTCCGGCATTTCGTGCAGCAAGGAGTTGTAACTCAGGCTGCCGTATTTTATCTGTGACTGGCAAAAAGCTGTTGCTGCGAACAATGCCAGTATGGTGGTGAATAAAGTTCTTTTCATATCGGGATGTTTATTTTTTGATGAGCGATGCTACATAAAGTATGACAAGTGCGCCGCAGAGAGCCGTACCTATCTGTCCTACGATGCCGCCCCACGTAATGTTGAACTGTTCAAAAAGCCAACCGCCCACAGCTCCGCCGATCAAGCCTAGCAATAGATTGCCCAACCAGCCGAATCCGCCGCCGCGAATCAGTTTTCCGGCCAGATATCCGGCCAACATTCCTGTAATAATGGATCCTATCATATTTTCTTTGTGCAGTATTTTTGTTTTAGTTCCGTTTAGAAATACCCATACGTGCCTGAACGACATTGATCACGTAGTCACCCAGTTTTTCGCACTCGCCAATGACGTCCATGTACATGGTACCGACAGCGTAGTCGTACAAATGGTTGTTGATATCCAGGATATTCTGGTTTTTCAACTGATTACGATAGTTGTTAATCTCATGTTCCACATTGAAGGAACGGTTTGCATCGAAATCGCTCCGACGGCCTGACAGCAACTCGTTCATTTGCGAGAGCGAGGTGTCCACCAACTGGAACATTTGGTACATGTGCTGATATTGTTCTTCGGTAAAATGTTCGTTTCCGGCTATCTTGCGATTGATGGTTCGGGCTATGTTGTAGCAAGCGTCGCCAATACTTTCGAGTTCCGAGATTTCGCGCAACATAGCATGTGTCTTTACTTTTGATTCGGGGCTCAAATGGAGTTCGCTTACCTCATCCAGATAGCGGGCTATCTCAATTTCCATATTGTCGCTGATGCCTTCGTATTTCTCTATGCGCGAGAATATTTTTACGAAGTCTTCGTTTTTCAGTCCGAGCAGTTCGCGACAAAGACCGAACATCTTTTGCATGCGTTCACCGAAGTAAGTAATTTCTTTCTGGGCTTCGAGCAACGAAAGTTCCGGAGTCTCGAGCAATCCCGACGTGATAAAGCGAAGTCTGAACGAATCTTCTTCCTCGCCCTTCTTAGGTTGTATCACTTTGCTCACGAATTTTTCTATCTGGGGTATGAACCAAATCAGGATAGCCGTGTTCACCACGTTGAAACAGGTGTGGAAAGCAGCCAGAACGAAGTTCAATTTTGCTGCGTTGGCCAGGAATCCGGGAGCTTCGCGGGTTAAAGTTTCGTCATATCCCACCATTCCGCATACCATCTGTACAAACGGGCGGAATACGATGAGTATCCAGATAACGCCGAAGAAGTTGAAGAACATATGTGCCAGTGCCGCGCGTCTTGCCTGGGTATTGGCCGACATTGCTATGATGTTTGATGTAACGGTCGTGCCGATATTTTCACCCATCACCAAGGCAATGCCAAGATATATGTCGAGAGCGCCGCTGGAGCACAATATCATGGTGATTGCCAGCACAGCAGCCGAAGATTGCACGCACATAGTGAGAATACTTCCCAAGAGCAGGAACACTATTGTCGTGAGGAATGGAGGCCAGTCGCCGAAAGACTGGAAAAAGTCCAGCACGGCCTGATTTTCTCCCAGGTTCATATCTACGCCGGTCTGACGTAATGTTCCCAATCCCAGGAACATGAAGGCGATACCGAAGAGGAAGTCGCCGGCACCCTTGCGCCGTTTGGAATAGATGAGGATAATGGCCAGGAAGAATGCGGGATACACAAAATCGGTGATGTTAAAAGTAACACCTGCCGACATGATCCATGCCGTTAGTGTGGTTCCGATGTTGGCTCCCATTATGATACTGATGGCTTGTGCCAGAGTCAGTAATCCTGCATTGACGAAAGATACCGTCATCACGGTAGTTGCCGTTGAAGACTGCACAGAAGCTGTCACAAAAATACCCGTAAGCATTCCCGTAAAGCGGTTGTGTGTCATAGTTCCCAGTACATGGCGCAACTGGCTACCGGCCATTTTCTGAAGGCTGTCACTCATGGTTTTCATACCGAACATCAGGAGTGCCAAAGAGCCCAGTAGTTTGAAGAAAATCCAAATATCCATTGTTTTTCGTTTTGGTTGCTGAAATTTTGCAAGTTATCTTGGCCGAAATGTAGGGGAAACGGCATCTTTTTGCGCATGATACCTGTTTTTCAGTACATTCCGTCTGTTTTTATTGTCTTAAAACGCGCCTTTTAAGGCAGTTTATAAATTTTATTTATAATTTGCAGCAAAATTACAAAAAACATCCGAAATTCAGGGCAGTTCTGCAAAATATATTTTCGGGTTTTTCATCAGTTTTTTCCAACCTACGGAAAAAGGGGTGGGGGATATGCCCGAAAGTGTGGCAGAAAAAACGTTGTCGGCCATGCCTAACGCTATAGACATGACCGACAAAAGGAACATAGACATAACAATTTAATTCTTATCGCGAAATATGGTAAAACGCTGTACAGACAGCATCTCTTACACTTTCACGATGCAAAATTACTGCGGCTTTATGATATGCGCAATACCCAAAAATGGCGATTTTTGCAGAAATGGGATCACGTTATGACGATATGACGTTATTACGAGGTCTTTGAAATTGATTTTTTTGGGGGAAAATGGGCAATTTGGGCAATTTGGGGGTAAATAGGTTCGAGATAAGAAAAATTAGCTCCGAGCAAAATTAAAATAGGTCGACACTATTTAAAATTAGCTCGGAGATAAAAAATTTTTGCTCGGAGCTATTTGCACCTATTTCAGGGGTAAATTTTTGTATCCTGAAAAATCCCGAAAATACCTCCTAATAAAGGGCGCATAACAATGCGATATTTTTCGGTTTTAAGACCTTCTTGGGAGATAAGTGGAATTATCTCCGAGATACTTTAGGGATGTTCTATAAATTAGGCTGCATTGTTTTTGTTTAGATTTTGATTGGATTTAGCTTTAATGACGAAGGAGCGTAGCGAGCTACGGTTCAAGGAATTAAAGCTAAAGACGGCAAAAAGATTTCAAAAACAAGCAGAATAAAATAGAGACCAGTTTCTTAAAAACGTAATTTATAGAACATCCCTTTAATTTATCTCCGAGCTAATTTCCGAATCTCAATTTTTTGAGTACGGAGCAAAAAAATAGGCGTATGGCTCATTTTGCAGGATAAAATTGCGTAGTAGGTATTCAATAGCTC
>CAMVJO010000002.1 GCA_947167835.1 uncultured Prevotellaceae bacterium
CAATGGCGCCAAAAAGATTGAAAAAGCATACAGACCAAAAAAAGCTTCACAAAAATTTTAAAACCTAATTTTTAGAACTACCCTATAGGGAAACCCATAATAAACCAAAGGAGAAAAAAAGGCTGGAAATTAAGTCCGAGCAAATTTTAATTATCTTGGAGATAATTCTGTTTATCTCCCAATTAGTACTTGAAAACTTAAAGTTTTACATATCTATGCACCCTTTATTATTCGATATTTTCGGGGTTTTTCGGGATAAAAAAAATGCGTACGGAATAGGAACAAATAGCTCCGAGCAAATTATTTTTATCTCGGAGATAATTTTTGGTATCTCCAAGCCATTAACCCCATATCCTCGGGATGCCCGAAAAAAGGGGAATAAGATTTTTTTTCGAGCGTGAATAATCCACATTCTTTTCCAATCTTTTTGGCGTCTTCGGCTTTATGCCTTCGAAGCATAGACCACTATGCTTTTTCGTCCTTAAAACCAAATCCACTCAACAAGATTGAAAAATAAAAGTGGCCCCTTTTATCGGGCAACCCGTGCAAATCGCCTATTTTCCCCAGAAAAGTATTCGCAAAAGCTCGTAATAACGTAATACCGTCTACCGTTATAAAGAAAACTCACAAAAAAAGACCGACAGAAGTAAGTTCTTCTATCGGTCTTGCTCGTTAATTTGTGGTACCACCAGGAATCGAACCGGGGACACACGGATTTTCAGTCCGTTGCTCTACCAACTGAGCTATGGTACCAACGTTTTTTGCAATCTCTGAGAACCATTGTTCTCGTTTGCGGATGCAAAAGTACGTATTGTTTTTCAATCGGCCAAATTATTCTGTAATTTTTTGAAAATTTCTTTGGTATTGGCCATTGTCTGCCGTTCTATTTGCTCTTTCGGCATGTCATAAACCTCTGCAAGCCTGTCAATGATGAGCGGCACGTAGCAACTTTCGTTTCGCTTGCCGCGATAGGGCGTTGGTGCGAGGTATGGCGAATCTGTCTCGACCACAATACGCGATAGGGGTACACATTGTTTCAATACCTCGGGCAACGTAGATTTTTTGAACGTCACCACACCGCCTATGCCCAGATAGAATCCCTCGAACTCCAGTAATTCCCTGGCTTCCTCGGCCGTACCTCCGAAACAATGGAAGATACCGCCCTGTAGGTCGTGGCGAAATGGCTGCAACGTGTCGATAATCTCGCGTTGTGCCTTGCGCGAATGGATTACGAGCGGCAATTCGTGTTCTATGCTCCACACTATTTGGCGGCGGAAGGCAGCTATCTGATCTTCTCTACGACTGTCATCCCAATAAAGGTCGATTCCCACCTCGCCAATGGCGATAAACGGATGATTACTCTGCAGCATCGCCTCCATTCGCGCCAGAGTGTCTTCGTAATGCTCCGGCAATTCGGTGGGGTGCAGACCTATCATCGGAAAGCACAACCCTGCATAATCCTTGCACATACGTAGCATGGGATTGATGCTGGCTTCGTCAATGTTAGGCAGCAATAAAGCCTTCGCGCCCGCATCTACGGCACGTTTCACCGCCTCTGCGCGGTCGTTGTCGAACTCTTCTGTGTAAAGATGCGTATGTGTGTCGATGAACATCTGCTATGGGAAAGAATAGGGTGGGGAAGAAAGCCTGTTCTGTCAGGAAACGAGGTGATTGCTCCGCGTGAATCAGGTTTTACTATGCATTAGGGTAGTTCTAAAAATTAGGTTTTAAAATTTTGTGAAGCTTTTTTTGGTCTGTATGCTTTTTCAATCTTTTTGGCGCCATTGTCTTTAATTCCTTGAACCATAGCTTGCTATGCTTCTGCGGCATTAAAAACAAAATCACTCAAAAATCTTTGAAAAATCAAAACAGCCTAATTTTTAGAACAACCCATTAGTAATTACGACCGAGCAAGTCTATGGCCCATTGCCAAAGCGGTTCTTTCACATGTTCGGGCAACGGCAACGTTTCGTAGATATTTCGTGCATCATCGTAGTAGGCCGAAATCATTTCGTTGCTTATTTCCGGAATATGCAGGTCGTTGTAGATTTTCGTGACGCCCGCAATTTTTTCTGCATCGGGTATGTCTTTGCTTTCTATCAGGCGATGCAATTCGTTGCGCTGCTTTTCGTTGGAAAGGTTGAAGGCATTGATCAGGAGTAAGGTCTTTTTCCCGCAAAGTATGTCACCGCCGATTTTTTTGCCGAAAACCAAGGGATCGCCATAGACATCCAGATAATCGTCTTGGAGCTGGAATGCCAAACCTACCTTTTCTGCAAAACTATACAGCATCTCACATTCCACTTCGGGCGCATTGGCTATCATACCTCCCATCTTCGCGGCACAAGCTACGAGTACGGCCGTTTTAAGGCGTATCATTTCAATATATTCGTCGATGCTTACGTCCGTACGGCTCTCGAAATTCATATCATATTGCTGCCCTTCGCACACTTCGCGACAGGTTTTCAGGAAAAGTTCCATCACCTCGTCTTTTCTCGGGCACTGACATTCGTTTACCTTCGTCACAGCCTGGATGAGCATCGTGTCGCCCGAAAGTATCGCCGTGTTAGCATTCCATTTGCGGTGCACAGTGGGCATTCCTCGGCGCACTTCGGCCGAATCCATCAGGTCATCGTGCAGTAGTGTGTGGTTATGATATGTTTCCAACCCGATAGCAGCCGGTAATACGGTATCAAAATCCGTTTTGTAGAGGCTATAGCACAAAAGCATCAGGCTGGGGCGCAATCGCTTGCCACCACCTGAGAGTGTGTAGGCAATAGGTTCGTAAAGTCCCCGAGGCTGTTTCGGATAAACCTGGGAATCGAGTGTTTTGTTGATAAGAGAAGCAAATTGGTTCATAGTGTTTTTCTGTATATGTGTGGTTTATTTCTTTATACTTGAGATTTCTTACTTTATATGCGAAATAGCTTATTCTATACGTGAGAATCTTTTTTGTAAGTGAAGGGTTCTTCACTTTATGTGTGAGGCTTTTTTCTGTATATGCGAGTTTCTCCCTTGTATATCCAAGCCCCTTTCCTATATATATTATAGGGTAGTTCTAAAAATTAGGTTTTAAAATTTTGTGAAGCTTTTTTGGTCTGTATGCTTTTTCAATCTTTTTGGCGCCATTGTCTTTAATACCTTGAACCATAGCTCGCTATGCTTCTGCGGCATTAAAAACAAAATCACTCAAAAATCTTTGAATTCTTCGCGCACACTCTGTTTGTTGTCTGCCCCGTAGGGTGAAGCTCTGCGGGTTGCAGGAACAAACGTATAGAGAGTGTAAGCAAATCAAAACAGCCTAATTTTTAGAACAACCCTATATAATAAGGAGTATCTTTCCGTTATTTTTCTGTTTTCGCGGCAGAATCAGGCTATCCTTCGCCGCAAAAATTTATTCTACGTGGAAATCTACGGGAATAGTCACCTGTACCGGTTTTATTATCCCGTCTTGTCTTCCAGGTTTCCACTTTGGCATTCGGCGCACGGCATATAACACGCTGTTGTCCAGATCTGGGTGAAGATGCTTCGTAATTCGCGCATTTTCCACCATACCCTTTTCGTTAACAATGAAGACAACTTCAATTTCGCCTTCGATTTTGCTGTCGATACATCGCTGATGATAAATGATATTCTCGTCCAACCATTTCATCATGCCGACGGGACCGCCTGGAAACTGCGGCATCTGTTCTACTACCTCCGTTGGAGTCAGTTCTTCCTTCGTGATAGGAACCAATGTGTCGTTCTGTAAAACCGTATCTGTCGGATTTATATTGACAAAAGTCTTGCCTTTTATCGAAAACTCCTCCGGTCCGCGAAGACCGATCTCCTTGTTTTTTTCTTGTCCCTCCGTTATTTCCGGCGCATCCATACTTGCATCCGGTTTTCGGTTGGGTATGGCGCGACGTCCCGTAGCAATTTCCTTATATTCGTGATTGTCTTTTGCATCGAGTGGCTTTAATCTTGCCAACTGCTGCACTTCGTCATAACTTTTCAGGAGTATTGTGTAGTGCATGTACAGTCCTGCGGCAAGAGGTAGGATGAAAAAAACAAAGACAAAGAGCAAAACGCAAATGAAAGCGCGGCGATAGCGTTTTCCTACGGTGGCACGCAATTGATATGCCCCGTATTCCTTGTTTCTGTTCTCAAAAACAAGTTCACACCACTTCTTTGAAAATAATAATCCTGCTTTCAGCACGTTATATAATAAATAGGCTTTCTTTGTGTCGCAATAATTTTTGCTAATTCCGCAGTAGCTTAGACTAACTCCGAAGAAGCTTACGCTAATTCCACGGTAGCTTATACCAGCGTCGCAATAGATTTCCTTAGCTCGGCATCGTCATGCGTGAATGTCGCACAACGCAAAAACGATGCGTCACTTGGTGAAAATAGTGTGGGACACCGTAAAAACAGTGTCGAAACACGTAATTTTTGCGCCGTAAAAGCGTTAAAAAGTTTTTTCACGCACAAAAGTAGTGCGAAAATATAAAATTCTATGTACCTTTGGGCACAATTTGTCTTAACATAATGAAAAAAATCCTATATTTAATCATTTTTTTGCTCAGCACTTCTGTTTTGAAAGCTCAGGAGAGCACATCTTCATTTACGTTGCTACGTTTGCCTACCTCGTCACACGTAGCGGCTTTGGGCGGCGAAAATATCTCTATTGTCGATGATGCAATTGCTGTCGGCTGGAACAATCCTGCGCTCTTCGCGAATGTTTCGGATAAGACCGTGGGAGTGAATTTTATGTCGCTTCCTGATGAGGGTATCATGCTGGGAATGCAATTTTCCAAGGCATTCGGCGAACGTCATACGGCGGTATTCGGCGCTCAGATGCTGAATTATGGCGAACAAGCCGAGATAGATGCTTCTGGCGTGCAGGTTGGTAATTTTTCTCCCAAGGATTTTGTCTTTAGTGCCGGTTATAGTTATCTGCTTGCCGATATGCTTTCGGGTGGTGCGATGCTGAATTTTGTTCACAGCCGTTATGCGGAATATACCAGCATGGCATTGTCTGTTAATCTGGGACTGAATTATTATGACGAGGAGCGCGATTTTTCTGCTTCCTTGGCATTGAAGAATCTCGGGCATCAAGTCAAGGCTTTCGACCAGGAAACCGAAAGTCTTCCCTTGTCATTGCAAGCCGGCTTCACGGTAGGTCTGGCTCATGCGCCGGTACGTTTTTCTGTCACGCTGACAGATTTGAATCACTGGGGCAACCATTTTTATTACACCCGTCCAGGCGAGGAAATATCCTTTTCCCGCAAATGTATCAACCATCTTGTGCTGGGTATCGACCTGCTACCAGTCGAAAGGTTCTACCTTTCTGCCGGTTTCAACGCACGTAGGGCTTACGAGCTCAAACAAGCCGGAAGCGCTCACGGAGCTGGGTTGAGTTTTGGTGGAGGTCTGCGTCTGGATAGGCTCAAAATCGGAGCTTCGTGGGCAAAATACAGTCTTTCTGCCAGCAATATTCTGGTAAACCTCTCCTATAGTTTATAATTGTCCCTTTCCCTTTTCAGAAATATACAACATACACGATATGAAGAAGATTATAATTGCCATTGACGGCCACTCCTCGTGCGGTAAGAGCACGATGGCCAAGGCTTTGGCGCGGCAATTGGGTTATATCTACGTTGATACGGGTGCAATGTACCGCACCGTAACGCTTTTTGCCTTGCGTAATGGTATTTTCAAGGGCGATAGTTTGGATGCTGCCCGATTAGAGGAAATGATGCCGCAGGTAAATGTGAGTTTCCGTCTGAATCCCGAAACAAACCTGCCCGAGGCTTGTCTGAATGGCGAATGTGTGGAAAGCGAAATCCGCACTATGGAAGTTTCGTCCCACGTCAGTCCGGTGGCAGCCCTGCCTTTCGTGCGAGAGGCCATGACTTTGCAACAGCAACGCATGGGTTTGGAAAAAGGCATCGTCATGGACGGACGCGACATCGGTACAGTCGTCTTTCCGCAGGCAGAACTCAAGATTTTTGTCACTGCTTCGGCCGAGGTTCGCGCCAAACGCCGTTTTGATGAGCTGAAAGCCAAGGGCGATGACGTCAATTTTGACGAGATACTCCGTAATGTGCAAGAACGCGACTACATTGATTCACATCGCGAGGTAGCACCGCTCCGACAGGCCGACGATGCTGTGGTTTTGGACAATAGTTTTATGACGATTCCCGAACAAAACGAGTGGTTGCTGCAACAAGTCGAAAAGGCGGTGGCAGATTGAGACCGAAACTCATGTTCCGTGAATTTTTAAGTCAGATATAACGATTGTGAAGATAGAGATAGACACTGGTTCCGGCTTTTGTTTTGGTGTTACTACGGCCATAAGCAAGGCTGAAGAGGAACTTGCAGGTTCGGGTTCCCTATATTGCTTGGGCGACATCGTGCATAATAGTGCGGAGGTGGAACGTCTGCATCATTTGGGGCTGGAAACCATCGACCACCAGACATTTGGTAAACTTCGTGGCCGTAAAGTTTTACTGCGTGCCCACGGCGAACCGCCCGCTACCTACGAAACTGCCAAGGAGCGCGGCATAGAAATTATCGATGCCACATGTCCTGTGGTTTTGCAACTGCAAAGACGCATCAAAAAGGTATTCGATAACGAAAACCATCCGCAAATCGTGATTTACGGCAAACGTGGACATGCCGAAGTGCTGGGTCTTGTAGGCCAGTGTCGCGGCAATGCCCATGTGGTGGAAAATATTGAAGAAGCGCAGTCCCTGAAATTGGATTACAGTCGCGATATCTGCCTTTTCTCCCAGACTACGAAGTCGCTTGACGGCTTTCGCCAACTTTCTGCCTACTTTGAGCAGCAGATTCAGGCACCTGCCACATTCCGTGCCTATGATACCATCTGCCGTCAGGTAGCAAACCGCCAGCCTAACATCGAAAAATTTGCGGTGAAGCACGATGTCATTATTTTCGTGAGCGGTAAGAAAAGCAGTAACGGACATGCCCTCTACGAAGCCTGCCTGCGTAAGAATCCGCGCAGTCATATGGTGGATTCGCCCGCCGTTCTCTGTCGCGAGTGGTTCGATAACGCAGAGTCTGTCGGCATTTGCGGTGCCACAAGTACGCCAACGTGGTTGATGGAAGACTGCAAACACGCCATTCAGCAGCTTTTTCAGTAGTTTGCGGTGTGGAGCGATTTGATTCCGCCGCTGGAATAGACATTATTATCGGAGTATTCAGAGTTTTCTGAGTGCTCCGACTTTTTTGTGCGGGGTGTCGTTATAACGGTATAACGTTATGACGTTATTACGAAGGCTTTGCGAAGAATATTATTGGGAAAATGGGCATTATGGGCAATATGGGGTTAATGGGCGCCGAGATAAAGAAACTTATCTCCGAGCAAAAAAAATTAGCTCGACACTATTTGAAATTATCTCGGAGATAAAAAAGAATTAGCTCCGAGCTATTTGCTCCTATTTCGTGGATATTTTTTTGTATTCCGAAAAACCCCGAAAATATCGAATAATAAAGGGCTCACGACTGTGGATATAATTCGAGTTCCAGAAACTAATCGAGAGATAAATAGAATTATCTCCGAGATAATTAAAATTTCCTTGGACTTATTTTTCAGAGCGTTTTTCGAGGTTCGGTAACAGAGGAAAGTGGATAACGGATATTGATTTCTACCATTACGTTTTTTGCAGGAAAACCTATGCCCCGAAATTTTATGTTGCAAAAAAAGATGTTACACAGAGTGTAAACACCGATTTTTTACTAAATTTGCCAAAGTTCTCCTGACAGGATACTGCGTATGCTCCCACAAGGTTTCAAAAATCAGATGCAAAAACTTCTTGGCGACAGTCAGGCGGCATCTTTGTGCGATGCCATTACAAATACCGAGCCGCAGGTAAGTATTCGCGTGAATCCCCTCAAGAATTGCCCTAACCCGTTGATAGAGAGCAGCGACTTAGTGCCTTGGTGCAGCACGGGAAAATATCTCGCCGCACGCCCTTCGTTCACACTCGACCCACTGTTTCATGCCGGAACGTACTATGTGCAGGAAGCCTCGTCGATGTTCATAGAATACCTCTATCGTAATCTTGCTGAAGTCCCCATGCGCGTACTGGATCTCTGCGCTGCTCCTGGCGGAAAGGCCACTCTCTGGCGTTCGCTCCTGCCCGACGGCGCATTGCTCGTAGCCAACGAACCTGTTCAGCAACGTGCCATGATATTGTGCGAGAATATGTTGAAATGGGGGCATCCTGATGTCGTGGTAACCAAGGCTATGCCTCGCGACTTCGGACGTATGGAAGGCTTCTTCGACCTAATTGCAGCCGATGTGCCGTGTTCAGGCGAGGGAATGTTCAGGAAAGATCCCGAAAGTGTGACACAATGGAGCGAATCCAACGTGCAAATGTGTGCAGCGCGGCAGTTTGAAATCATTTCCGACGTATGGCCTGCGTTAAAGGAGGGCGGCTATCTGGTTTACAGCACCTGCACCTATAATGCTCTGGAAAACGAGGAAAATGTGCAGCGCATCTGTAACGAACTGGGCGCAGAAGCGGTCAGTCTCTCGCCCGAAAAATCGTGGAATGTGCAGACAAACGGCATAGGCTGGCATTTCTATCCGCATCTCACGCGGGGCGAAGGTTTTTATGCCGTATTGCTCAGAAAGGTGTCGGAACAACGACCTAATAAGCGCAGGAAAGTTCGTTTGGAAGCCGTGAAAACCGATGATTTATTGCGGAATCCAGCAGATTTCCAATACTATAAAAATCCTAAGAACCGTGTGGAAATCTTTGCCTTGAAGAAAACGCTGGGCGACGACGTAGCCACGCTTTTTGACTGCGTAAACGTGATCAATGCCGGCGTGCCAATTGGCGAAATCGTAGGTAAAAAGACCGTTCCTCACCAGGGATTGGCGCTTAGTACTGCACTTTTCAGGGAAAACTGCCGCGAGTTTCCGCTGGATCTCGAACAAGCCATTGCATACCTGCGGCGCGAAAACATACAACTCCCCGTAGGCGAACAGAAAGGCTACGCCCTCGTCACCTATCACGACGTGCCGTTGGGATGGGTCAATTATCTGGGAAATCGCTGCAACAATATCTATCCGCAGGAATGGAGAATACGTCAGGCAAACGTAGGTAATATAAAATAGCACTTTATAAGAAAATGAAATATCTGGAATACCGTTTCGATATCACGCCCGCAAATAGCGATATGCAGGACGTATTGAGTGCCGTCTTGGGAGAAGTGGGATTTGAAAGCTTTGTACCGACCGAAGATGGCGAGAATCCGCTCTTTGCATACGTGCAATCCAAAAATCTGGACAAGGAAATGCTGCGTGCAGCCATAGAAAACTTTCCTGTGCCTGATGTAACCATCGATTTTACCTATACCGAGGCCGAAGATAAGGACTGGAATAAAGTTTGGGAAGAGAATTATTTCAAACCCCTCGTCTTAGGCAGCGATTGCGTCGTGAGCGGAACCATGCATACCGATGTACCGAAAGCTAAGTACAACATCATTATAAATCCTAAGATGTCTTTTGGCACCGGCCACCATGCAACGACCGCTCAGATGCTGCAAGAAATACTGAAAGCCGACATCAACGGACTTCGTGTGCTGGATATGGGCTGCGGCACCGGCATATTGGGCATTTTGGCCGCCATGCGGGGCGCAAGTAGCGTGGTAGGCGTGGATTTCGACGAGTGGTGTGTGGAAAACACTAAGGAAAACCTTGAAATCAACGGCATAAAGAACATGAGCGTCGTATTTGGCGATGCTTCCGCCCTGGAAAACCAAGGTATGTTCGACATCATTCTCGCTAACATCAACAGAAATATCCTGATGGCCGATATGCCTGCATATATAGCACACCTCAATCGCGGTGGCAGGCTGTTTATGAGCGGTTTCTACGAAGAAGACGTTCCTATCCTGACAGAAAAAGCCGAAACTTTGGGCCTACGTCACGTGAGCACCCACAGTCAGGACCGTTGGGCCTGCATAGGCTTTGAATACTAACGAGATTTTTCAAAAGAATAAAACCTATTTATCTGAATAACCCATATAAAATAATACAATGCATATCTTTCAAGAATCACCCCGTACCGAATTTATCAATCGTGGCCGAATAGAAGTAGTATGTGGCTCTATGTTCTCAGGAAAAACGGAGGAACTCATACGAAGACTGAAGCGCGCAAAAATTGCTCACCAGAAAGTCGAGATATTCAAGCCCGCCGTAGATACACGTTACAGCGAAGAAGACGTAGTGTCGCACGATTCAAATTCTATTGCCTCAACGCCGATAGAATCCAGCGCATCGCTTTTGTTAATGACCGACGATGCCGACGTAGTGGGCATAGACGAAGCGCAATTCTTTGACGACGGATTGGTAGAAGTGTGCAACGAACTCGCAAATCGCGGCAAACGTGTCATTATCGCCGGACTTGACATGGATTTCAAGGGAGTACCTTTCGGTCCTATGCCGGCACTTTGCGCGATTGCCGAGGATGTGACAAAAGTCCACGCCATTTGCGTGAGATGTGGCAACCTTGCCTATATTTCGCATCGCACTATCAATGATGAGCGCCGCGTAGTTTTGGGCGAAAAGCAGGAATACGAACCGCTTTGCCGTCATTGCTACGAAGAAGAGTGCAAGAAAGAACAGGAAGGGTAGGGTATTCATCAAACAGTCCTAAAAAAGAAAATTTTCTCATCATGTCGTTGGCAAAATACATAGAAAAAATAGAAATTAGCAGTCTGTGGAGCGGAAAAAAGCACATTGTATGGAAGCTGCGCCCCGACGTAAATGTGCTGAGCGGCAAGAACGGCGCGGGTAAGAGCACCATACTCAATCGTATCGTGCAGTATCTGCACAGTATTCCGGCATCGGGCGAAATCAGTAAGGACATCACGCGCCATATCATCGTGGATTTCTATCCCGAAGGCAGCACAAGTGTTCGTTACGACATCATTCGCAGTTTTGATCGCCGACTTCTTGACAACGATAGGGCACAAACCATCACGGATCAGCACATAGAAACAGAAATGGACTGGCAACTCTACCAGTTGCAACGACGTTATCTGGATTATCAGGTGAATATCGGAAATCGCATGATAAGTTTTCTGTCGTCTTCCGACGAAAATGCTAAGGAAAAGGCACAAATGGCTGCACAGCAGAAGCATATTTTCCTGGATATGGTGGATAAACTTTTTGCCGAGACAGGAAAAACCATAGATCGCAACTGTAACGAATTGCAGTTCATACAATACGGCGAACCGCTCTCACCTTATTTCCTGTCCAGTGGAGAAAAACAGATTTTAGTCATACTCCTCACAGCCCTGACCGAAGATATGCAACCGTATGTCTTCTTTATGGACGAACCCGAGGCAAGTTTACATTTTGAGTGGCAGAAAGATCTCATTGACATGGTGCGAAAATTAAATCCCAACGCGCAAATAATCCTTACCACCCATTCGCCCGCCGTTATCATGAACGGATGGGAAGATGCCGTCACGGAAGTGGGAGATATCACGCAGGATTGATTCCTTTGCACTCCTTATATAATATATAGCAGCGGAAAATACATTTATTCCTACTCCATATATAAGATATAGTCGGGGCAAATACATTTTTCTCTCTCCTTATATAACATTCAGGTGGGAGTAAATGAAAATCCCTACACCATAAATAATATATACCGCCTTCAAAAAAGTTTTCTTATGAAGAAACTTTCAGATTACGCCAACTCTTCGTACATTCAAGCCTACAATAGATTGAATGGCAGGAATGTACGCAGGAAAATCGTGGTGTATGTGGAAGGTTATGACGACATTCATTTCTGGAGTTCGGTACTGAAACCTCTTGAAACCGAGGAATACTATTTTGAAGTCATGCTACCGTCGCGTAGCAGCCTGGGACACGGAAAGCGTGTCGTACTTTCCAACCAATTAGGCCGACGTCTGGGAAATTATATGATAGCCTGTGTTGATGCAGATTACGATTATTTGCTGAATGGCAGCACAAATATTTCGCAGTTCGTATGTAATAATCCGTATGTCTTTCATACTTATGCGTATGCCATAGAAAACCTGCAATGCTACGCACCTTCTTTGCAAGGAGTCTGCACTATGGCGACTTTGAACGACCATAGGATTTTCGACTTCGAGGCTTTTCTTGCAGAATACTCACGGATTATTTTTCCGCTCTTCGTTTGGAATGTTTGGGCCTATCGTTACGGAGAATATAAGGGATTTACCCTTTCAGACTTCTTCGCTGTCATTCAAATGAACGACATTAATACCTATCATCCCGAAAGAAACCTGCAAAAAGTGCAGCACTTTGTAAACGCAAAGATTGCGAAACTTCAAAAAAGATACCAACAAGCCAGAAAAACATGGAAGCCTTTGCGCGATGAGTTGCTGGAAAAAGGTGTTTTGCCCGAAGAAACCTATCTTTATATCCGAGGTCACGACCTTTTTGACGGTATTGTCGCTCCTTTGCTCTCCAAAATCTGCGAACAACTGCGGCGTGAACGCGAAAATGATATACGAAAATTAGCAAAACATGACACGCAAATGCAAAATGAACTGGCAGGATATCAACATGCTACGGCTGCTTCTGTGGAAATGCTGAGGAAACATACGGGATATGCCGCATCGCCCCATTATAAGCACATACAAAATGATGTTCAAGCCTTCCTGCATAATATTTCCATGACGAAAACGGAAGAGAACTCCAATTTTTCAGGTGATATAGGCACCGAAAGACATAATAACTTAGGCTTTTCCGATGGTAGTGCCACAAAAAGACACAATACCTCCGGCACTTATTTTTAGCACCCGCATTTAAACCTTATTTACCTCAAGGCATCTAAGAATATGTTTTACATCATTTGATTTATAACACCATAAACGATATGAAAAGACTATCTGTCCTATCTTTACTCCTTATTATATTATTATTACCGGCCACGGCGCAGACTTTGCTCAAGGGTATTGTCATCAATAAACAGACTGATGAAGCCGTTCCCTTTGCTGTTATTTCTTTGCTCAACGATTCTGCAAGAATAGTCAGCAATGTTCAGACGAATGAGTACGGTAAATTCTCTTTTTCGGCAAAAAAGCCAGGAAAGTACACCTTCCGCGTTTCGTATATCGGATTCGGCACCTATTCCCAAGGCATTACCATATCCGAGGTGCCCGATACCATCGATTTTGGTGTCATCCGTATTGCTTCTCGTGAAAGTACTTTAAGCGCAGCCGAGGTTACCGTCACGGCAGCCCGAGTTGAGGAAAAAGGAGACACTACTATTTATAATGCATCCGCCTATCGTACTCCGACAGGTTCGACTTTGGAGGCATTAGTCAAGCAATTAAACGGAGTAGAGGTGAGCGATGATGGAACAATTAAGTGGAATGGACAGACCATTGACGAGTTTTTGGTAAATGGTAAGGACTATTTCAAAGGAAATACGGACATTGCGATGAAAAACCTGCCCGTAGATCTTGTTAGTAAGATAAAAGCTTACGAAAAGAAGAGCGATTATACCGAACAGACGGGAATTGACGACGGACAGCACACGGTAGTTTTGGATATTACCACGAAAAAAGAATTGAATGAGAGCTGGATTACAAATTTGGACGTAGCTGCCGGAACAGAGCGCCGATATAGCGGTCGTTTGTTCGTATCAAGATTTACGGATCTCAGCAATATTTCTCTTATCACCTCGGCTAATAATGTAAACGACAACAATTTCGGAAGTCCACGCGGATTTGGCGGAGGAAGTGGCCTGACTGCGAGAAAAGAAGCCAATCTTTCTCTCAGTTTCGAGAATGATAAGAAAAAAAATGAGGCAGGAAAATTGCGTTTCAACAGCGATATCAGTTTTTCTCACAGCAGTACGGATACGGAGAGCCGCAGTTCTTCCGAATACTTCATATCTACCGGAAGTTCGCGCTCATTTAGCAATAGCGTACGTAAGTCAATGGGTTCAAGAAGTCAGTTTGCTTTGAATTTAAACTTCCGCTGGACAATTGATACGCTGACAAATTTGAGTTTCCGTCCGCGCTTTTCTTATTCAGAAAACGAGAATAATCAGAATTCCCGCAATGCTACGTTTAATAGCGACCCATATAAAACAAATACCACCGACCCGCTTGAAGATATCTTCGCTTCGGTGATAGATCCCGCGCTGCAATCCATTGCCGTAAACCGCAATTACAATCGTTCTGTCAGCGATAGCAAAAGCAGCAGCCTGAATGCTAGATTAAATGTCACACGTAAACTCAGTAAGGCCGGACGTAATCTTAATTTGTCCTTACAGGGCGGTTTGGGAGACGGCAAAAACAATTCTTATTCCCTTTCTGATATTAAATATTTCCAGAGTACGGCCACGACAAGCGGAACATTCCAGAATCGATACAACACTACTCCATCGAAAAACTGGAATTACAGCGCACAGATAGGATATGTTGAGCCCATTGTCAAGAAACTTTTTGCAGAATTCCGCTACCAATATTCATTACGTTATACAGACAGCGAACGTACGCGCTACAATCTTGATTTACTGGCCGACGATGTGACCGATGCTGACGGAAATGGATGGAATAGTAACTACTATTCTGCTGATAAACTGGCACAACTCGGTGTTCTTCCCTCAGAAACAGATTTGCAAAGCGTAGTAGATAAGGAAAACTCGCGCTATGCCACTTATAAGTACTACGAACATCGTGCTAATGTCGGTGTTCGTCTCAATACAGACAAGATACGTTTCAATGCCAGCGTGCTTTTCAATCCTAAGCGCACACAACTGGATTATACCTACCGCACAATCGACACACTTGTCACGCAAAATGTATTTAATGTGTCGCCAGAGATGCGTTTCATCTACCAATTTTCACGTACCGACCGTTTAGAATTCAGTTATCGGGGTTCTGCTTCACAACCTTCGATGACCGATTTGTTAGACGTGTGGGACGATTCAAATCCTCTGAATATTTCGGGCGGTAATCCGGGTTTGAAACCATCGTGGACAGATAATTTGAATTTTAACTTCCGTACGTATGAGACAGTCAAACAACAGGCTTTCAATGTCGGACTTAATTTCTCCCGCACGCAGAACAGTATTTCTTCCCGCGTAGTCTATGACGAAAAGACCGGTGTACGCTATTCACGTCCCGACAATATCAATGGTAACTGGAACGTAGGCGGAAATATCACGTTCAATACGGGTATCGGTGCGCAGAAACTGCTCACGTTGTCATCTTACACAATTACATCTTACTCAAATAGCGTGGGATATGTCAGCACTACAGATGCTACGGCCAGTTCGCGTGCTTTGATGGGCATCTTCTATACGCCACGTCTGCTTTCGGGTTCGGGAACTACGCTTACTCAATCAGAAATCTACAACAATCTGTATAAAAATGCTACGAACCTGAGTAAAAAGAACACGACACGTTCGCTTAACCTCACGGAAGTTTTGAATCTCTCCTACAGAATGGGATATTTCGACTTCAATCTGAATGGTACTGTGAACTATAGTCATGCTCGTGCCACACTTGTTGAAAGTAGCAAGTTGGATACGTGGCGTTTCAGCTATGGCGGAAGCGTTAATTACACTACAAATTTCGGTCTCTCGGTTTCTACGAATATTCGCATGAATTCACGTCGCGGTTTCTCGGTGAGCGAATACAATACCAACGAACTTTTGTGGAATGTTCAGATTGCGCAGAGTTTTCTTGCCAACAGAAATGCTGCCATCAGCCTGCAACTCTACGATATCCTGCGCCAACAGAGCAATGTCAGCCGCAGTGTGAGCGCTACTTCCCGTAGTGATACCTGGAGTAACTCTATAAACAGTTATGCGATGCTGCATTTCATCTACAAGTTCAACTTCTTTGGTGGAACTTCACGCGATAACCAGCGCAGCAACCGACGTTACAATCAGGACGACCGACGCGATGGCGAAATGCCCCAAGGTATGCCGATGGGTCCCCCTCCAAGTGGTGGGCAAGTCGGAGGTTTCAGAGGTGGCTTCGGCGGTGGTTTTGGCGGAGGCGGCAGATAAAGGAGTTATATCCTAAGTTGGTTTTTCTTATTCCCAATGTCGTAAAAATTGCTACGGAATTATATTGTAATTGCGGCAATAGAAAAAATCCTTCTTCACGAAAAATCAACGTTTCAACGAATTTACCCCCAATTAGCTTGGAGTTATCATTTTTTTGCTCCGAGCTAATTTTTTTTTGCTCGGCACTATTTGAAATTATCTCCGAGCTATTTGCCCTTTATTCCGGGATATTTTTCCGGACTTCAAAAATACCGTATAATACCGATGAATAAAGGGTGCGTGGCTATGCGCGATTTTTCAGTTTCAAAGATTTCTTGGGAGATAACTAAAATTAGTTCCGAGATAATTGTTTTTTTCTCCGAACTATTTTCCTTCCTTGTTTTTTCTTCTCCGCTTCATCATGGATTGTCTCGTAAGGAAAAGTTCTGTTTCCCCATAAATCTGAAAAAAGCGAGAGTAACGAAATCCTTATTCCTGCATTTTTAGTAAATTTGCAGCATATTCAGAAAACGGCTTATGAGTAAAAAGTTTTATTTCGCAGGTTCTATTCGCGGAGGGCGCGTTGATGCCGCCTTATACCGACGTATGATTGCGCGCATCAAGGAAAACGGCGTGGTGCTCACCGAGCATGTAGGCGACCTCGCGCTAAGTGAAAAGGAACAGGGACTTGCTGGCGATAGTGCCATATATCAACAAGATACCGGCTGGCTACGGCAGTCTGATGTGCTGATTGGTGAATGTACCTGCCCCTCGCTGGGCGTTGGCTACGAGTTGGCGTATGCTGAGGCGCACGAAATTCCGTGTTTCCTCTTTTATAATCGCAGCCGTTGCCAACTTTCGGCCATGCTCTCGGGCAATCCATATTTTACCGTCCACTCTTACGAAACCGAAGCCGAACTCTTTGAGAAACTTGACAAGGTATTGAGCGCTTTGTAGCACTCTTGTTTTTGTAATATTCAGAAAAAACGAAGATGTCCACCGTTATTTATAATTCCCCCATATTCGGTCCCGTCCATAGTCGTCGTTTAGGCATTTCGCTCGGCATCAATCTGATGCCCGACGACGGAAAAATCTGCACTTTCGACTGTATCTACTGCGAATGTGGCTTTAATGCCGATTTCCCGCCGCGCCACCATCGTCCATCGCGACAGGATGTTTGCGAAGGTCTGGAGCAACAACTTAGAAAGATGCAGCAGGAAGGCCGTATGCCCGATGTAATCACTTTTGCCGGCAACGGAGAACCCACTGTCCACCCGGATTTTTCTGGTATCATCGACGATACGATTCGTTTGCGCGACCTGTATTGTCCTGAAGCCAAGGTTGCCGTACTTAGCAACGCCACACGCATCACCAAGCCCGAGGTACACGCTGCGCTTGCGAAGGTGGACGACAATATCCAGAAGCTTGACACCGTTTCTGAGGGATATATCCGCCTGGTGGACCGACCTGTTGGTGCGTATGACCTACAGAAAATCATCGAAGCCCTATGTCGTTTCAATGGCCACGTCATTATTCAGACAATGTTCCTCACCGGTACTTTCGACGACCGCTCTGTGGATAATACCAGCGAGGATTTCGTTCGCCCATGGCTGGAAACGATAGAAAAAATCCGACCTGAAAAAGTAATGATATATACTATCGACCGCGAAACGCCGGCTCACACACTCTCTAAGGCATCGCCAGAAAAATTGGACGCCATTGCCGAGCGTGTTCGCGCCCTTGGTGTGGAATGTTCCGTAGCCTATTGATTTCTGCTGCACGTTTTTCTCCCTATGCTCAGCAATATCGTAAGACAATTCATAGATAACGAGTGCGATGCCCACGATGGCATTATCGTAGCCCTAAGCGGCGGAGCCGACTCCGTGGCTTTGTTGTTGTGTCTCAGGGAAAGTGCTGAAAAAGTCTGCGCTGCGCATTGCAACTTCCACCTTCGCGGAGAAGAGAGCGACAGAGACGAGCGCTTTTGCCGCGACCTATGCCAACGTCTCGGCGTTCCCATTCACGTGTGCCACTTTAATACGTTGGAGGAGGCCGAAAAACGGGGAGTAAGTGTGGAAATGGCAGCACGCGACCTGCGTTACGAATGGTTTGCCCGATTACGCAACGAATTAAACTACGGTATCGTGGCGTTAGCTCATCATCGCGACGATAATGTGGAGACTCTTTTGCAACACATCGCACGTGGATGCGGGATTCACGGACTTACGGGTATGCCGCAGCGACGTGATTGTTTCGTTCGCCCGCTTTTGAATGTCTCGCGCCGCGAGATTCTGGAATACCTCGAACAAAAAGGGCAGGATTTCGTTAATGATAGCACGAATACCGACACAGCATATCAGCGCAACCTCGTTCGCCACGAATTGCTCCCGCTTCTGGAACGCCTGAACCCCAATATCCGGCAGACTCTCGCTGAAATGATGGAAAAGATGCGCGAGAGCCTGTCACTCTACGAAGAAAGTGTGGACGCGTGGCGCACAAAACTCACACGCCTCACCGCTGACGGGTTGGCAATCCGACTTGACGAACTGCGCCACATGGCTACGGCAAAAACCCTGCTGCACGAATTTCTTTTGCCCTTCGGTTTTACTCAGCAGGACGAAGTAAATATGCTGCAAGCCCGAACTGGTGCCGTCTTCTGCTCCGAGAATTATATGGCAACCGTAGCAGGCGACCTCTTAGTTTGCGATAAAAAACCTGTAAGCGTACCTCTTACCGATTTAGTCGAAGAAGGCGAAACCTTTTTGGCCGATGGCACATCCATAAGCCTGCATACTGCAAAAGATGTGAGCATAGAACGCGGAAATCCCCTGCGTGTTACGATAGACAAGGACAAAATCTGCGGAAAACTCTGCTGCCGCACCATAGAGCAGGGAGACCGTTTTCATCCCTTCGGAATGAAAGGTACAAAACTCGTCAGCGATTTCTTGACAGAGCGCCATATTCATCGCATAGCCAGGATGAAAACCAAGGTTGTGACGGACGATTGCGGCATTATCTGGCTGGTAGGTCATCGTATCGACCAGCGAGTAGCCGTTACCGCTGACACCTTGCATGTTTCCGTGCTCGAAATTCGTTGAAAATATGAAGTATCGCACAAATTTCATGCAAGAATCGCGAGAAGACGCGTAAATGCAGAGTTTTTCTTAAATCCAGTTTTCATTTGCTGCCTTCAAAAAATAAAATATTCTGCATGGATAGTATTTTTTGCTGATATAATAATAAGCAAGTGCAGGATTTTTATTATTTTTGCGTCTCCAAGTCCGTACATCTACGGGATTTTTTTTGTTAAAAGGTTACAAATTTAAGAGATATTCATGAGTGAATCCTCAGAAAGCAAGTGGCAAATTTGCTTAGAAAACATTCGCGCAAATATTCCTGCGGCAATGTTCAGCACTTGGTTCGTTTCAGTGGCTTTTTCTTCCTGCCAAAATGACGAACTCACGCTGAGCGTGCCCAATATGATTGTGCGAAATTTCATTGAGGAGCACTATAATGCTGTTTTGCGTCAGGCTGTAAACGAAGTGTTCGGCGAAAAGACAAAAATCTCCTTTGTTCAACGTTCTGTTGCCGACAATACTCCAAAATCTGTCTTACCTGATCTCACGCAGCAGGAAAATATCCTTCCGCCGCTCGACCCTCAGCTCAATCATCGCTATACTTTTGAGAATTTTGTCGAGGGACAGAGTAACAAACTCGCATTTACGGTTGCTACTGCCATAGCAAACAATCCTAATCAGGCCACTTTCAATCCACTCTTCATATATGGCCCGTCAGGAGTCGGAAAAACGCATTTGGCAAACGCCATTGGCATACGTGTCCGCGAGCGATTTCCTAAAAAGCGCGTTCTATTTGTTCCTATCAACGTTTTCCAGACACAATATACGCACTCAGTGAAGCAAAACCGCTTCAATGATTTCATGGCCTTCTACCAATCTATAGAAGTCCTGATTATTGATGATATTCAAGAGCTGACAACGCCGAAGACACAGCAGGTATTTTTCCATATCTTCAACAATCTGCAACAGAACAACCGGCATATTATCATTACCTCCGACCGCTCACCCGCACAACTCGAGGGAATGGACGAACGCATGCTTTCCCGTTTTAAATGGGGCATGACAGCCGAAATTGAACGCCCGGATATGCAACTTCGCAAGGGCATATTGATTTCAAAGAGCTACAAAGACGGACAAACCTTGAGCGAAGGTGTAATTGACTTCGTGGCACAGCACGTTACTGGCAGTGTACGCGAATTGGAGGGCGTGATAAATTCCATGATGGCGTATTCCATAGTAGATAACTGCGATATAGACATAAAGCTTGCCGCAAAAGTTATTGCCCGCACGGTTTCAATGAACGAAAGTACGCTGACGGCTGATGATGTGATGCAGGCAACTGCAAAATACTACGGAGTAAAAACAAAAGACCTCGTTTCAAAAGCCAGAACAGCCCAGATAGCCAACGCACGCCAAGTGGCAATGTATCTTTGCAAGAAACATTTGGAAATGGCCTACACGCAAATCGGTAAGAAATTCGGCAAACGCGATCATTCCACTGTGCTACATAGTTGTAACCAAGTCACAGTACGAATGTCTGTCGATAAAGTTTTCCGCCACGAGGTAGAAGAAATCGAAACCAGCCTAAAGAAAAATTGAATCCCCGATTAAGGCTTTTTCTTGTCAGGCATCAGAAACAAATCCCTGTGGTAAAAGGAAGGTTTGTCAGTTATAACGTTTTTTCTATCAGGTATTAGAAACGATTTTCCGCTGCAAAAGGATTGAATCTTCGATTCAGTTCTTTTTTTGTACCCTCTTTTTGATTGTTATGCGGGATAAAGGTGATTTCCCTTGACGAAAAAAGTGAATATTGTGAGAGAAAAAACGATTATTTCGGCAACAAAAGTTATTATAACAAAGAAAGCAACCTGTTTCGGTTGCTTTTTTGCGGAGAGAGGGGGATTCGAACCCCCGAAACGGTTTTGCCGTTTACACGCTTTCCAGGCGTGCCTCTTAAGCCACTCGAGCATCTCTCCAAGTCGGATGTAAATTCCGAATCGGCTGCAAAAGTAAACAATATTTTTGACATAGTTACTTTTTATGCCGATTTTTTGATTTTTATGGCCTTGAAATCTAAATCTATAGTCGTGCAATGCGATTAAATTTCTTTGAAATCTAATTCAATGGCCGTGCAATCCAATTAAAGAGTTGAGGTGTCCAATTAAATGTACGTGCAATCTAATTAAACAGCCGTGTTATCCTCTTTTATATTCGCAGAAAGCTATCGGATATGTGCAGAATAATCAGTTGTTTCCGAAGAGTATTTCCGTCTCTATGGGTTTGCGTTTTTCTACCCAGTCTTCTGGAATGAATTTCCATTGGTTAAGGGCTTTCGGTGCGACATTTCCATGTTGGCTTATGGCTTCTATCATGTAGAAACGGAGGTCTTTTTCCGTACTCCAGACAATGCGGTCTTTTAGTCGGTCAGGCGCGATGCCTGCTCCCTTTGTCAGCAGATTTCCTCCACCATTTCCGCGATAAGAGTTGAGTGCTACACGATAAATGGCGTCTAACTCGAAGGGACGTCCGTCTGCAAATGATTTAATGCTGACACGTTGTCCTTTTGCCTTTCGTAAATCGACGGTATATAGGAGTCCTGCTGCACTATCGAAGTTATACGATGGTGTAACGAGGCGCTGCCATGCTTCGGTGTACTGCTTTGGATTTTCTTTCATGAGCAACATATTGTCATCGGCGGACTTCATGGTGTTTACCCAGCCATCGTAGGAAAATTCCAAGTAGTCTTTGATTTCTTTTCCGCTTAGTTTCATCACATAGAGCATATTTTCAAATCTATACAGCCTGAACATTTCGCTCACGTGGATATCTCCGGCGGGAATGGCGGCATCGAAGGAGAGGGGTGCGGCAAACGATACGTCGGCACCGCTCAATTCCAATTGTAGTGTGTGAATAAAATCTACAAAGGCGGACGGACCGAAATAGGCTGGTTTTGTGTCAATGCCTGTGTCGAAGTGTCCGATTTTTTCGTGCGTAAATCTGTTTACGGTGCGGAACTGGCTCACGAAATGATTGACAAATTCGGTATGAGGCGTGATGTTTCGGATGTCGGCAAGGCTTACTTCTACTTTTTCGCACACCTTTTTCCTTTTGTTATAGACGATATCGCCAATTGCCACGTTCATACCGTTTGGTCCTGTGTTGGCAACGCATACTTTCCGGCCTTCAACGTTGGTGATGTCGCCATGAAATTCGCGATGGTCGTGGCCGCAGAAAATAAGGTCGAAGCCAGGCACATTTTTCGCCACTTGCAGGGTGGCTTGCTCGTTCAAAAGTCCTGTTTGGTCGGGATTACCCACTCCGGAGTGGAACAAACCGATGATGAGGTCGGGCTTTTCTGTTTCTTTCACGACTTTTATCCAATGTTTGGCCGTTTCTACCATATCGTCGAAGCGCAATCCGCTCCACAATACCTCGGCTAACCATTGCGGAATGGCAGGTGTAATCATACCAATGACGGCTATGCGAAGTCCCTTGCGCTCTAAAATGGTATAAGGCTTCCAATATGGTTTTTCTGTCCGTGTATCGATGGCATTAGCCGCCAGTATGGGGAAATTGCACTGGCGTGTCCATCGGTCATATACGGGATGTCCGGTTTCTATATCGTGGTTTCCTATCGTTCCTACGTCATATCTCAGATAATTAAGGGCAGCGGCACAGAAATGTGTGGACACCGTGTCCATATAGTTGTAGTAATACGAAGTAGGTTGGCCTTGCAGGATATCGCCATTGTCAAAAAGCAAGACGGCGTCGTCTCCCAACGTTTCGCGTTGCTGCTGTACGAAGGTTGCTACGCGCGAAAGTCCGCCTTCCCAGGGCTGTCCTGCAATAAAGTCGTAGGGCAGGTAGTTGCCGTGCACATCGCTGGTGCAGAGGAAGCGTAAACTTACTTTTTGTTGGCTATTGGCGTTGAAAGTGGTTAGTAAACTCATAAGGAGCGAGAGAAACAATGACTTGTTCATGTATATTTTTTATTTTCGTCGGTATTCTGTGAAAGCGAAGGCGTGGGCGTGGCGCTCATCGGGCAGGTGTTGTTCACTTGCGGCCATTTCCCATTCTCCCTCGGGTATTTCGGGAAAGAAGGTGTCGGCATCTTTCGGAATATCATCGACCCACGTAAGGAAAAGTCGGTCGGCCAGCGGCAAAGCCTTGTCATAAACCGATGCACCTCCGATGATAAACACGTTTTCGTCGGGAGCGCAGTGGGTTAGTGCGTCTTCTAACGACGGAAATGCCTCGGTATTTTCTGCTGCAAACGACTTTGAGCGCGACAGCACGATGTTACGGCGATTGGGCAGGGCACCTTTCGGCAACGAATCGAAGGTGCGGCGTCCCATCACGATGGTATGTCCCTCGGTGAGGTGCTTAAAATGCTTCATGTCGTCGGGAAGTCGGTAAATCAACCTGTTTTCGTAGCCTATGGCGCGGTTTTTGGCTAATGCCGCTATGATATTGATCGTCATTCTACAGTTCTTTTTTTATTTTGTAGGAGTAACAAAGATGCTTTGTCCTTTTCTTTTGTTCTTCATACGCTTACCACACCTGCAATGTGGGGCCATGGATCGTAACCTTCGAGTTCAAAATCCTCAAACCGGAACTTGAAGATGTCCTTTACGTCCGGATTGATTTTCATGCGGGGCAAAGGTCGCGGTGTGCGGGTGAGTTGCAGTTTTACCTGCTCAAAATGATTGGTATATACGTGGGTATCGCCTGTGGTATAGACGAAATCGCCGGCTTGCAGTCCGCAAACTTGCGCCATCATCTGCAAAAGCAAAGCGTAACTGGCTATATTGAATGGTACACCGAGGAAAGTGTCGGCGCTACGCTGGTAAAGTTGCAAAGAGAGGCGGCCATTGGCCACATAAAACTGGAAAAGTACGTGGCATGGCGGGAGATTCATATTTCCCAGGTCGGCAACGTTCCATGCGCTGACGATAATGCGGCGTGAATCGGGATTGTGTTTTATCATCTCCACGGCCTCGCTGATTTGGTCTATCGTAGTGCCGTCGTATGCCGGCCAAGAGCGCCATTGATAGCCGTAAATATGCCCCAGGTCGCCGTCTTCGTCAGCCCACTCGTTCCAAATTCTCACTCCGTGCTCTTGCAGGTATTTTACGTTCGTATCGCCTTGCAGGAACCACAGGAGTTCGTAGATAATCGACTTCAAATGCAGTTTTTTCGTAGTCAGAAGTGGAAATCCCTCATACATATCAAATCGCATTTGGTGACCGAAAATGCTGCGCGTGCCAGTCCCTGTACGGTCTGTCTTATCTGCGCCATCGGCCATGATATGTTGTAACAAATCAAGATATTGTTTCATGTTCTTTGTGCTATTTCTGTGCAAATATACAAAATAAAACGCAGGTTAGTCCTATTCTTTCCGTTTTATTGAGTTATCTATGGTTTTTCGTGTCCGCAGTATGATTTTTGCTTCGGAAAATAAGTCCGAGCAAAATTCAAGTATCTCGGAGCAAATTCTAATTATCTCCCAATTAGTTTGTGATACTCGAATTTTATCCATATCCGTGCACCCTTTATTATTCGATATTTTCGGGGTTTTTCGGGATAAAAAAAATTGCACACGGAATAGGAACAAATAGCTCCGAGCATAATTTTTTTATCTCGGAGTTAATTCTTAATAGTGTCGAGCTAATTTTATTTTGCTCGGAGCTAAATTTTTGTAGTTCCGAGCCCATTAACCCCAAATTGCCCAAATTGCCCATTTTCCCCCAAGGAAAAATATTACCAGCGGCCATAGTTTTTTCTTCTCCTTCGGTATATCGTGATAACGGTATAACGGTATTATGAAAGTGGGGTGGGGCTTGTTGATAATCCCCTCGAATATAAAATACTCCAAAATAAACAAATGAAAAGGTCGACATTATTTTGTGATTTGAGCGATAAAATGTAAATTTGCACAGATTATATTTTAGAAGAAACGACTATGAAATTTCTGTATCGCGTATATCAACTCTTTATCGCAGCCCCAGTTATTGTGATTTCCACAATTATCACCTCTCTCACCATAGCAATTGGTGCTTCCTTGGGCAGTGCACATTTTTGGGGCTATTGGCCCGGACGTTACTGGAGCAAAGTGGTGTGTCGCATCCTGCTACTTCCCGTTCATGTGGAGGTAGATCCCGCTATTCGCAAAGATAAATCCTATGTGTTCGTAGCCAATCATCAGGGCTCTATGGATATTTTTCTGATCTACGGATATATAGGACGAAACTTCAAATGGATGATGAAGAAATCGCTGCGCAAAATGCCGTTTATCGGACTAGCCTGCGAGAAAGCCCGCCACATCTTTGTGGATAAGTCGGGACCTAAAGCCATAGAAGCCACCTATAGACAGGCACGTGAGACACTACAGGGCGGTACGTCGCTCGTAGTTTTCCCGGAGGGCGCACGAACCTTCGACGGCAAGATGATACCGTTCCGTCGTGGCGCATACGCTTTGGCTCAAGAGATAGGACTTGAAATTGTCCCCATCACAATCAAAGGTTGCTTCGAGGTGCTGCCGCGTACCAAAGGATTCAGTTTCGTAGAGTGGCATCCCTTGCATCTTATCATGCACGCACCAATTCCTTCCAACGACATCAATAAGGCTATGGAGCAGTCGCGCGAGATTATCGAGAAAGATTTATAAACTGCTGTTGAGATATTTCTGTCTTTCAGCATCATATTATATTAAAAAGAAAGAATATCATATATTATGCACTATCTACTTTCCCTTCCCCCTAATGTAGTCAGTCATTTCCACGCCATTACAGGACTTAGTCCCGAACAATGGTTCTGTACTCACGACCCCATAGGCCATAAGTTGGGCTCCGGAGGTGGTACCACGTGGCTGCTCGAAGCCTGCTGCCGTGCCGAAAAAGCCGATGCCGACTTCAACGAATGGATAGGCCGCGAAAAACGCGTTCTCCTCCATGCCGGAGGACAGAGCCGCAGACTGCCGTGCTATGCTCCGCAGGGAAAAGTACTTACCCCCATTCCGGTTTTCCGTTGGGAAAGCGGACAGCGCATTAACCAGACACTACTCGATTTGCAGACGCCGCTTTACGATGCTATCTTGGATCGTGCGCCCAAAAGTCTGAACACACTCATCGCCTCGGGCGATGTATATATCCGTGCTACGGAGCCATTGCAGAACATCCCCGATGCCGATGTGGTTTGCTACGGCTTATGGGCAGAACCCGTGCAGGCATCGCATCATGGCGTGTTTATGATGAATCGCAATACGCCGGAAAAACTCGATTTCATGCTCCAAAAGCCCAGTATAGAACAACAGGCCAAACTGATGCCCACACATTTCTCGCTTATGGACATAGGTATCTGGCTTTTGAGCGACAGAGCCGTAGAAATCCTGCGCAAGAAATCATACGATAGCAACGGAAATCTTTGCGAATACGACCTTTATAGTGAGTTTGGTTGCGCATTGGGACAGCATCCGTCCGTTCCCGATTCCGACCTCGCCGATCTTTCTGTTTGTGTCCTGCCTCTTCCGGGCGGAGAGTTCTATCATTTCGGAACAGCCCCCGAATTATTATCTTCGGCCATGGCTATTCAGAATTTAGTCAAGGACCAGCGCCATATTATCCAACTTCATGTGAAAAGTCACCCATCGCTTTTCACACAGAACGCCGTCATCCGTAGCAAGTTCAACGAGAAAAACCAATATGTCTGGGTGGAAAATTCCTATGTGCCTGATACTTGGACATTGACCAGACAGAATATCGTAACTGGCGTACCTGAGAATAATTGGCACCTTACTCTTCCCGAAAATGTCTGCATAGACGTCGTGCCTATCGGCGAAAAACAATGGGCGCTCCGACCTTATGGATATAATGACGCCTTCCGCGGACCGGCAAGCGACGAAAAGACACAATACCTCGAACGCCCCTTGAAAAAATGGTTGGAGCAACATCTGATTACTGACAGCCAAATTGAAGGAGCGCAGACCGATTTGCAGAGAGCGCAGATATTCCCCGTAGTAGATACCACCGATGAACTGTTACATTGGTTCGAGTGGATGACAGGTACGACATCTACTCCCGAAGAGACGGAGAAATACCTGAAACTGCCGAGACTTGCAGCCGAAGACCTGTCCAATCAAGCCAATCTGCCGAGAGTGGCAGCACAACGTACGAGGTATTGCGCGGAAAACATACAGAAAATAGCAAAGAACTGGCATAAAAGTGTGTTCTATCAGACTAATCTGAAGAATATGGCGGAGCAATTCCATCATGCTGCCATCGAATTGCCACAACCCCTGACAGACGAAGCACCATTGATGACTAAAATTCACGATGCTATGTTCCGTTCGGAATTTCATCGGCTCGGTGGCAACGAAGATCAGGCAGAAAAGTTCCAAGCCGAGGCTTTTTCATTGCTACGTCAGGGATTGACACAGGAAGCCCTGGAACACAAGAGTAATCCTCGCCTCTCCGTTTATTCAGATCAGATAGTTTGGGGTAGAAGTCCCATTAGAATTGATGTTGCCGGCGGGTGGACAGACACGCCTCCGTACTCATTGAAAACGGGTGGCAACGTAGTGAATTTTGCCATAGAGTTAAATGGTCAGCCTCCCTTGCAAGTTTATGTGAAGCCCTGCAAAGAATTTGTTATCGTCTGCAGAAGCATTGATTTGGGCGCCATAGAAAGAATTGAGACCTACGAAGAATTAAAACAGTACAACAAAGTCGGTTCACCCTTCTCCATTCCTAAAGCTGCCCTGTCACTTGCTGGGTTTTTGCCCGGCTTCGGCGCAGAAAACTTCAGGACTTTGCGTGAACAACTCGAAGCCTTTGGTTGCGGTATTGAGATTACTTTGCTTTCTGCCATACCTGCTGGTTCGGGACTTGGCACAAGTTCTATTTTGGCCGCAACTGTTTTGGGAGCAGTCAGCGACTTCTGTTCGTTAGACTGGGATTCCAATGAAATATGTCACCGCACTTTGGTTTTAGAGCAGTTATTGACAACAGGAGGTGGCTGGCAAGATCAATATGGTGGCGTATTACCAGGTGTTAAGTTGCTGCAAACGGGACAAGGCTTCCGGCAAGATCCGCTTACCCGCTGGCTACCCGATACTATCTTCACGAATGACGACACTAAAGGCCTGCATCTTTTGTATTACACGGGAGTAACGCGCACCGCCAAGCACATTTTGGCCGAGATAGTCCGAGGTATGTTCCTGAATAACACCACTCATTTGCAGTTGCTCGGCGAAATGAAACAACATGCCCTGCAAATGTTTGAAGCGCTCCAACGTAACGATCTCAACCTCTACGGAAAATTATTGCGGCGCACATGGCTGCAAAATCAGCGTTTAGATAGCGGTACGAATCCTCCCGTTATTCAGAAACTCTGCGGCGAAATCGATGATTGGTGCGCAGGTTATAAACTTCCGGGCGCAGGTGGCGGCGGTTATCTCTACATGGTTGCTAAAGATGCCGAGGCTGCGAAGAAAATTCGCCAGCATCTCAACGAAAACTCCCTCTCTAAAAATGCACGCTTCGTAGAAATGAGCGTTTCCAACCAGGGTTTACAAGTAAGTCGCAGCTAAAAAATAGGGTAGGGCGCCGATTTGATAAGATTCTTCGGATTCTTTTTAGGGTTGTTCTAAAAATTAGGCTGTTTTGATTTTTCAAAGATTTTTGAGTGATTTTGTTTTTAATGCCGCAGAAGCATAGCAAGCTATGGTTCAAGGAATTAAAGACAATGGCGCCAAAAAGATTGAAAAAGCATACAGACCAAAAAAAGCTTCACAAAATTTTAAAACCTAATTTTTAGAACTACCCTTTAAGAAATTCCAGCAATTAGAAAATAATAGTCTGGCTTTCTTTGAGAATATTCGGAATTGAGAAACAATAATTCTGGTTTTCTATAAATAGATACGGGACTTTGGAAAAATTGCTCGGCTTATCTTTGAAAAGATGTGGAACTATTTTTTGAAATGGTGGCACTTCTTGTATTTAGTTCAGCAAATAGAAAAGAAGAACCTGGTTTTCGGGAATAATAGTCCGAGGTGTAAAAATAGAAATCCGTTTTGTAATAAAAAATACTATAAGAATGATGAAGAAAAGTTTGATATTACTGCTGATGCTGCTGAGCTTTTTTGGTGCAGCGGCACAAAACGTGACAGTAGCTGTGTTTAGTCTGAATGATTTCCACGGCGCTTTTTTGCGCGACGACCGCAAAAATATAAAAGGTGCGGCTGCGGTGGCGCAAACGTTGAGAAACTTGCAGGAACTGTACCCTTATAATGTGACAGTGTCGGCTGGAGATAATTTCGGAGGCAGTTATTTCTATAATGTGACGAAGGGCCGGACTTTACCTCTGTTTTTTCAGACAGCAGGTATTGAACTTTCTGCCGTTGGCAACCATGAATTTGACGATGGCTTGGTGAAACTGGCCGATAAGTGGAGCAAATGGCGTCCTGAAGGCTGGAATCTGAAATATGTCTGCGCAAACGTGACAGAAAAGGCAACGGGAAAAATTCCTTCTTACTTCCAACCTACGGCTACTGTCAGCATACCGCTGTCGGAGACGAAGCAAATAAAAGTTGGCTTCGTGGGACTGGCAACTTCCAACACCCCATTTCAGGTTTCATCGGGCAAAGTCGATGCGCTCTCGTTCAACGGAGATTATACCTCGGTCGTCAATCAGTATAAGTCGGAGATAGCCGATGCCGACATCCGACTTTTGCTCATGCACATCGGGACAAATATGAAAGACGGCGCACCAATCTGGGCAGACCGCGACTCTGCAAATATTTCCTCGTTCAACGATCGCGATTTCCACGGCCTACTGACAGGACACTCCCATGAAGCTGTCGTTGGCACGATAAATTCTAATGATTACCCCGTAGTTCAAGGACATTGGCACGGCAATTATATCAATATCATCCGATTTACGGTCGATACTGTCGCCATGCGTGTGTTGAAAGCCGAACCTGAAATTATTTCCGTGAACGAAAACATTCGTTTGGACGACACTTGCAAACGTTTCGAGGCCGTCTGCGATTCATTAGTCCGCCATACGAAAGTGGGAGGCTACAATATGGATCAGGTAATCGGCACTATCGAAGAAGAAATCATACATGATAGAAGCGATAAGTACAAAAAGACGAAAATTGGCGAGGCTGTTTGCCGTGCTTACGCCGAAACCGTTCGCGAAAAGGGTGGTTTCGGAAAGAATGAACCCATTATCGGATTAAGTCACTTCGGTAGTATTCGCAGTGGCTTCCCTAAAGGAACTTTGCGCGTTATTGATGCGGGCGAAACCTTGCCTTTCGAGAATACGCTCTGTCCTTTCTATATTTCCGGCCGCGTCCTGAAAGAATTAGTCAGTTATGGTTTTCACAATATGAAATATGGCTGGCTACAGACCGGATGGCTAAAAATAGAAACCGATGCAAATCAGAATGTCAAGCGACTTATCATCCAGACTCCCGGAGGTAAAAACATCAAAGTCAAGGATAACGGGAAATACATCTTCGTTGTAGATAGTTATATGGCCGGTGGCGGCGATGGCTACGACAAGAAATATTTTGATCCCGAGAATAAACTGAAGATTGACGGACTTCCCGTAACCACTGGCGCCTTTATCGATTACCTCATCCGCAATAAGGCAAAAATAGACTGACATTCCTTTCTCGCTCACGCGCGTATTTATTTAAAAAGGAGTGTATGAAGAATTATTAGTCCACACTTTCAAAGAATATGTCACTGATAGCTTATCCTCCCAAGCTGCCGCATACCGATATCGACATGGATATGTTTTTGCAGTCGGGGCCAGACGATCCTATCCGTCGTTTCAAGCGCACGCTGCCCGCAGAATGGTTTCCGCAGAGCGGCATACAGCTCACTTGGCCGCACAAAGATACCGATTGGGCGTATATGCTGCAAGATATCACAGAGTGTTACATACGGATGGCCTACGAAATCGCTACGCGTGAGCGGCTTATCATCGTGACTCCCGACGTGAAATCCGTACAGTCCCTGCTTAACGAGCGTTTGCCACGACGTGCTACCGACAATATCGTTTATATGGAATGTCCTACCGACGATACCTGGGCGCGCGACCATGCTTTTCTGACGGTGGTGGGAGGTAGCGGAGCCGAACTGCTGGATTTCCGTTTCAATGGCTGGGGCGGTAAGTTTGAAGCCCGACAAGATAATGCTATCAACCGACATTTGTATGAAAGCGGGCTGGTAAAAGGACAGTATGTCGATCTTAACGATTTTGAACTCGAAGGCGGCAGCATAGAGAGCGACGGTATGGGAACCATTCTCACTACTACCTCATGTGTGCTCAACGAAAACAGGAATAATGGCGATGCTATCGGCATCAGTACCCGACTTACGGAACTTTTGGGCGCAGAACAGATACTCTGGCTCCGACACGGGCATTTGGAGGGCGACGATACCGACGGACATATCGACACTCTGGCGCGTTTCTGTCCCGACAATCATATTGCCTACGTGAAATGTGAGGACCACTCCGACGAACATTACGAAGACCTCCGACTTATGGAAGAGGAACTCATGGCTTTCAGAACTTTGCGCGGAACGCCCTATCAGTTAGTGCCGCTTCCCATGCCCGATGCCATATATGACGAAGAAGGGCAGCGACTTCCCGCTACTTATGCCAACTTCCTCATTATGAATCACGCCATTCTGTTGCCTACATACCGCCAAACCGAGAATGACGAGCGCGCAAAAAAGGCTTTGCAACGACTTTTCCCGAAATACGACGTGGTGGGAATAGATGCCGTCCCGCTTATTCAGCAACACGGCTCCATTCATTGCGCCACGATGCAATATCCCAAAACAGTAATCCCAACATAAGTTTTTTTCTGACACAGCACATGAAAATTGCAGTCATACAATATGCCCCTACGACCGATGCGCAGGAAAATCGCAGGCGTCTTGGTGAGAAAATAGGCGAGGCAGCCGCTAAAGGTGCCGAACTTGTAGTGTTACAAGAGCTACATGACACACCATATTTCTGCCAAACCGAAAATGTGGACCTGTTTAATCTGGCCACTCCCATACCTGGCGAAGCAACTGCCTATTATAGTGAAGCAGCCCGCCGACATCATGTGGTTTTAGTCACCAGTCTGTTTGAAAAGCGCGCAGCTGGACTTTATCACAACACCGCCGTTGTGTTTGAAAAGGACGGTAGTGTGGCAGGGCAGTACAGAAAAATGCACATTCCCGACGATCCTGCCTATTATGAGAAGTTTTATTTCACTCCTGGCGACATAGGTTTCCGTCCCATCGACACCAGTGTAGGACGCCTCGGCGTTCAGGTTTGTTGGGACCAGTGGTATCCTGAGGGAGCGCGACTTATGGCTTTGGCCGGCGCCGATATCCTGATTTATCCCACCGCTATAGGTTATGCTGCCGAAGATACGCCCGAAGAGCAGGCACGTCAGCGACAGGCGTGGCAACTTGTACAACGTGGACACGCCGTTGCCAATGGTTTGCCCGTCGTAACGGTAAATCGCACAGGATTTGAACCCGACCCCAGCGGACAAACCGCAGGAATACGCTTTTGGGGCACAAGTTTTGTGTGCGGTCCGCAAGGAGAACTCCTATATGAAGCTCCGCAAGACGAGGAAACCGTAGAAATAGTGGAGGTCGATATGCAGCGCAGTGAACAAGTGCGTCGCTGGTGGCCATTTCTGCGCGACCGCCGCATAGAGAATTATGGAAACCTCACTTGTCGGTTTATTGACGAGGGAGAAGAGTAGATTTTGCAGGGACTCTCAATGCGCTTTTTGGGGGGAAATGGGGAAAATGGGCAATTTGGGCAATATGGGCTCGGAGATACAAAAATTTATCTCCGAGCTATTTTTTTTCTTGTCTCGGGAGTAAAAAAACGAAAGCCTAAATTGTCTTAGACTTTCGCTCTTAAATGATTTTTTGTCTGACTAAATGTCCGTATGTGCCGCTTATTCTGCAACTGCAACGGAGTCAGCAGTCGCTGCTTCGACGGGTTGTGCGTAATCTAAGTCGTAAGAGTCGTCAGATGCTCCGTCTTTCACATTTTCGAAAGACGAGATATCCACATCGTAGGGATCTCCTTTGAAAACATGGATTAAAACTCTGTTACCTGCGTTTGCAACGAAGATAGCCTTCTCATAGTCAAGTTGTGCTACGAAGGCATTTCTGTTTGACTTGACTTCGCTACCCAGATCTTCAGCTTTTTTCTTGACGGCTTGGTACAAATCCTTCATTTTGTCGCTAAGTTTGCCGCTGTTTCCGATTGTGACGAAGATTTGTCTGGGAGTAATTGACTTGAATCGCTGTCCAACGGTCTTATCCCAGCTGTATGAATAGCCATAGTAGGATTCCGTGACGCGTTCCTTGATATCTTCCGTCATATCTTCGCTATATATCACTTCATATTCCACACCTGTGCCGTTACTTAGCTTCAAGTTACCCGTAATGTTGCTTCTATAGCGATATTCTTCGGCCTTCGGTTCGTAATCTATATCTACTTCGCCCAATTCCATCATGTGTTTAAGCGCAGCTGCGGGTTCTAAATCGAGAGTGAAGTCCAAAATGCCTTTATCCGTTATCTTCAGTTCGTTTACCAAGGTTTTGAAATCAACATAGTCGCTTTCTACCCACAAATTTCCGTAACCAAAACTTACTTCGTAGATATCCGGTGTTTTTTTCTTGATTTCCCCCTTTCTATCCATGAGCGAATATTCGTGATCGTCGTCCTTTACGAAGCAATAGTCGCTTCCTTCGAAGAAAGGAAGGATGTCTTTATATTCGTCGTCAATGATTTCGTTGCCATCCAAGTCGATAACGATATATCCGTCGTCATCTTTTTTCTTGGCAGCCAGCAAGTCATCATCAATGAAGAAGAGGTCTTCGTATTTTGCGCGCAAAACGATTTCACCTTCCAAGTCCATAACGCCTTTTTCGTAATCTTTGTTGGAAAAGGTGACATAATTTCCGCGCATACTCGTATTGGGATAGATATCGTCGTCATTTCCGATATTGATGTGGCGGAATTTGGTGGAAGGTCCGACAACCCATTCACCTTTTTCGTCTAATAGTCCGCAAGCCTCGTCTCCGTCTTTATCAACTGAGCCTGCCATAACGCCAGATGCGAAACAACCGCCGTATTTGGGGATTTTTGACAACTTAAATGAGCCCAATTCCTTGCCTGCGGGCGTCATAATACTGGCTTCGCGCTTGTCTTCATACTTATCCTCGCTGCCAAAATCCTTCATGCTCTTCATTTTCTCTTTTTCGGCACGGATGCCCACCGTTTTGCCATCGGAAACAAGATAGAGTGAGGCATATTCGGCAGGGATTGTCACTTTGCCGTCGGTATCTACCAGACCATATTTATTTCCTGCCTGAAAAACGGCATAACCGTTGTAGAAGACCGACATACCTGTGACGGGAACTCCATCAACCTCGTCGAAAGTGAATTTTACCTTGCCGTCTTTGTCAATAACGTCGATGGGTTTTCCGGGTTCTACGGCCGGTGTCACATCATCGTTGAACAAACCGATGGCTTTGTAGTCAGTTTTATTGACACGCGTAGGCTTTTTCTTCGTAGGTTCGTAGAGTTCGTAGAGACCGTCCTCGTTTTCCACCGTAAAGCGGTCATTAACGACAGCACTCGGCCTTTTGCTGAATTCTTCTTTGTACAAAACTTCGCCATCTATGCTAATCAGTCCCCAATCGCCGCCTTCTTCTTCCTGATAAGGGAGGTATTCAACCTTAGACTTGTTGAAAAACATGCAACTGCTGAACATGGTTGAGGCAAGCAGGAGCAAAATGGAGAAGATACGAATATGTTTCATGGTATTTCGGAGTAGATAATAAAAATGTGAGCAAGAAAGTTAAGGGTTGTTCTAATAATTAGGCTGTTTTGATTATTCAAAGATTTTTGAGTGATTTTGTTTTTAATTTTGCAGAAGCATAGCAAGCTATGGTTCAAGGAATTAAAGACGAAAGCGCCAAAAAGATTGAAAAATCATACAGACCATAAAAGAACTTCCCAATATTTTAAACTAATTCTTAGAACAACCCTTAAAGTAATCCCTCAACGGCTTCGCGCACTCGCTGCATATCTTCGGTAGGTTCGAAGCGTTGCACGGGATGTCCGTCTCGGTCGATAAGGAACTTGGTGAAATTCCATTTGATGTCGGGATTCTTGTCGAAATCCGGGTTCTGTGCCCTGAACATCTGGTCTAAACGTTGTCCAAATGGGTTATTGAGATCGAAACCGCGGAAGGGCAGTTTGCTTTTCAGATAGGAAAAGAGCGGAGTGGCGTCCGGTCCGTTCACACATACCTTGTCAAATTGCGGAAAGGTGACTTGAAAATGCTCCGTGCAGAAGCTCTGAATGGTATGTATGTCACCAGGAGCCTGAGTGCCGAACTGATTGCACGGAAAGTCGAGAATGACGAATCCGCGTGCCTTGAACTTGTTGTAGAGTGCTTCCAACTCTTTGTATTGTGGCGTGAAACCGCAATGAGTGGCGGTATTTACCACAAGAATAACTTGTCCTTTGTAAGTATCCATGCACACTTCCTGGGCAGCGGCGTTGCGTGCCGTGAAACCGTAGATGTCACTCTGCGCTGCTGCCTTGAAAGAAATGAAAGTGAGCAGGAAAAATAAAATAGTCAGCCTCTTCATAAGAAAACCTTATTTGAAAATTTCAGCAAGTCTGTCCAACATCGCTTCGCCACGCAGGTCTTTTGCAATAATCACGCCCTGCGGATCAACAAGTAAGGTAGCAGGAATGGATCTTATGCCATAAACCTGTCCGGCCAGGCAATCCCAACCTTTAAGGTCGCTCAAATGAATCCAATCCATCTGTTTGCGTTTGATAGCTCCTACCCAATTTGCGCGATTGTTGTCAAAAGAAAGACCAACTATGTCGAAACCTTTGGAATGATAGAGCTCGTATGCTTTCTTTACGTTAGGAAGTTCAGCCATGCAGGGACCGCACCAACTTGCCCAGAAATCTATCAGGACATATCGGCCTTTTCCCACGTATTCGCTCAGCTTGTGAGATTTACCCAAGGTATCCGGCATCTCTAAGTCGGTAAACATTTTGCCAATTTCCGACTTCTTTTTCGTTTCCACCATTTCGATGATAGGTTTTACGTAGGAATGTTTGGTGTAAGCGGCATTAAGAGCCAAGATGTCGTCCAAATCTTTTTCTTCCATTTGGAGCGCGTATGCCCGAAGCACGAAAGCCGGATAGAGCATGGAGGTATCTTCTTTTAGCACCTTCTTTACGATTTTCAGCGAGGCATCCATCACATTTTGTGCCTTGGCCTGAAATGCTGCCACCTCTTCTTTTGGAAGTTCCTGCCCAGCCGCTCTTTTTTGCATCAGGGCATCGTATTCTTTCATCAGAGGCGCTTCGATTTCGTCCAGAGATTTATTGAATTCGTTCAGCTTCTGCGTTTCTTTTCCGCCCGAAGCCGTTTTGTTAATCAGGTCAATTTTCACATTTCCCTCGCAGAAAAACGCAACGGTGCGGGGTTTCTGAGGAGTTTCCATGAAGTAAGCCGTCATAAATGGCTGATTGTTGGTCGTACCTGCGAACTGGAACTTACCGTCGCGGCTTACTTTTACGCTATCTACCTGCCGAGTTTCGAGATTTTGGAGATAAACGGTTTTTGTTCCGGCAGGAGCTAAGCCTTCTACCTTGTAACTCTGAGAATATCCCAGTTGTGTGAAAATAGCCAGGATTCCGATAAAAAATAATCTTTTCATTTTTGTGTTTTATTTCGTTTATAATCTTTTCATTCAGCGCGAAATTAGCAAAAAAAGCAGTTACGTACAAAAAATAGCACGGAGAAATGGTTGTTTCGGCAAAAAATCATTACTTTTGCTTGTGTAAAAACTAAAAACGCCGTATTCATGGTAAAAAGTGACAGTTTGGTAATCATTCCAACCTATAACGAAAAAGAAAATATCGAGAGAATTATCCGTGCCGTCTTTGCACTTGAAAAAAGTTTCCATATACTCATTATTGACGACGGATCTCCCGACGGTACTGCGCAGATTGTGAAAAATCTGATGCAGGAAGAATTTGCAGACCGCCTGTTTCTGGTAGAACGCTCGGGGAAATTAGGTCTGGGAACGGCATATATCCGCGGTTTCAAGTGGGCTTTGGAACGCGACTACGAATATATCTTTGAAATGGATGCCGACTTCAGTCACGATCCCCATGATTTGCCGCGCCTATACGCCGCCGTTACTACGGAAGGCGGGGATGTCTCGGTGGGTTCCCGATATGTCACAGGAGTGAACGTAGTAAACTGGCCAATGGGTCGTGTTTTGATGAGTTACTTCGCTTCAAAATATGTTCGCCTCGTCACGGGTATTCCTATTCACGACACTACGGCAGGATTTGTATGCTATAAACGCAAAGTGCTCGAGACTATCGACCTTGATGCCATACGTTTCAAGGGATATGCCTTCCAGATTGAAATGAAGTTCACCGCTTATACTTTAGGCTTCAAAGTAAAAGAAGTAAGTGTCATATTCGTTAATCGACAGGAAGGAACAAGCAAAATGTCCGGCGGCATTTTCAGCGAAGCGCTCTTTGGTGTGATGAAATTGAAGGCAGCAAAAATGTTCGGAAAGATAAAACCAAAAAAGTAACTCCCCACAAAAATCATATATCATGGACTACGAAAATAATAATACCGATTTCAATAACCAAAGTGCCCAACAACCCAACGAGAACGGGCAGCAGAATTGGCAACAAAACCAGCAAAACTGGCAGCAAGGGCAGCAAAATCGCGTTTGCCCGTGTCAGTATTGCAATTACTCGCAGCAGAATTGGCAAGGCCAGCAACAAAATTGGCAGGGACCGCAGCAATCTTGGCAGCAGTCCCCACAAAATCATGCAGGCTCGGAGGAAAGACCGAGTACATACATGGTTTTGGCCATTCTAAGCACGGTATGCTGCTGTATCCCCTTCGGAATCGTTTCAATCGTCTATGCAAACAAAGTAGATACGCTTTGGTATCAAGGAATGTACGAGGAAGCCAGAAAGAGTTCCCGCAGAGCGCGTAATTGGGCTTTGGCTTCAATTCTTACAACCATAGCATTTTACTTTTTGTATATTTTCTTTGCTATTATCATAGCAGCAATGAATTGAAACAGCGGGGAAATCAGATTTAAATTCGACTTCCTGTAGAATAGTTCCGAGGTGCTCCCGGAGATGTCCGACATCTTTTCAGAGAAGTCCGTTATCTTTTTAGAGAAGTCCTACATCTTTTGGGGATAGTCCGACAACTTCTTAGAAAAGTGAGGCATTCCTCTGAATAAGTCCGAGATAATTCAAAATAAGTCCGAGATAAAATAAAATAGTTCGGAGATAAAATAAAATAGTTCTGAGGTAATTTATAATAGCCCTGAGGTACGGAAAGATATATCCGACTATTTTCACATTACTTTGCCATTAACGTATGTTACTTCGCATCCTTCCACTCATATTTCTGCTTTTCTCGTTGCCTACCTTCGTGATAGTGCGACGTTACTGGCGGCGGCGTCATCTGAAGTGGGCGAAATATCTGCTTTTATCGGTAAACGGACTGATTTTCCTTGCCGCAGCAATTCTGGCCTTCGACGAAGGATATACGCAGCGCGAGGCAATGCTGAAATCCTATGTGGTATTTGCTTTTATGCTTGTTGCCATTCCACAGACATGGCTGGCCATATTTCTTTTCGTCGGCAAACGGTTTAAGCGCCGCCCGCAAATCAGGAAAATCATAGACAGAATGGGATGGATCACGATGCCGTTTATCGTTATCTTACTCCTACACTCCACATTCGTTGAGCCTTATGAAATTAAGGTGAAGGAAGTAACATTCCGCTCCAACAAATTACCGCGTTCCTTCGATGGATTCCGCATTGCCGTCGTTTCGGATTTACATGTCGGCAGTTATGATGGCGATACAACGTTCCTAAGTAAACTTACCGACAGCATAAACAGTCTGGATGCCGACCTCATAGCCGTTGTGGGCGATGTGGTAAACTTTAGTGCTGACGAATGGGAACCGTATGCGGGGATTTTGTCTCGTCTAAGGGCGAAACACGGCGTGGTGTCGGTTATGGGAAATCACGACTACATGGGATATAGAAAATGGCCTACGCCTGCTGACAGCATCGCGCAGATCATGCAACTTTGCCGGCAGCAAGAAGAAGCCGGATGGCACCTGTTGCGTAATGCCTCGTATATCGTCCGTGAAACATCGGGCGACAGCATTGTTATCTTGGGTTCTGAGAATTATAGCAGCCCGCCATTTCCACATACGGGCGACCTGAAAAAAGCACAACAGGGCATCAATGAAAATTCCTTCCAGATATTGCTCACTCACGACCCATATCAATGGCATTATGACGTGGTGAATCATCCCGAAATCCCATTTACCATTTCAGGGCACACACATGGTGCACAAATGAACCTGTTTGGTTGGTCGCCAGCCGTCTTTAAAAGAAAAGAGTGGGGAGGTCTCTACGAACAAGACGGACATACGCTCTTTGTCACCCAAGGTACGGGAATGGGCTTCATGCTTATGCGCATTCTGCTCCCACCCGAAATCGTTGTTGTCACGCTTCGCACTAGTGCGCAGCCCGCAAAATAGTGTGATTGGCGTTTTGTGAGAGGATAATCCTGATTAAGAAATTGTTGATACCGACTAAAAATACGATATGTTAGACATTATATATATTATAATAGGAGTATGCATCGTTCTCTTCGGTGCAGACCGACTTACCGACGGAGCCGTGAATATTGCTCGCCGAATGAATATGCCAGAAATCGTGATTGGACTTACTATCGTGGCGATAGGAACCTCTATGCCCGAGTTCTTTGTCAGTTTGATGTCGGCATTGAAAGGAACGTCCGACATGGCAATCGGTAATATCGTGGGCTCAAATCTTTTCAACACGCTACTAATCACAGGCGTCGCGGCTTGTGTGGCTTCCATGCAGATTGGCCACGCTACCGTCCGCAAAGATATTCCTTTTGCCGCAGCAGCCACGCTTTTGTTGGTGACTTTATGTTTTGACCGCCACATCTCGCGGCTTGATGGCGTGATTATGATTTTCGGCCTGCTGTTTTTCTTCTTTTATACCCTTCGTTTAGGACGTAAGGGCAATATAGAAATGGCTACCCCCGAGGATTTAGAAGAAGGCTCGGGGAAAAAACAACAGGCTGTGTGGCTAAGTATATTTTGGACCGTCTGCGGACTATCTTGCCTCGTCTTCGGCAGCCATATCTTCGTTTCCGGTGCTGCCAATGTCGCGAAATCTCTCGGAGTGTCCGATGCCGTAGTTGGTTTGACGATACTTGCGGGCGGTACGTCGCTTCCCGAATTGGCTACCAGCGTAGTAGCTGCATATAAAGGGCAGAGCGGTATTGCTATCGGCAATGTAATTGGATCGAATGTGCTGAATATCCTGATGATAGTCGGCGTAACGGCCGTGATTCACCCACTTTATATCAATCACCTCAGCCTTGTTGATTTCGGCCTCATGCTTTTCAGCATTGTGTTGCTTTGGTTTTTCTGTTTCACCAAATATAAAGTGGAACGCTGGGAAGGTGCTGTACTGACAACCCTCTTTCTTGGATATTTGGGCTGGCTCGTATCACAGAATATCTGATTTCTGCAAGATGTAGTCCGAAGAAACTCCTGATAGTTTCGGACAGGTATCCTTTTTCCCTGTTTTATCATTTCAAAAAGTACGGTAAAAAGCCAGATTTCTCTTTCAATCATTTTATCCAGCCCAGCAAAAAGTCGGAATCCCTATGCAAATTTCTGAACTCTTAGGTCAATCGTTCGGTATGTCGCTCACTCCGTCGCAGCAGTCGGCAGTAGCGAAAATTGGTGCGTTCTGCGAATCGAAAGACCAGATGAGCGCATTTATTTTGCGCGGTTATGCCGGAACGGGAAAGACGACATTGATAGGTACCTTGGTTAAAGTTTTCAATAGCCTGAAGCGCCCTGTCGTTTTGTTGGCGCCAACGGGTAGGGCAGCCAAGGTTTTGTCGCTTCATGCAGGGCAAATGGCTTTTACTATCCATAAAGTGATTTATAGGCAGGAGACCTTCAACGGAGAACAGACGCGATTTTCTCTTGGCTTCAACAAATTGCGCGACGCCTTGTTTATTGTAGATGAAGCCTCGATGCTACAGATGGGCGGAATGGGGGAAACCAGTATTTTCGGGAGCGGAATGGTTATGGATGACCTCGTAAAATTTGTTTACCAAGGTTCTGGATGCCGTTTGATGCTGATTGGCGACGATGCCCAGCTGCCACCTGTAGGCGAGTCCGAAAGTCCTGCACTTAATAACCAGGTAATAGGCGCTTATGGCCTGCAAGTTTTTGAAAGTTGCCTGACAGATGTCGTTAGGCAGGAGGCCGCTTCCGGTGTCTTGAGTAATGCCACCCTTATCCGCCAGATGATTCAGACCGAAACCCTGCAACCGCCCATTATCACGGGGCGAAAAAAGGGCGAAGTGGAATTTGTTGATGGAAATGACTTAGTAGAAAAACTTGATGAGGCATATAATGAATATGGAGTGGGCGAAACCATCGTCGTAACCCGTTCAAACAAACGCGCCAACCTATTTAACGAAGGAATACGCCGCATGATTTTCGATCGCGAGGAGGCTATCTGTCGCGGTGACTACATTATGGTGGTGAAAAACAACTATTTCTGGGCAGAAACCTTGGCAAAAACACTTCCGAAGGGCGAAACCTTGCCTTTTGCCTTTATTGCCAATGGTGATACGGCACGTGTTGTGAGAATATTCAACTTTCACGAAGCACACGGCTTCCATTTTGCCGATGCTGTGCTGGAATTTCCCGACTATGACGACTTTACGATGGAATGTCGCGTAATGATTGATACGTTGCTCTCCGAATCGCCATCGCTCTCGTCAGAAGAATCGCACCGCCTCTATGAAAGCGTACTTTCCGACTATGCTGATATTCCGAATAAGCGCGATCGCATGAAAAACCTGCGCGAAGATTCGTATTACAACGCCTTGCAGATAAAACATGCCTACGCCGTTACCTGTCACAAGGCACAAGGCGGACAATGGTCGCAGGTATTTATTGATCAAGGTTATATATCACCTGAAATGATGGATATATCCTATTTTCGCTGGCTATATACTGCTTTTACCCGCGCCACCGAGAATGTTTACCTCGTGAATTGGCCCCGCGAACAACGTATTTTGGAAAAAGAAGCTGAGGAAGAATAGAATTTCGGAACAGCAATAAAAGGTTGATCTTGCCTTTTGTTTATTATCTGCCGGTTACAAGAATAGATTGACAAGCTAAATATTTTCTCATCGCCATGATAAAGTTTTCTCATCGCGTAGAGAAAATTTTCTCTTCGCGATGAGAATCTTTTCTCTACGCGAAGAGAATGCATATTGGCTGGATTGATTCAGGTAATGTGGGCGTTGTTTGGAAAACTCCTTGTTGTGTTATTTGTAGTGCTTACTTAACGCTGAAAAGTGTCGTTTCTTTTAGAAAAGGTAGGGTGAATTTCTGAAATAGTAGGGTAGGAGTGGCAGATTTTGTAGGTTTTATCTCCGATATCTCCAATAATGAATTAAAAAAAGCGGGATAAGGCAGGAAAAGCCGTTTTTTATTTGTATCTTCGCGAGGCAATATGAGCTCTTTTGTCGAGCCGTTATTGCAAAGAATAGAATTTATAGATTTTTTATCGGAATCCAGAAACAAAATACTTGATGGAAAAAGAAAAACTCCATACGAACGAGGCCGTATTAACGGACGAAAATCCGTTAGGTCTGACTGAACGAGAGAAAAAGCAGTTGATACCGCGCAAATTATTGGTGCCTTTTATTTTGATTACGACACTTTTTGCACTTTGGGGCTTTGCAAACGACATTACCAACCCGATGGTGGCGGCTTTCCAGACAGTAATGGAAATTTCTGCGGCAAAAGCATCGCTTGTGCAGTTTGCATTTTATGGTGGCTATGCAACAATGGCCATTCCTGCCGCGCTGTTCATCCGTCGCTACTCGTATAAAAAAAGTATCTTACTGGGACTTGCACTTTATGCCCTAGGTGCTTTTCTTTTCATTCCGGCAGCATCTATGCAAGAGTTCTCTTTTTTCTGTATCTCCCTGTATATTCTCACTTTCGGCCTGGCATTTCTTGAAACCACGGCCAATCCGTTCATTCTCTCCCTGGGAAGTAAGGAAACCAGTACACGCCGTCTGAATATGGCGCAGGCTTTCAATCCTATTGGTTCGCTTTCGGGCATGGCTGTCGCATCACTTATTGTTTTGCCGCAGTTATGGAGCGATAGGCGCGATGCCACAGGTGAAATCATCTTCTCAACACTTTCCGAGGCTGAGAAAGCCAATATTCGTCTGCATGATTTGGCCATTATTCGCGATCCTTATGTGGCTTTGGGACTTGTAGTTACCATGATATTTGTGATAATAGCCCTTACCCGTATGCCGAATATTGGTATGAGCGCCGAAAAATCTGGTAAGCGCGAAACATTGAGCCGTTTGTGGCACAATTCGGAATATCGCTTCGGGGTAGTGGCTCAGGTGTTCTATGTAGCGGCGCAAATCATGGTGTGGACTTTTATTATCCACTACGCAAATCGTCTTGGCATCAACAAAGCTACTGCGCAGAACTACAATATTTTTGCTATGTCCATGTTTTTGTGCGGTCGCTTCGTGAGTACGTTCCTGATGCACTATGTAAATTCGCGTAAGTTGCTATTCGTATTCGGTATCTGCGCCTCCATTTGTACTATAGGCACGATATTCTTTACGGACATAACGGGATTGTATTGTTTGATAGGCATTAGTGCATTTATGTCGCTCATGTTCCCCACGATATACGGTATAGCTCTCGAAAATGTGGAGTCACGCGATACTACCCTCGGGGCTGCTTTTCTTGTCATGGCTATAGTTGGCGGTGCCTTGATGCCACCGTTGCAGGGTGCCGTGATAGATTTGAAAACTGTTGCGGGAATGCCTGCCGAGAACGTGAGTTTTGCACTTCCCTTGGTATGTTTCATCGTTGTTGCCCTATATGGTTGGACTACGCGGCGAGTTTTGAAAAACGAATAAGTCTAAAGAATAAGAATGACGCACTCATTATTTAATATACTTGATATACGTTTCACTATGGGCAGGATTTTACTTTCTTTCTTGCTCATGCTTTGTGCTATTGCGGCACAAGCCGATGGAAAGAAGTTCATACTTGTAATTGATGCCGGACATGGCGGTCACGATGCCGGAGCTGTGGGAATTTACTCGCGCGAAAAAGATATTAACCTGAAGGTAGCGCTGGAATTCGGCGCATTGGTTACTCAGAACTGCCCCGATGTGAAAGTTATCTACACACGCTCTACGGATATCTTCATTCCCCTATATAAAAGGCCTGACATAGCCAACAAAGCCAAGGCTGATTTATTTGTTTCCATCCATACCAATTCCGTTCCCAAGGATGCACCACGTACTGCTCGGGGAGTAGAAACTTTTACTAACGGTGTGGCGCAGACTAAGGCGAATATGGCCGTTGCCCGCAGGGAGAACTCCGTCATTCTCTTGGAGAGCGATTACAAAAAGCACTACCAAGGATTTGATAACTCGCCCGAAAGCTACATTATCTTCGAGGTAATGCAGGACAAGTACATGGAAAAAAGCATAGAACTGGCACGTCTCATTCAAAAGCAGTTGAAAAATGGTGGAAGAGTCGATCGTGGCGTTCACCAGGCCAGTCTTGCCGTTCTCAGAATGTCGGCTATGCCCAGCGTTCTCGTAGAAGTAGGATTTATCAGCACACCTGCTGAAGAAGATTACCTCAATACCAAAGCAGGTATCAGCACTATTGCGCGTTCTATCTACAATGGTTTTATAGACTACCGCAATAAGCACGACCGCGCGGCAGCAACCTTACCCGAAATCGATATTAACGCAGGTAATCAGGCAGAAGAAACCCCACAAACCGAACCTGTAAAAGCAAAGCAAGAAGATAAAAAAGAAAAGGACACGGTAAAACCTGAAAAGTCCGAAGAGAAGTCTGCAAAGTCCGAGGATAAATCCGATAAGGTTGGTGAAAAATCTGGAAAAGCCAGTGAAAAATCTGGAGGTGTCGTAGGTAACGCAGGTAAATCCAACGAAAAAGAAACACAGGTGCCGCAAAAGAAAGAAGAAACCGCAGAGGCTCCTGTCTTCAAGGTACAACTCTTCGTTTGCGAACGTAAACTAAAACAAAATGACATCCGTCTAAAAGGTTTGGCCGATGCCGATTTCTATTTAGACGGAGGCGCCTATAAATATACCTACGGTAATACGACAGATTACGAGGAAATCAAGCGTTTGCAGAAGAGTATTTCTGACAAGTTCAAGGATACTTTTATCGTAGCCTTCAAAAACGGAAAACGTATCGACCTTCGCGAGGCTATCAACGAAAGTAAAAAGACTAAAGGCCGGAAATAGAGGAATTATCTCAGAGCTTGATTCGTATGTATCGGCACAAATAAATAGAATGTTCCCGCAAATAAGCAGAATCTTCTTATAGGCGGAAATAATCAAAGATATAGCAAAACATCAGTACCCTATGAAATATTTTACAAAAGAAGTAAAAATTGCGCTCACGGCAATTGTTGCCATTGCATTGCTTTTCGTTATGATTAACTTCCTGAAAGGCGTCAATGTCTTCAAGTCATCAAACACTTACTACATAGTTTTTCACGATGTTGTGGGGTTAAGTGTATCTAACCACGTATATGCAAATGGTTATGCCGTAGGAATTGTTCGTGAAATCAATTATGATTATGAAAACACGGACAGAGTTGTTGTTGCCGTGGAGTTAGACGAAGATATGCGCGTTCCTGTGGGTACTATTGCCGAACTTGAAACGAGTTTGATGGGTTCTATAAAAATGAACCTCATACTTGGTAAAAATCCCTTGGAGGTAGTGGAAAAAGGCGACACGATACAAGGCGATTTGCACAAGGGAGCGATGGACGAAGTTGCGAAATTCATTCCTGTTGTGGCAGAAATGTTGCCAAAGTTGGATTCCATTCTTACTAATGTGAACAATCTGACAGGTAATCCCGCACTGGTGCAGATTCTCTCGAACACAGCGCAGATTACTTCGGAGCTAAATGCCACTTCCCGCCAACTTAATGTGATGATGCAGCAGGATATTCCGAGTTTGCTCACCCATTTGAATGCCACAAGTCAGAACTTGCAGAAACTTTCGGGTAATTTGGCTGCGGTAGATGTGCAGAAAACCATGAAAGAGGTGGATGAAACAGTGGTGCAGATGCAACAATTTTCAAATAACCTGAACAATATCAGTCAAAGTCTGAATACAAAATTAAACAGCACCGACAATTCTCTCGGTCTCCTGCTGAATAGTCGTAATTTCTACGACAATCTGAATAATACGGTGCAGCATACCGACAGTTTGGTGACAGATTTGAAAAATCACCCCAAGCGTTACGTTCATTTCTCCGTATTCGGTAAAAAAGACAAGTAACCAAGCGTAACTTTCGGCTGGTCTTTTGATTTCAGTGTGCTGTTTCCATTGTTTTTCTCCGTCATCTTCTCTTCATGTTACGACTTGTTGATCTGAATGTGGGATATGGCCGTCAGGAAGTCCTGTCTTCGCTCAATTATCACTTCGATAGTGGGAGCGTGACCGCCATTATCGGACGAAACGGCTGCGGAAAAAGTACATTGCTCCGTACTATAGTGGGTTTGCTCCCCCCAGTATCAGGGAAGGTGCTTTGGAACGATACAGATGTCAGAGAAATGAGTCTGCAAACCCTTGCAAAAAAAGTGGCTGCCGTATTTACCACGCGATATGACGCAGGTATGCTCACGGTGCGCGAGGTTGTTGAAATGGGACGCCTGCCTTACGCATCTTTGACGGGACATCTTTCGGAGTATGACCGCCAAACTGTTGAGCAGAGCATGGAAATCATGCAGGTACTGCCACTTGGCGCGAAGCGCCTCGGTGCTATCAGCGATGGTGAGCGACAACGTGTGATGTTGGCCAGAGCTTTGGCGCAGAAGACCCCAGCTATTGTACTGGATGAGCCCACGGCTTTTCTTGACTACCGAGCTCGTCCCGAAATTCTCGGCATTCTGAAACGTCTTGCCGAAGAAAACGGAAAAACCATCCTGCTTACCACCCATGATGTCGAACTTGCGCGTCATTTGTGCGATGCTGTTTGGAATTTAGACGAAGGTGAAACGAAATAGGTGGAAGCATCGCGCCAATAAATAGGAGCAGGTTCTTAATAAATCGTAGCGCTCAAAATATAATAAAGGAGTAGAAAACGCATGATCGTATGTATTGCAGAAAAGCCCAGTGTGGCGCGTGATATAGCCCAGATTCTCGGAGCCACGCAGCAACATAAAGGATATTTGGAGGGGAATGGTTATCAGGTGACTTGGACTTTCGGTCATCTGTGCGAACTTAAAGCCCCCGAAGATTATTCTCCTGCGTGGAAGCGCTGGACTCTCGGTTCTTTGCCCATGATGCCAGAACGTTTCGGCATACGTCTGAAAAACGATAAGGGCGTAAAGGAGCAGTTCGACGTCATAAAGGAATTGATGCAGCACGCCGAAAAAATTATTAACTGCGGTGATGCCGGACAGGAGGGAGAACTCATCCAACGGTGGGTAATGCAAAAAGCAGGAGCCCGATGTCCGGTGGAACGCCTCTGGATTTCTTCTCTTACCGAGGAGGCTATCCGCGAAGGGTTCCGCAGTCTGCAACCGCAGGACAATTATAAAGCACTTTATGAGGCAGGACTTTGTCGTGCCATCGGCGATTGGCTCTTAGGAATGAACGCTACGCGCCTTTATACCTTGAAATATCGTCCGCAAGCCTACGGTCAGCCACCGTTGTCGGTAGGTAGGGTACAAACTCCCACACTTGCCCTTATTGTTCGCCGACAGCAAGAAATAGAGAACTTCAAACCCGAACCGTATTGGGTACTTACGACGAATTATCGCGACACCATTTTCAACGTGGTGCTACAAGACGAGGGCGATGACGAACAAAAAGAGGGAAATGCCCCAGACAATCAGAAAAAATCCGTCACAGCCCGCGGTTTCTCGACAGAGGAAGAGGGTAGGGCCGTACTTGAAAAGATAGAAAAGGAACCTTTCTTTGTAGATAGCGTACAAAAGAAAAACGGTACCGAGGCACCGCCGCGATTGTTCGACCTTACGAGCCTTCAGGTGGAGTGTAACCGTAAATTCGGCTTTAGTGCCGAGCAAACCCTCAACCTTATTCAGAGTTTGTACGAAAAGAAAGTGACGACCTACCCACGTGTTGATACCACGTTCCTGAGTGATGATATCTATCCCAAGTGTAAGTCGATATTGAACGGCATCAGCAGTCATTATGGCGCCTTGCTGCAACCTTTGCGCGGCGAGAAGTTGCGTAAGAGCAAGAAAGTGTTCGACAGTTCAAAGGTAACGGATCACCATGCCATTATACCGACGGGGCAGACGGCGAATAACCTGACAGACATGGAGCGAAATGTATATGACCTCGTGGCACGCAGGTTTATTGCCGTGTTCTATCCCGATTGCCGCTTTGCAACGACCGTTGTGACGGGACATGCAGCCGATGTGCCCTTCAAAACCTCGGGTAAGTTGATACTTGATCCAGGTTGGCGCTATGTATTTGCCGGACAGGAGGACAACGCGGAAGATAAGCCCGAAAACGATGAAGAACGCACGCTCCCGACATTCACTGTGGGCGAGAACGGTCCGCATCGTCCCGACCTGGCTCAGAAAATGACACAGCCGCCCAAGTATTACACCGAGGCAACGTTGCTTCGTGCCATGGAAACGGCCGGTAAGTTGGTGGAAGACGAGGAATTGCGCGATGCCTTGAAAGAAAACGGCATAGGACGTCCCTCTACCCGTGCGGCAATTATAGAAACCCTGTTCAGACGCGGATATATCCGCAAGCAACGCAAATCGCTCTTCGCGACACCTACGGGTATCGAACTGATAGGACTGATTCAGGAAGAACTATTGAAGAGTGCTTCGCTCACAGGAATCTGGGAAAAGAAGCTACGTCAGATTGAGCACAACCAATATGAACCTCATCAGTTTATAGCGGAACTGAAACAGATGGTAACGGATATTACTCTCCAGGTAATGGCTGATAATAGCAACCGACGTGTGGAAAACTCCGTGGCGGAGAAATCTCATGCGGCGGCAAAAGGCACTGCCTCGGGTTCATCAGAAGACAAACCGAAGGAAAAGCGTATTCGTGTGGGAAGTAAATGCCCTGTGTGCGGACAAGGAAAGGTTATCAAGGGACATACCGCCTACGGGTGCTCACGATGGAAAGAAGGGTGCAACTTCCGCAAACCTTTTAAGTAGTTTTATATCGTTGGCGGTGTGTTTCGTTATGACGGGATGACGGTATAACGGAATAACGAGTTCTTTGCTAACATTTTCATGGGGTAAATGGGCGATTTGGGCAATATGGGTTAATTGGCTCGGAGCTATTTGCCCTTATTTCTGGGGTAAATATTTTGACTCCCAAACTATGAGAAACTACTGATGAACAAAGGCCGCATAGATGTGGGTAAATATAAGGTATCGAGAACTAATTGGGAGATAAATGAAATTATCTCCGAGATAACTGAATTTTGCTCGGATTTATTTTTTTGAGATTTGTCTTGAAGTGCCTGAAAAACGCAGGTAAATGTGCCGTAATCACGGGTTTGTGCGTATATAAAGATGATTTCGGGCACGAAAATGATATTTTGCAGGATTTTTTTGTAATTTTGCTCCGCTATGAAATATTCTTTCATCATACCGGTATATAATCGTCCCGACGAAGTGGACGAACTCCTGCAAAGTCTTTGCGAACAACGCGTGAAAGATTTTGAAGTCGTGGTGGTAGAAGACGGTTCGTCCCTGCCCTGCGAAGATATCGTGCAGAAATATTCCGGCCGTTTGGACGTAAAATATTTTTCCAAGCCCAATAGCGGTCCGGGACAGACACGTAATTACGGCGTGGAGCGTGCTATGGGCGACTATGTGCTGATACTCGACAGCGATGTCATCGTTCCCAGCAGCTACCTCGAAGCCATTGAAACGGAACTGGCTGCTGCCGATTGCGATGCCTTTGGCGGTCCCGACAGAGCCCACCCATCTTTCACTCCTGTGCAGAAAGCCATCAATTATGCCATGACCTCGTTTTTTACAACGGGAGGCATACGCGGTGGCAAGAAGAAAATGGACAAGTTCTACCCACGCTCGTTCAATATGGGCGTTCGTCGTCAGGCTTATCAGGCACTCGGCGGATTCAGTCGTATGCGATTTGGCGAAGACATCGACTTCAGCACTCGGATATTCAAGGCAAATATGCGATGCCGCCTGTTCCCCGAAGCATGGGTATGGCATAAACGCCGCGCAAACCTACGTCAGTTTTTCAAGCAGGTGCATAACTCCGGCATAGCCCGCATCAATTTAGCGAAGCGCCATCCCGGAACGCTGAAACTCGTACACCTGCTTCCCGCAGTCTTCACTATGGGATGCTTGCTGCTGCTCGTTCTGAGTTTGCTCTCGCCTTGGTTCTTGTTGCCCCTGGCTTTATTCTGCATAATCATCTTTATTGATGCCTCGTTGCGCGAAAAAAGTGTGGGAGTGGGACTTCGCGCCGTCTTAGCCTCGTTTGTCCAGCTTTTCGGCTACGGCACAGGATTCTTGCGCGCCTGGTGGCGGCGAATAGTGCTGGGGCGCGATGAGTTTGAAGCCTTCAAGAAGAATTTCTATAAGTAGTATTCATAGCAGAAAGGGACTGAAATGAAAACAAACCTGAACCAACTGCCGGAAAAAGACCGCCCGCGCGAAAAGCTGATGATGCACGGGGCTCAATCCCTGTCGGATGCAGAATTACTGGCCATCTTGATAGGCAGTGGTTCGGACGAAGAAACGGCAGTCGGCTTAATGCAGCGACTTTTGCGCGACTGCGGAGAAAATCTGAAGGAGCTTGGTAAACTTTCCATCGACGAACTTTGCACTTACAAGGGCATAGGACCTGCAAAAGCCGTTACCATCATAGCAGCCTCGGAGTTTGGCCGCCGCCGCGCCCTGTATTCCGGTAATAGCAGGCGGGAAATCAAGTCTGCCAACGACATAGCGGATTATTACAAGGAAGTAAATGCCCTTCACGAGCAGACGGTGGAAGAATTCCACGTGATGATGCTCAATAACAACCTGCGACTGATTCGCAGCACGATGATAAGTCGCGGCGGCATCGTACAAACCTCCGTAGATCTCCGCGTTCTGATGCGCGAAGTCCTGCTTTCAAAAGCCACAGCCATAGCTGTTTGTCACAATCACCCCAGCGGGCAGGAAAAGCCCAGCAAAAACGATGACAACCTGACACAACGCATACAACAGGCTGCCAGTTATTTTGACATAAGACTGATAGATCATGTCATTATAGCCGACGAAACATTTTACAGCTACGCAGAAAACGGACGTTTGTAGCATTAAAGGGTTGTTCTAAGAATTAGTTTAAAATATTGGGAAGTTCTTTTATGGTC
>CAMVJO010000003.1 GCA_947167835.1 uncultured Prevotellaceae bacterium
TACAGACCAAAAAAGCTTCACAAAATTTTAAAACCTAATTTTTAGAACTACCCTTCATTTTTCGTCAAGAAAAATTTTCTCTTCGCGTTGAGAATATTTTCTCACGGCGATGATAAAGTTTTCTCAACGCGATGAGAATGTTTTATCATGGCGAAGAGAATCGAAAAATTGTCGGAATTAAACGTTTTTACTGTTATGCTGAAATATATTGTGCATGAGGATATGAAAAAGTAATGCAACCTTATTTTTTCATGTCTCTTGTTTTTATTAACTTTGCACGCTTAATATGCAGAAACTGTTTGATTTGCAATCTTCGTACCGTCCTACTGGTGATCAGCCCGAGGCTATTCGCCAATTGACCGAAGGGGTGCTTTCTGGAGTACCTCATCAGACGCTTTTGGGCGTGACGGGCTCGGGAAAGACGTTTACGATTGCAAATGTTGTGGCACAAGTCAATAAACCGACCTTGGTTTTGAGCCACAATAAGACATTGGCCGCGCAGTTGTACCACGAGTTCAAGGGTTTCTTCCCGAATAATGCGGTGGAATACTACGTTTCCTATTACGATTACTACCAGCCCGAGGCTTATATCGCTTCTACTGATACGTATATCGAAAAGGATTTGGCCATCAACGAGGAAATCGACAAGTTGCGCTTAGCGGCCACTTCGTCGCTGCTTTCTGGCAGAAAGGATGTCATCGTTGTCTCAAGCGTTTCGTGCATATACGGAATGGGAAATCCCGCTGCGTTCTACGAAAACGTGATAGAACTGAAGGTGGGACGTACCTATGCGCAGAGTGCCCTGCTACGGCAGTTGGTAGATGGCCTCTATGTCAGAAATGACGTGAATCCCCGTGCCGGAAACTTCCGAGTGAAGGGCGATACGGTGGAGGTATTTCTGGCCTATGCCGACGAATCGTTGCGTATCTCCTTCTGGGGCGACGAAATCGACACGATAGAGGAATTTGATCGCGATACCGGCACCAGAATTGCCACGTTCGATGAATATAAAATCTATCCTGCCAATCTGTTTCTCACGTCTAAGGAAACGCAGGAGCAGGCTATCCGAAAGATTCAGGACGATCTGGTAATCCGCCTGGCCGAATTGGAGTCGGAAGGTAAGATGCTTGAGGCAAAACGCCTGAAGGAACGTGTGGAATACGACATCGAAATGATCCGAGAACTGGGGCATTGCAGCGGCATAGAGAACTATTCGCGCTATTTCGACGGTCGTGAGCCCGGAACGCGCCCCTATTGCCTGTTAGACTTCTTCCCCGAAGATTTTCTGTTGGTGGTGGATGAAAGTCATGTCACCATTCCGCAGATAGGAGCGATGTATGGCGGAGACCGTAGCCGCAAAACAGAATTGGTGAACTATGGTTTCCGATTGCCTGCCGCCTTGGACAACCGCCCACTGACCTTTGCCGAGTTTCAGGCCATGACGCCGCAGGTAATCTACATCAGTGCCACGCCTGCCGACTACGAATTGGAAAAGAGTGAGGGCATCGTGGTAGAACAAGTCGTGCGACCTACGGGTTTGCTTGACCCGATTATAGAAGTCAATGGCACAGATTATCCTGTGGACGACCTCTTGAATGAGATTCGCGAGACTTGCAGCCGTAACGAGCGTGTATTAGTCACTACCATATCGAAACGAATGGCAGAAGAGCTGTCAGAATATCTGATGCAGCATCAAGTGAACGCTGCCTACATACATAGCGATGTTGATACGCTGGAACGCGTCAGAATCATGGAAGAATTGCGAAAAGGCACGTATGAAGTGCTAGTTGGCGTCAATCTCCTGCGCGAAGGTCTGGACCTGCCGGAAGTTTCCCTGGTGTGTATTCTCGATGCCGACAAGGAAGGATTCCTTCGCAGCCATCGTGCGCTCACTCAGACGGCAGGACGTGCCGCCCGCAACGTTCACGGAAGGGTTATCATGTATGCCCAGACTATTACGCCCTCGATGCAGCAGACTATCGACGAGACCAATCGCCGTCGCTCCATTCAGGAGAGATATAACCGTGAGCACCATATCGTTCCCAAGCAGATTGTGAAGACTATCGGCAATAACGAACTCAGCGCAAGGGCAAATGCTTCGGATAGGGCAGAGGCTGCTGCCAATAAGTCCGTGCTGTATCAAACGGAAACGGCAGAACGCTTCGTAGCCGAGGCCATTGCGCAATATGATGCCGGACAGTCCTTGGAAACTCAGATAGAAAAAATCAAGAAAGAGATGTATGCCGCCGCCGAGCGCCTGGATTTTGTCACGGCAGCCCAGTTGCGCGATTTACTCATCAGTCTTGAGGACAGACAACGGAGAAAGTGACGAAAAAGAGCATACTAAGCCTCTTTCCCTTGGCTGTAAATCTGACATTACTCCCGAAAAAACAAAAACAATGATATATCCCGAGAATTTTGAAAAGAAAATTGGTTTTGATGAGATACGTACACTCCTGAAAGGGCGGTGTATGTCTGCCCTTGGTACGGAATGGGTGGACAGAAACGTCACTTTCAAGACAGATTTCGCCACTATCCAATCAGAACTCAACTGTGCCCAGGAATTCCAGCGCTTCGAGATGGAGCAGGACGGAGCATACGAGGCCAACTTCTTCGATGTGCGTGAAGCCCTCATGCATATCCGCCCCGAGCGCACCTATATGGAAGAAGTGGACCTGTTTAGTCTGAAACGCTCCATGCAAACCGTTTCGGCACTCGTACAGGCTTTCAGACAGCAGGACGAAGATGCCGACGATAGCCGACAACTCTATCCCACGCTGGCAACTTTGGCCGAGGATGTGGAGACTTTCGACGATATAGTGGCGCGTATCGATGAAGTTCTTAATAAGTACGGCCGAGTAAAGGATACTGCTTCGCCAGAACTCCTGACAATTCGACGTAATATGGAGCAGACCTCGCGCGGTATCGGCCACAGTCTGCGCACAATCATCCAGGAAGCACAGGCCGCCGGCTACATAGACCGCGATGTGTCGCCCACTTTGCGCGATGGTCGCCTTGTAATACCCGTTTCTCCTTCTGCAAAACGCAAGATAAAGGGAATCGTGCACGATGAGTCCGCTACTGGAAAAACAGTCTTCATAGAACCTGCCGATGTAGTCGAGGCTAACAACAGAATACGCGAACTTCAAGCTGCGGAAAAGCGCGAAGTGATACGTTTGCTTCAGGAACTCAGCAATTTGATACGTCCTCGTATTCCTGCTGTGCTGGATTCTCTGCGTTTCCTGGCACATATCGACTATTTGCGCGCCCTCTCTTCATTTTCTGAGGCCACAGAATCGGTTGTTCCCTCACTTGTCAATCGTCCAGTCATCAATCTTCAGCACGCTGTCCACCCTTTATTGCAAAAAAGTCTGGCCATGCACGGGAAAAGTATGAACCCGCTGGATATACGTCCGTCAGAAGGAAAGAGACTCCTGATTATCTCAGGACCTAATGCCGGAGGAAAATCCGTTTGCCTGAAGACCTTAGGACTTTTGCAGTATATGTTGCAATGCGGAATGCCGGTACCTGTGAGCGAACAGTCGGAAATGGGCGTGTTCGACGACATCTTTATTGATATCGGCGACGAACAAAGTCTTACCGACGAGTTGAGCACATATTCCGGCCATCTGATGAATATGAAGCAGATGATACGCCATTCTACGAACCGCAGTTTGTTGCTAATCGACGAATTCGGAGCCGGTACCGAGCCGCAAATTGGCGGCGCCTTGGCCGAAGCAATTCTGCAACGCTTTATTGAAAACGGTTCCTTCGGCATCATTACCACGCACTACCAGAATCTGAAACGTGTGGCCGAACATTTTGAAACTGTTGAGAATGGAGCGATGCTTTACGACCGTTCTCTGATGCAACCCCTCTTTAGGTTACAAATTGGTAACCCGGGAAGTTCGTTTGCCATCGAGATAGCGCGAAAAATCGGCCTGCCCGAAGACGTTATTGCCGCAGCATCCGAAATGGTGGGCAAGAATTATATCTTGAGCGACAAGTATCTGCAAGATATCGTCCGCGACCGTATGTATTGGGAGCGCAAACGCAAAAATATTCACACTCGCGAAAAACAATTGGAGGCCGTTGTCACCCGTTATGAGGGAGAAATGGACAAACTGAACCGCGATCGCAAGGAAGTCATCGCCAAAGCGAAGGAAGAAGCCGAACAAATGCTCTCGCAGTCCAACGCTCAGATAGAAAATACCATACGTGCCATTCGAGAGGCGCAGGCTGATAAGGAAAAAACAAGACAGGCGCGTCAGGAACTCGAGGAATATAAACAGACTGTGGCAAGTAATGACGGAAATGACGACAGAATTTCCAGAAAGATGGAACGTATCCGTCAGCGTCAGGAACGTAGGCAGCAGGGAAAGGCCATGCAACAGAAAAATGCCGCAGGTGCAGTCGGTAATGAACCGCAAAATGCAGAAACTCCCAGAGCCCATGTAAAAGAAGTCTTCAAACAGGGCGATGTTGTCCGACTTGATGGTCAGCAGACCGTAGGCGAAATAGAAGGCATCAGCGGGAAAAATGCAAGAGTCGTATTTGGTATGATACACCTCAACGTTTCTTTGAGCCGCCTTCGTCATGCCGAGCGCCCAAAGGAAGATAACGTGAGCCGTGTCGCCACATTCCTCAGCAAAGAGACACGTGATGCACTTTATGAGAAGAAACTCCATTTCAGTCCCGAGATTGATTTGCGCGGATTCCGAGCTGACGAAGCAATGCGGGCAGTTGCTACATACATTGACGATGCTATTTCGCTGGAATACCCACAAGTCCGCATTTTGCACGGAACGGGCACGGGAGCGCTCCGAGAAGTCATCCGTACTTACTTAGGTACTGTTCCTGGAGTAAGGAAGTTTCACGACGAGCACGTACAATTCGGTGGAGCAGGCATAACTGTTGTGGAGTTTTAGGGAACTTTTCTGTAGGACTGCGCTTTCCAAATTTCATAATGTGCTGTTTATGGGGCTTATCTAAGTATTGGATTTTGATTTCCGGCAATTATTTTCAGAAAAGGCAGAATATCCCGTAATTTTGAACGCCCCTATATAATATAAGGAGTAGAAAAAAACTGATTGCGAAGCGACAAAACGTAATGGAAGCTTTTGAAATACATATTCTCGGCTGCGGTTGTGCAAAACCTACGGTTCGTCACAATCCTTCTGCGCAGGTCGTGAATGTTCGCGGCAAACTTTTCCTGATAGATTGCGGAGAAGGCACGCAATTGCAGATGCGTAAGATGCATTTGAACTTAGTTGGTATTCATGCTGTCTTTATTTCGCATCTTCATGGCGACCATTGCTTCGGATTGCCCGGACTTATTGCTACGCTCTCCTTACTGAAACGTACGGAGGCCCTGCATATCTATGCGAATAAGGCGTTGCAGGAAATCATGCAGCCCTTTCTCTCGTTTTTCTGCCGTTCCTTGTCTTTCGAGGTGGTATATCATCCCATTTCCCACACAGATGCTGCCGTCATCTACGAAGATCGCTCACTTTCTGTCCGTACTATTCCCCTTCATCACAGCGTTCCTTCGTGCGGTTTCCTGTTTAATGAAAAGCCGAACCTACCTCATATCCGTCGCGACATGATAGATTTTCTGAATATCCCACATTATGCCATTCGTGCCATAAAAGAGGGAGAAGACTGGACGGATAGTGATGGAAAGGTCTGGCCTCACGAGAAATTGGTTACACCTGCCACTCCTTCGCGGGCTTATGCCTATATGTCCGACACGGGTTTTGTGCCGCAGGTCGCTCCCCTTATTCATGGTGTCGATCTTCTCTATCACGAAGCCACATATATTGAGCGAGATGCCGACAGTGCCAGTAAATACCTCCATTCCACAGCATCGCAGGCTGCCGAAACCGCACGTTTGGCCGAAGTGAAACGCCTCTTGCTCGGACATTTCTCTTCACGCTACGAAGATGAGAATGTGATTCTCGGAGAAGCTACTCCCATCTTCCCAGATGCTGAAATGGCTGACGAAGGAATGGTGATCAGGCTTTGAGCAAATGCTGTATTTTAGGTATCTTTGAGCATTTAGCATAGAGGATTCAGATGTTTTCGGGCATCTGAGTCTTTTTTGTTTCGTGCCAATGCAAAAGATGCCGGACGTCTTTGGATAGATGTCCGGCATTTCTGTAAGTTTCCCGAATATTTCTGTAAGTTTCCCGAATATTTCTGTAAGTTTCCCGAATGTTTCTTTGCGTATCTCGGAGGGGCTGAAAAAGATGTAGTACATCTTTGAAAAGATAAGGCACATCTCGAAAAAGACAAGGGACATCTTTTCGGAGATATGCCACATCTTGGGCAAGAGGTGTCTTGTGTTCTTGTGAGAGTACGACCTAAATCTTCAGGACGGCGGCTCCGTAGGCGGGGAGTTGGATGTTGAAGAGTTCGTCGGGCTGCAAATTGAAGCGTTGTCGGGTGTTGCTCAGCACATCCAGGGCATTTTTCTGTCCTGCTTTGATTTGAAGAAATTCAAAGGCGTGGGCAGGAACCTTGAGACTGACATTCCGCGGACTTTCGTCGAAATTTACGACGATAAGCAGGGCCTGTTTCCTGTAACTCCTGATGAAAGCATACTGACGGTCGGGATTGAAAGATTCGCGGTGGTCGTAATTCACATACATCAGGTCGTAGAAATTGCCTTCGCGCACAATTTCGTTGTCACGACAGAGTTGCATGATGTTGCGATAGGCATTATAGAGTTTTGCTTCGTCTTCGTTGAATTCTGCTTCGCCCTCAGCCCATTTTCTGTAGGCATCTACCGTCCAATAGTCGAAGATCGTGGTGCGACCGTCGCAACCGCTGAAACCTTCTCCGTCCATTCCTTTTTCGCCTAACTCCTGTCCGGCATAAAGCATGACTGCGCTTTTGTCCATCAAGGCACTTACGATAAAAGCGGGGAGCGCTTTCATGGGTTCTCCGGCAAAGAAGGGGGAAGCTATGCGTTGTTCGTCGTGATTTTCGAGGAAGTTGAGCATGTGGTCGCGAATGTCGTCGATATGTTGCCACTCTCCCGTGAGAGCTGCGGCCGACTGCTCCTGACGTACCACTTGTTTCAGCGTATCGTAGAGACCTACTTTATTATAAAGGTAGTCGAAACCGCCCTGATAGATATAATTGCGATATTCTGCGGGATTATATACTTCGGCTATGAAGAGCAGTTCGGGATGTGCGGCTTTCACGCGCTTAGTAGCGTAGTGCCAGAATTCCACCGGCACCATTTCGGCCATATCGCAGCGAAAAGCATCAATACCTTTGGCACTCCAGTAGAGAAGTATGTCCGTCATTTTTTTCCATGTGTCGGGAACGGCGCAATCCGGCTTCATTTCCTGTTCCTCTACGGTAGGGAAAAAACGTGTGCGACAGGTAGAATAATCTACTCCGTAGTTGAGTTTGACAGTTTCGTACCAATCGTTTTGAGAAGGGTAGGCGTGAAAGCAATCATTGCCAGTGGCGCGGGCAGGTCGTTCCAAATAATCAGAAGCACGGCCTTGCAGGAAATTCTCCGTGTGCAAAGTTTCGCCAGGCAGGTAGTAGAAATTATTGTCGGGGTCGAAAAACACATCCGTGCGGTCGTCCTGTCCTAAATCCCTGACACCTTCCGGTTTTGTTGTGGAGCGATAGCCGCGTGCCACGTGATTCGGCACGAAATCCAGCACCACTTTCAGTCCTGCTGCGTGGCAACGTTTCAGGAGTGCCTCAAATTCCTTCATTCTCTCCGCAGGATTCAGCGCAAGGTCGGGGTCTATGTCATAGTAGTCGCGAATGGCGTATGGCGAACCCGCTTTTCCTTTCACCACGTCGGGGTTGTCTTTGGGGATGCCGTAGCGCGTATAGTCTGTAGCCGAGGCGTGCGCCAGCATACCCGTCAGCCAGATATGGGTGTAGCCGAAATCCTTGATTCGCTCCAAGTTCTCGTCAGAGAAATACGACATCTTGCCGCATCCGTTCTGAGAAATGCTGCCATTCACGACATTCTTTCCTTTCAGGTTGCCGAAAAGTCTTGGCAGGACTTGATATATGAGTGGTTTCATGTAGTTTGTTTTCTTTAATGCAGGTATGTTTCCTGTGATGTAAGACAAAAGCAGGCTATATACCGCGCCAAAAATGAGGATGGCAGATATATAGCCTATTATTTCGCAATGCCGATGTGCAATGTCTTATTGAATGGTGATATTGTCGTTGCCCTTGCAGATTTTCGCAATCATTCCTTGCAACGCCTTGCCGGGACCACATTCCGTAAACGAGGTAGCGCCGGCTTCAACCATGCTATTCACTTCTTTAGTCCAGAGTACGGAACCCGTAAGCTGCTTCATCAGATTTTCCTTGATTTCTGTTGCATCGGTATGCGCCATTCCATCTACGTTCTGGTAAATCGGACAAACAGGTGTGCTGAATTCTGTTTCCTTTATGGCAGCAGCCAATTCTTCGCGGGCAGATTCCATCAGAGGAGAGTGGAAGGCGCCGCTCACATTAAGCACCAAAGCGCGTTTTGCTCCGTTATCCTTGAGAATACGGCAGGCCTCGTTCACGGCATCTACGTTTCCGCTGATGACAAGTTGGCCCGGAGAATTATAGTTGGCGGGAACGACGATGCCGAATGTGCCTTGTTCGCTGACTTCGCGGCAAACTTTCTCAACTTCTTCGTCGGGAAGAGCAATAATGGCGGCCATCGTTCCGGGAGTTGCCTCGCAGGATTTTTGCATGGCCTCTGCACGTTTGGCAACCAGCCTTAAACCAGCCTCGAAAGAGAGACATTTTGAAGCGGTGAGGGCAGAAATCTCGCCAAGTGAGTGACCGCCCACCATGTCTGGCGCAAAATCGTCGCCAAGACACATGGCGCTGATCACGCTGTGCAGGAAAACGGCGGGTTGTGTGACGCGTGTCTGTTTAAGTTCCTCATCCGTTCCGTTAAACATGATTTCGGTGATATTGAAACCAAGTATTTCGTTGGCTTTCTCGAATAAATCTTTAGCCAATGGGTGTTTCTCATAGAGATCCTTACCCATTCCTACGAATTGTGCCCCTTGTCCAGGGAATACAAATGCTTTCATATTATTTTATTTTATATGTTTTCAAATTTTGTGCAAATGTACTAAAAATTATGGAACAACGCGAAGAAATTCCCTATATTCTTACTTTCTCTTCGCGTTGAGAAAGTTTTCTCATGGCGTAGAGAATATTTTCTCATCGCGATGATAAAGTTTTCTCACCGCGTAGAGAATATAGGGTTGTTCTAAAAATTAGTTTATAAATATTGGGAAGTCCATTTAAGTCTGTATGATTTTTCAATCTTTTTGGCGCTTTTGTCTTTTATTCCTTGAACCATAGGTTACTATGCTTCTGCGAAATTAAATACAAAATCACTCAAAAATCTTCGAAAACTCAAAACAGCCTAATTTTTAGAACAACCCTATAATTTTGCACGCTCTGATGGCGGTTGCGGCACGAAAAAATCGTTTAGTGGGGAAGGGATTTTTGAAGATTGGGAAAATATGTGCGAAATGTGCCCACCTTGTACAAAAAAGTACGGCACAGATTTGATTTCCGTGCCGTGCTGGTGCAATATGAATCAGAATGAAAAAAATGAAGTCGTCCGAAAATTATTCTTTCTCCACTTCCTCTAGCTGAATCTTCCTTAAATATTTATTGGGTGTCGTTCCCACATATTTTGTGAAGGCGCGGCGGAATGTGGTGACAGAGCGAAATCCGCTTTCAAAGGCTATGGCCTCGATTTTCAGTTTGTTGTTGCTTTTCATCAAGGGGATGCAGGCGTTGAAGATACGCATACGGTTGATGTACTCGTAGAAAGAGGAATGAAGCACCTCCTTGAAATATATACTGAGGTACGTACGGTTTGTTGCCACCAGTCTTGATAAATCTGCTATGCTCAAATCGGGCTTCATATACAGACATTCTTTTTCTATCTGTCTTTCAAGAATGCCAGCAAATGAGAAATCGTGCCGACTCTCATGCTTCATTTCGTTATGTTTGGTTTTTGCTGACATCTTGTTGGTTTTTTTGTTTGAAGAGTTGTCCTGAAAAAAGATTATTTTAAGAACAATTCTGATAAAAATTTTAATGTCTGATGCAAAAGTAAGGATATAAAAAATACTTTTATTCCTTTTTTACGAAAAAGAGGGTGCATTAAAACAAAACTCTCTAACAATCAAACAATTTTGTCTTTTTTGACAAAAAATTGTGGCTATTTGTTGCATAATTTTCCTTAAAAAAGTTTGTTTTTCTTTTTTATTGGAAACTTTTTCGCTTTTCATGTTTTTGAAAGAACGGGGTTGCTGAAAAAAATGCGAAACGAAACACCCAAAAACACGAACCTTTTTTAGGGTAGTTCTAAAAATTAGGTTTTAAAATTTTGTGAAGCTTTTTTTGGTCTGTATGCTTTTTCAATCTTTTTGGCGCCATTGTCTTTAATACCTTGAACCATAGCTCGCTATGCTTCTGCGGCATTAAAAACAAAATCACTCAAAAATCTTTGAATTCTTCGCGCACACTCTGTTTGTTATCTGCCCCGTAGGGTGAAGCTCTGCGGGTTGCAGGAACAAACGTATAGAGAGTGTAAGCAAATCAAAACAGCCTAATTTTTAGAACAACCCTTAATTTATGTTTTTTAGCTGAGACAATGAAAAATATGTGGGAAAGAGATAAAAAATGCAGGACTTTATTTCGCTGCCCCAAAGATTTATTCTAATTTTACAAACCGTTAAGACAAGTGATACCTGAGCAAACGGGTTTTTATTGTCACGTGGCATTTTGATTCCCTATTTGGATATGAATAATAAACTGAATGTATATCGAGCGTCGGCAGGTTCGGGAAAAACCTTCCAACTTACGGCGCAGTTTCTCTCGTTGCTGTTGATTCAGGAGCATGCCGATCCGCGACGCATCCTGGCCGTTACGTTTACCAACAAGGCTACGTATGAAATGAAGACACGTATCATGCAGCATCTGTATGATATCGCCAGCAAGCCCCTGACTGAGGCAGACAATATGCGGGAAAAACTGATGGAAATGACACAGGTTTCAGCCGATGTGCTGCAAACGAGGGCACAACGCGTACTGCATCAACTTTTGCACAACTATGACGACTTTTATGTGCAGACCATCGACTCGTTCCTCCAACGTCTGTTGCAGAATCTGGCACACGAGTTGGGTTTGATGTCGAACTATAGCGTAAACCTTGACGACGAAGATGTGATAGCCCGTGCCGTTGATGCCTTGATAGCACAAATCGATGAGCGCCCCGACGTGATGAATTGGTTGGTGGGCTTCGTTACCGACAATATCGAATCGGGTAGGAAATGGGACTTCACTCAGGAACTCAGAGCCTTTGCAAAAAACCTGACGCAGGAGGTTTTCCTGAGCCAGCGCGGAAAGACCGAAGGTTTGCTGACGAACGAAAATATCAATGACTACCGCAAAAAGATAGATGTCCTGCAAACGCAATGCAAAAACAGGATTATGGATGCTGCCCGCGGCATACTGACGCGATATGACGACTTCGGTCGCTTCTCACGCGGAGGAAATTTGGAGAGTGTCCTGAGAAAAATGTCGGAAGGCACGTTTGAGAATATCAGCATGGGAACTTACGAAGGATTCCTGCAAGACGAAAACAAACTCATACGCAAATCCGACCAGAATGACGCCGCCCTCTGTGCCGAGGTGGGAAGGCTGTGGCAGGACGTGACGGTTTTTGAAGCTTTGCGGCAGGAAAACCTGAAAGTAATCAACACCTGTGTGCTTTGCAAGCGCAATCTGAATCCCTTCCGCCTGCTCAACGAGATAGATGTGCTGATGACCGCCATCAATAGCGAGAATAATCGTTTCCAACTCAGTCGTACGCCCCTGCTCTTCAACGAACTCGTGGGCGATGACGACACTTCCTTCGTTTATGAACGCGCCGGCATACAATATGAGCATGTTATGATAGACGAGTTCCAGGATACTTCGCGCTTGCAATGGAAGAATTTCAAGGCGCTCATCAATAACAGTCTCTCTGCCGGACATTCCAATATGATAGTGGGCGATGTGAAGCAAAGCATCTACCGTTGGCGAAACGGAGACTGGGGTATTCTGCAATATATGGCCAATGATTTCCCCAAAGAGCAATATCACGAAGAACCGCTCAGGGTAAACCGACGCAGCGGCGAACAAATCGTGAATTTCAACAAGGTGCTTTTCCCCTCGCTCGTAGAAATCTTTGCACAGCACATAGATGATAAAAATGCTCGGCGACTTAGGCAAATGTATAGTGACGTTGAGCAAATCATAGACCCAGAGAAAGGCAATGCCTACGTAAGAGTTGCTGTGGGTGACGGCGAAAACTGGCCGGAATCCGCCTATCTCAATCAGACCGACGCAGCAAACCTCTCGTATGAGGAACAACAGCTCAGGGAGATGGGAAACATCATTCGCGACCTGCACGAAAAAGGTTGTTCCCTGTCGCAAATGGGTATCCTTGTTCGCTTCCGTTTTGAGGCAGATGCCATACAACGCTATTTTGCCCAGCACTATCCCGAAATACGTCTGATATCTGACGACGCTTTTGTGTACGGAACTTCAGCAGGTGTGACAATGCTGATGGCAGCCCTGAAGGTATTGCATAATCCCAAGGATGTAATTTCTGAAATCTACCTGGCAGAAAAATACCAAACGGAGATTCTTGGAAATCAGATCGACAAAGAGGACGTTGTGAGCCATGCCGCAGACTTTTTGCCCGAGACCTTCACAAATCACACGGAGGCATTGCGCCGTTTACCGCTTTACGAACTCTGTGAGAGGCTGATACACATTCTTTCGTTAGAGAAATTTTCCGGTCAGGAGCTGTATTTGATGAGTTTCTTGGACCAAGTCGTCGGTTTCATTGACGAATACCATTCCGACCTCGCTACTTTTATTACATACTGGAACGAAACGTTGAGTAATAAGTCGATGCCTTCAGAAAAGATTGACGGCGTGCAGATTATGACGATACATAAGGCAAAAGGACTGGCATTCCCTACGCTTTTCGTGCCGTTCTTCGGATTTTACCCGCTTGAACCCAACGAAAAGAACTTCTTATGGGTTGCTCCCGCGCAGATACCTTTCAATGAAATCCCGCTACTTCCCATTAAGGTCGAGAAACGCATGGAGCGCAGCCTGTTTGCCGAAGAATACAATGAGGAAAAATTCCAAACGCTGGTAGAAGCCCTCAATATGCTGTACGTAGCTTTGACTCGCCCGAAGAAAAATATGTTTTTGTGGCTGTCAAATCAAACGAAAGGCCGGGCAAAAAAAGGAATGGACACGTTTATGACAACGGCGCTGCTGGGTAATAAGCCAGAGCTCCCATGTATGAAAGAATATGGCAAAGCTCCCATTCTTCCGAGTGACGAAACAAAGGAAGAAGACACAGCAAAAAGCAAATATGTCAATCCTTTCGGAGAAATTCCGAGGGAGAAATTGAACGTTAGCCTGCAATCCTTCGATTTCCGCCCCGTATTCCGCCAGTCTAACGAATCTGTTCTGTTTTTAAGCGACGATGAAGAATTGCAGACCCAACAAAGTTTCATAGACAACGGCAAACTGCTGCATTATATCTTCAGTACGATCAATTCGATGCAGGATATTCACAGTTCTGTCCAATCTCTCATTTCGCAAGGCCTCGTTTCCGGATTGCAGGAGGCCGAGAAATTGGCTGGAGACGTAGAAAAATGGATTCATAACGCACATTGCGAATCTTGGTTCGATGGTAATTATAAACTCTACAACGAATGTGAAATTATTAAGCCTATAAACGATGGAATCCTCGTACGTCGCCGTCCCGATCGCGTCATTATGAGAGAAAATGAGGTGATTGTTATTGATTTTAAGTTCGGAAAACCAATTCAAGACTACGCTCATAAAGTTCAGGAGTACGTAGATTTGCTTTCAGACATGGGTTATAAAAACGTAAGGGGATATCTTTGGTATATTTACCTGAATAGAATTGAACAGGTGTAGGATAAAAATGCTGTTTCTTGACATATTATGAGAAAGTTCTTAGATATAGTAGCCGAAGACCTGCATAAAAAAATAGGGCAGGACTATTCGCGCACGTTGATTGTATTTCCCAACCGCCGCGCCCAACTTTTCTTGGACGAGATGCTGGCAAGTCGTTCGGATGTGCCGATTTGGACACCACAATACTCCAGTATTCTCGATTTGTTCGTACGTCTCAGTCCGTATCAGTTGGCAGATTCCATTGATGTGGCTTGCAGAATTTACGAACTCTACCGTAATCTCTGTAATGACGCCACAGAAACTTTAGACTTCTTCTTTGGCTGGGCTGTTCGCATACTTGAGGATTTCCAGGACGTGGATAAATCCATGGTAAACGCCTCTGCGCTTTTTTTGAACCTGGCTGATATCCGAACGATCGAATCAAAAAACTTTTTGGAGCCCGAACAAATAAAAACACTCCAGAAATTCTTCGCTTCGTTCGACCCTGAAAGTCATTCCCACATACAACAGAAATTCTTGGTGCTCTGGCAGAATCTTTTGGCCATATATCAAGAACTCAATAACCAGCTTTTTGCCGAAGGAATGGCATACGACGGCGCTTTGATGCGCAATGTGGTAGAAGAACTCGAATCCGGTAATCTTTACATTCCTGAGAATATCGAGCGCATCGTCTTTGTCGGCTTCAATGTGCTGAGCGAAGTGGAAAAGCGCCTATTTAAATATTGTAAGCAGCACGTAGAAACTTTGTTCTACTGGGATTACGACCAATACTACTTGGATAATCCCGAAAACGAGGCAGGTATCCAGATTTCGGAAAACAGAAAAATGTTTCCTGACGCACTTCCGCCAGATTTGTTCAACAATTTCCTGTCAGCAAGGCGCATAGAATTTGTTTCGGCCTCATCCGACAACCAGCAAGCGCGTTCCGTTTCCGATTGGCTGCGGAAGATTCCTAAAGAAGAGGCACGCGATACCGCAGTAGTCATGTGTGATGAAAATATGCTGCTGCCTGTTCTTCATTCCCTGCCCGAGACAGTTGAGGCTGTCAATATTACCAAAGGTTTTCCCCTGCATCACAGCATGGCATTCGCCGTTTTCGAGAAATTCTTCGGCAGGGTGAAAAATTCGGAGACGGATATCCTGAAAGTGCTCGACAAACTTTCGGATTGCATCAAGACAAAGGCACAGGAATCCAAACAAGATTTGGCAGAAAGCGAAGATAACGGATATTTGCGTCCGTTAGCCGAGGAATCTTTCTTCCAGATTTATAAAATAGTCAATCGTTTCAGGATTTTAGCCGAGGCCGGAAGACTGAATATCACGGCAAATACTTTGCACAGACTGATGCGCCAGGTGATAAAGGCCACCTCTGTTCCGTTTCATGGCGAACCGCTCGAAGGCGTGCAGATTATGGGAGTGCTGGAAACCAGAAATCTGGATTTTGATAACGTTATTATTCTTTCATGTAACGAGGGAATGATGCCGAAGGCGGGAAGCAGCAATTCCTTTATACCATATTTCTTGCGCGAAGCCTACAAACTTCCGACTACTAAGCAAGACACGGCCATATATGCCTACTATTTCTATCACATGCTGCAACGTGCGCAGAATGTCCGCATAGTCTATAACGCAGCTCAGTCACTCAAGAATACGGGCGAGATGTCTCGCTTCATGAATCAGATGTTGGTCGAAGCACCTCAGTTGAATATCAGTCATTATGCGTTGCAAACGACGCCTTCTCCCTCGGTAAGGAATCCTAAACCCATCAAAAAACCGAATGACCTGAAGCAAAGGCTGAAATCCCTGTCGCCTTCTGCTATCAATACCTACCTTGAATGTCAGTTGCGCTTCTATTACGAACGCATACAGGGCATAAGCGAACAGGTGGAGACGGATAAAATAATAGAAAGCAACGAATTCGGAACCGTGTTCCACCGTGCGGCAGAATATATCTACCTTGATATGTCGGAAAACTACACTCGCCGTGTTACACCGCAGATTATTGACGACTATCTGGACGATAAGGGTGCAATGACCTTGGATCAATATGTTTCGGACGCATTTAGGAACGCGCGTCCCAGACCTGACGATCCGCATCCCGGAGAACCGGTTGAAGAAAACGCACTTGTGGCCAGCGTTATCAGGAAATATCTGAAAAACCTCTTGGAATTCGACCGAAAAATCCCGTATATCAAGATTGAAGGCCTGGAAAAGAAACTTTATAACAGCATTGAGGTGGATTGCGACGGCGAGAAAGTGCAAATCAAGTGCGGCGGCGAAATAGACCGCGTGGATATCGTTCCGACAGAGGCAGGTGAAGTGTTGCGCATCGTCGATTATAAGACAGGAGGCAACGGTAATCAGATCAAGAACAGATATTCCGATATGGACTCCCTGTTTAATCCATCGCCGAACCGACAGAAATATGTTTTGCAGACGTTTATCTACGCCATGACCTATCTTGACAAGACTTCGCTGCCTATTGTTCCGGCTTTGTTCTATGTTGCCTTTACCTATCACAAGGATTTCTCCCTTTATGTCACTTCTTCAAATCAGTCTGCGCCATTTGTGGATTTCAGGAAGGAAGAGGCCGAATTCCGCCGCCGCTTACAGCAACTCGTTGTCGAGATATTCGATGAATCCACCGACTTTGTTCCTGCCGAGGACGACAAACATTGCGGTTCCTGCCCGTTCTACGCACTTTGCTATAAATAAAGGAAGATTATCGAATCATTTTTAGAAATATCAATAGTTCATATTTTACCTGTACCGACAGTAAAGATTTCAGAACTCCCATAAAATTAGGGTTGTTCTAAAAATTAGGCTGTTTTGAGTTTTCGAAGATTTTTGAGTGATTTTGTATTTAATTTCGCAGAAGCATAGTAACCTATGGTTCAAGGAATAAAAGACAAAAGCGCCAAAAAGATTGAAAAATCATACAGACTTAAATGGACTTCCCAATATTTATAAACTAATTTTTAGAACAACCCTTAAAAATACCCACATGATGAAACTCATCGTATCAGACCAAGTAAGAAATATCTGCCCGGAATACGTGGGCGGAGTCGTCATAGCCCGCGTTATCAACAGCCCCGCATCCGATGCCCTGCTGAAAGAAATTGCCGAAGCCGGAGAACAGTTACAGCAGTCGTATGACACAAATACTGTCAAGGAGCGCTCGGGCATTAAAGCCACGCGAACGGTATATAAGAAGGCGGGAAAAGATCCAAGTCGGTATCGCCCGTCGTGTGAGCAGCTGGCACGCAGAATTTTGCAAGGGAAAGGACTTTATACCATTGACACGTTGGTAGATTTGGGCAACCTCATCTCTCTTTGCTGCGGCTACACCGTGGCTGTCCTCGACATGGACAAGATTGAGGGCGATACACTGACGTTGGGCATAGGAGAAGAAAACGAACCCTACGAGGCAATAGGTCGCGGTCCGCTGAATATTGCCTGTATGCCCGTATTCAGAGATGCTATGGGCGGAGTAGCCACACCTACCAGTGACAATGTGCGCACGCAGGTCGGAGCAGAAACAAACAATGTGCTGATCATCATCAATGGCTACGACGGAAACCGCGAATGTGTGCAGCAGGCAGTTGATCATACCGTCAGACTTTTACAGACATACGCGCAAGCCGAAATTTTGGAGCAACGGCTGTTCTAAATAGCGCCGTCCGATTGTCGGCACCGTCGAAAATTCCATTCTCATCGCGTTGAGAAAATTTTCTCTTCGCGATGAGAAAAGATTCTCACGGCGATGAGAAAACTTTCTCTACGCGAAGAGAATGTCCAAGTTCCTTGGTTTTTGATTCCAGATTCGTGAAAATGAAGAAAATGCCCGCGATAAAATTGTGATTAGCAGATAAAAGTGTAAATTTGTGGGCAAATAGTAAAAACAGTATGAACATACAATATATTATCAGGCCGTCGCATGACACCGAGGCCGTGATCAGCAACGTTGCTGCCGTACTGAAAAACGGTTGTCGCTGGATAAGGTTGGCCGCCTCGGAGTTGCCTAATGAAATGCTTGAACCGCTTTGCAAGGAAATCAAGCAAAGATGCGGTGAATACGGAGCAGTATTTATTATCGACGACAATACGGATTTGCAAACCGCCGTAAAGGCCGATGGCGTGCATATTACCACAGGTAAGGAGGATATAGAAGGCATAAGGAAGGCACTGGGCGAAGAACCCTTGGTGGGAGCCAATCTTACCGACCTGGAATCCTTCAAACATGCCAAGGCTTTCGGCATAGACTACGCAGATATCGGTCCGTATGAGGCATATACGCCCGAGGAAATACGAGCACTCATCAACAGTCTCTACGATGCCGACATCACACTCCCCGTTTCTGTTTTCGGAAAGGTAGGAAAACAAGACTTGCCCACACTTTCGGGACTGGGAGTAAGGGGTGTGACTACATCCGACGCCACTTTTTTTGAAAAAGACCTGTTATCCATCTTAGACAAACTCTCATGACACATCATAGCAAGGAAGAAAAAATGGCCGCCTTCGGCAGATTGCTCGATATCATAGACGAACTGCGCGAGAAGTGCCCCTGGGACAGAAAGCAGACCATAGAAAGTCTGCGTTCCAACACGATAGAAGAAACTTACGAACTGAGCGATGCCATTTTGAAGCACGATTTCGCAGAGATCAAAAAGGAACTGGGCGATGTCGCCATGCACGTGGTTTTTTATGCCCTGATAGCATCCGAACAAGAGCAGTTTGACATAGCAGATGTCTGCCATAGCGTTTGCGATAAGCTCGTTTTCCGTCATCCCCACGTATATCCTCCAAAAGATGGCGCTGCTGAACACGTGGAAACGGCAGAACAGGTTTTGGAACGATGGGAAATCCTGAAACAAAAGGAGAAAGACGGCAACAAGACCGTACTAAGCGGAGTTCCGGCCTCACTTCCTACGCTGATCAAGGCATATCGCATACAGGACAAGGCACGTAACGTGGGTTTCGACTGGGAAGAAAAAGAACAGGTGTGGGATAAAGTGAAAGAAGAGATAGGCGAATTTGAATCCGAACTGAAAAACATGAGCAAAGACAAAGCCGAACAGGAATTTGGCGATGTTCTTTTCAGTTTAATCAACGTGGCCCGCCTGTATCACATCAATCCCGACAACGCCCTCGAAAGAACTAATCAGAAGTTCATACGTCGCTTCAACTACCTCGAACAGAAAACCCTGAAGCAAGGACTTTCGCTCAAAGACATGACACTCGAGGAAATGGATGTCATCTGGGAAGAGGCTAAACGCTTGGAAAGGGAAAAACAAGACTGACATAAGAATACGTAAGACTGAAGATATGTTATTAAATCCTCCCGCAAAAATAAATCTTGGGCTGTTTATCACAGAGAAACGGCCGGATGGGTATCACAACTTGGAGACCGTTTTCTATCCAATACCCGTAACGGATACTTTGGAAGTAAAAAAACTGGAATTCGAGACACTTCCGTTTCGTTTCCAGCAGGCGGGGCGCAAGATAGACGGCAACCAGGAGGACAACCTCGTGGTAAAAACCTATATGATGCTGAAAGAGGAATTTAACCTGCCGCCAGTGGATATTTACCTTGACAAACGTATTCCGATGGGCGCAGGACTGGGCGGCGGAAGCAGTGATGCGGCTTATATGATGCGGGCAATCAACGAGATGTTCGAGCTGGGGCTTTCGGATGCGGAGATGAAAAGCCGTATCAGTAGGATAGGAGCCGATTGCGCCTTCTTCATCACAGATAGTCCGGCTTACGCCACAGGCATAGGCGATATATTGCAACCTATAAACCTCTCGCTGAAAGGTTACTATCTGGTACTCGTAAAGCCCGACCTGCATATTTCCACCCACGAGGCATATTCCGGCGTTAAACCGCACCAAAGCGAAACGGACTTGAGGAAAATGGCAGAAGTCCCCGTTAAGGAATGGAAAACCTTCGTCTCAAATGATTTCGAGACGTCGCTATTCCCGCGTTATCCCCAACTTTCGGCCATTAAGGAGACACTTTACGAAATGGGTGCCGTATATGCAGCCATGAGTGGCAGCGGAAGTTGTATGTATGGCCTGTTCAAACGTCCTGCTGTGGGAAGGGTGAAAGAAATCTTCTCGGATTGCTATGTGTATTCCTGCCAACTCAGAAAATAGGGCAGGGCTATCATAATAGAACCCGCAGTATGATTCCAAATTATCTGGACGAATAATAAAAAGAACTATCAATAGAAAAATCCATAAAGGCATTATGAGTATTATCACAAAGGCAGATAAAAAGAAACTGGACCTGCGCTATCTTAGTTTGCTGGCACACGATTATCCCAACGTGCCTGCTGTCACTACCGAGATAATAAATCTTGAAGCCATCCTGCATTTGCCTAAACCCACCGAACATTTCATGGCAGACCTGCACGGAGAAAATGAGGCCTTCCACCATATTCTGCGAAATGCCTCGGGCGATATCAAACGTAAGGTACGTGAACACTACGGTAACACACTTCGCGACAAGGAACTCAAGGATCTCTGCACCTTAATCTACTATCCTGAGCAGAAACTCGAACTTATCAAGAAAGAAGAGAGCGATTTGGATGATTACTACCAGACAACACTCAACCAACTCGTATCTATCTGTCGCGATGTCTCGTCAAAATATACGCGCTCCAAGGTACGCAAGAGTTTGCCGGAGGAATTTGCATATATCATCGAGGAACTTCTGCACGAAACGTCGGACGGACACAACAAGCAGGAGTATTTCAGCGTTATCATACGTTCCATTATCGAAACCAAGCGGGCAGACCAGTTTATCATCGCACTTTGCGACCTTATCAAGCGACTTGCCGTAGATCAGTTGCACATATTGGGCGATATCTTCGACCGCGGACCTGGTGCTCACCTGATTCTTGATACTTTGTGTCGATTCCATCATTTGGATATCGAATGGGGAAATCACGATATGCTTTGGATGGGCGCAGCGGCCGGCAATTCTGCATGTTTGGCCAGTGTCTTGCGACTTTCGCTCAGATATGCCAACACACGCACCTTGGAAGACGGCTACGGCATCAGCCTTGTTTCTCTGGCAACCTTTGCTATGGAAGTTTATGGCGACGATCCCTGCGAATTGTTCCTGCCTCGTGGCGAGGATGACGCACTTATCATGACGGAAAAGGAACTTAATCTGATGGCAAAGATGCATAAAGCCATTTCTGTTATACAGTTTAAGTTGGAAGGTCAGTTATATCGTCAGCATCCTGAGTGGAAAATGTCTGATCGCAGCCTACTTGAAAAAATTGACTTCGAGAAAGGTGTTGCCATTCTCGGAGATAAGGAATACAAACTCATCGATACGAATTTCCCGACGGTAAATCCCCGAGATCCGCTGGCACTTACGCCGGAAGAGCAGGAACTTATGAACCGTTTACATCATTCATTCGAGATGAGTGATCGCTTCAAAAAACATATTCGTTGCCTTTTGAAACGCGGAGGTATGTACGGAATTTATAATTCCAACCTGCTATTTCACGCTTCTATCCCTCTGACGGAAAATGGCGAACTGAAAGAAGTCGTTATCGAGGGTGAAACTTTCCAGGGAAAGACGCTATTGGATAAGATTGACGAATTGGTGCGTCAGGCCTTCGATGTAGGTGCCACTAAAGAGGAGCAAGCTGCCGGTCGCGACTATATATGGTATCTTTGGTGCGGACCAGATTCTCCGCTCTACGACAAATCTAGAATGGCTACCTTTGAACGTTATTTTATTGCCGAGAAAGAAACACACCAAGAGCAGAAAGGCTGGTACTATACGCTCAGAAATTCTGAGGAGGTGTGTGATAGAATCCTTGATGACTTCGGTGTGAAAGGAAATCATCGGCATATCATCAACGGACACGTACCTGTTCACGTCAGTCGTGGCGAAAATCCTGTCAAGGCTAACGGAAAACTGATGGTTATCGACGGCGGTTTTGCAAAAGCCTACCACGACACAACGGGTATTGCGGGCTATACCTTGGTATATCACAGCCGTGGATTCCAACTGGTGCAGCACGAACCGTTTTCTTCCACCGACGAGGCCATACGTCAGGGAACGGATATCCGCAGTACGATGCAAATTGTAGAAATGACGGGAAACCGCATCATGGTGGGCGACACAGATAAAGGAGAGTTCCTGCGAACGCAGATTGTCGAACTGAAACGCCTGCTTTATGCCTATCATAAGGGCATTATCAAGGAGAGCAAATAGTTTTTGCGCAGCCTAAATCCTCTTTGCGCGGAATTTCTACTCCTTATATAATATAATAGGCGTGATATCACAGGATGATTTCATGGCGCATCGCCAGAGCAATTCCTTATATAGGGATGTTCTATAAATTAGGCTGCATTGTTTTTGTTTAGATTTTGATTGGATTTAGCTTTAATGACGAAGGAGCGTAGCGAGCTACGGTTCAAGGAATTAAAGCTAAAGACGGCAAAAAGATTTCAAAAACAAGCAGAATAAAATAGAGACCAGTTTCTTAAAAACGTAATTTATAGAACATCCCTATAATATATAATAGGAGTGATATCCCTGAAAAGAAGTCCCGCATCCCAACAAAGATGTCCGTTATCTGCGAAAAGAAGTCTGACTTACCCGAAAAATAAACGAATCCCCCAAATATCTTATAATAATATGATGAAATCGCTCAAAGAACTGTACCGAATCGGTCGTGGACCGTCCAGTTCGCATACTATGGGGCCGAACAGAGCCGCCAATCTGTATTTAGAAAAACATCCTGATGCAAAAAAGTTTCAGGTCACGCTCTTTGGAAGTCTTGCTGCTACGGGAAAAGGCCACTTGACGGATGTAGCCATACTTGATGTGCTGGGAAAAGACCGTACCGAGATAGTATGGAAACCGGAGGTGACACATTCTTTTCATCCCAACGCGATGGAATTTGCCGTGGTGGACGAAAATGGACAGTTGCACGATAAATGGACGGTTTACAGCGTGGGCGGAGGTGCTTTGGCCGAGGACGGGGAATCTATGTTGGAGACACCGGATGTTTATCCGCTGGATCATCTCTCAGATATCGCGCGATGGTGCGACGAACGTGGAATGTCGTATTGGGAGTACGTGGAAGAATACGAGGGTGCCGAAATATGGGATTATCTGCGCGAGGTATGGCACGTGATGACCGATGCCGTAGAACGTGGCCTGCACCACGAGGGCGTTCTCCCAGGCGGATTAAATCTGAAGCGCAAGGCACCGCATTATCTTGTGAAGGCACAGGGATATAGTCCTAACCTACAGAGCCGTGGCTTGGTCTTTGCGTATGCTTTGGCCGTGAGCGAGGAAAATGCCAGTGGCGGATTGGTCGTTACTGCGCCCACATGCGGCAGTAGCGGTGTCGTACCCGGAGTGCTCTACCACATACAGCACAGTCGTCGGTTTGAAGAACTTCGTATCCTCCATGCTTTGGCCACTGCCGGACTGATAGGAAATGTTGCCAAGGCACGCGGAAGCATTAGCGGTGCAGAAGCGGGTTGTCAGGCCGAGGTAGGTGTGGCTTGTGCCATGGCTGCGGGAGCCGCCAACTATGTATTCGGAGGTTCGTTGGCAGCAACGGAATATGCCGCCGAGATGGGATTGGAACATCACTTAGGTATGACTTGCGACCCCGTATGCGGATTGGTGCAGATACCATGTATTGAGCGAAATGCCCATGCTGCGGCACGTGCCCTCGATGCAAACATCTACGCAATGCTGGCTGAAGGCGTACACCGCGTATCTTTCGACAAGACGGTCGAAGTAATGCGTCAGACGGGCTCGGATATTCCTTCACTCTACCGTGAAACGAGTGCCGGAGGCCTGGCTAAGGAAATGAGCATCCTCGACAGTAATTTCGGTAAGATAAATTTGTGATTTTTCCGACATGAAAAAGGCTGTTTATGCTACGTTCTCGTAGGATAAACAGCCTCTGTTTCATCAGCCCTGCGGAGTATTTCTGCGGCAGTACGGAAAAAGGCGCGATAGGATAGGACTATGCCTGCGTAACCAGTAGAAATAATCTGTTACGTCTGCCCCAAAAGTCGTTATCCGCCTGAAAAGGGAAGGAGCGTCAGGGATAAAAGCGATTACTCCGCAGTCTCAAAACGATTACTCCGCAGTCTCGTAATCTACACAGCTGCGACCGCTTAGAAATGGCTTGAGACGTGAGGCTGCTGCCACGTGATCGGGATGTTTGCTGTAGGTACGCACATCTTCCAGCGACCTGAATGTTCCGTGCAGGCAGATATCCCAGTTTTCGTCCTCGTTAATGTTGAATCCTACCGTCACACTGACGATGCAGTCTATGCTGTCTTTCAGTGCCTCGATGTTGGTCTTAAATTCGTTCATCACTTTTTGTCGCATCTCGGCGGCAACATCTTTATTCATCTGGAAAAGTACGACATGGTGTGTCATAATGAAAAGTTTTATGGATAGTTTTATATTTTCTGCATACAAAAATACGAATAAATCCGTATTCGCGTACCTGTGTTCCCTGAAAAAGCATGGGTGCTTGCTGCTTTGCCTTGTTTTCGTGGCGGGAATGTCGTTTTCTTCCTGCCGCAATCAGAATGGTGGGCAGCAAGTGAATGGTGCCTTCGTACAGGAAAAGGGTGGGGAGGCAGATACGGAATACGACTTCGAGGCTATCCTGCGTTCCGGCGAACTTATCGTGGGAACAATGAGCGGTCCTGACACATACTACGACTTCAATGGGCGCGAGATGGGCACTCAGTATGATTTGTGCAATCTTTTTGCGCAACAGGAGGGACTTCACATTCGCGTAGAACTATATAACGATACTTTGCAGATGCTTAATGCCTTGCGCCACGGCGATGTAGATATGTTGATCTTCCTTATTCCGAAGAAGATGCTGGATAGCGACAAAGACCTCGTAGCTTCCGGTGCGCGCGACACGACAAACCATGCTTCGTGGGCGGTAAACAGTCGTGCAACGGGACTTTCCGAGGCGCTTGCTGCCTGGTATCACGATGGATTGTGGGACGAAATTGCAAAAGCCGAGGCCGAAACCTCGAAACTGCGCCGCCATGTGGTACGCACGCCGAGAGCCGCATATATTTCTAAGGAAAAAGGCATTATATCCGTCTATGACGCCAATTTCAAGGAGGCTTCGCAAACCACGGGTTGGGACTGGCGATTGATAGCTGCCCAGTGTTATGTGGAATCTGCCTTCGATCCCAATGCTGTGTCGTGGGCGGGAGCGCAAGGTCTGATGCAAATTATGCCTAAGACGGCAAAATCGCTCGGACTCACCGATGCCTTCAATCCTGTGGAGAACATACGCGCGGCTGCACGGTATATCAAGCAACTCAGTGCCTCGCTCCGAAATATTCCCTCCGCACATGAGCGCACGCTCTTCGTACTTGCTTCGTATAATGGCGGACTTGGTCACATAGAAGACGCACGTGCTCTGGCAGAGAAGCATGGTAAAAACAAGAATCGCTGGAGTGACGTGGCTCCTTTCGTCAGACATCTTTCCGAACCTCAGTACTACCGCGATCCAGTGGTGAGACACGGATATATGATAGGCAGCGAAACCTACGAATATGTGGAGAAAATCGCAGCACTCTACGCACAATATGGCGGGAGTGTACTCAATTCCGGAGTATCTGCTTCCACGCTCTCGCAAGATGGCCGCAAGCGCGAGAATAAGTACACCAAAGGAACAAAAGTCCTTGGCGTGGAAGAATTGGAACAGCAGGAATAATTGGCATTACGGCGGTATTGTTTTTTTTGATTCGGCTTTCGTTATAGCGGCTGGTTTTTTCGTTATAACGTCATACCGTTATCCCGTTATTACGAAGTCATTGATAATCTTTCTTCTGGGGAAAATGGGCAAGTTGGGCAAGTTGGGGTTAATAGGCGCCGAGATAAAAAAATTAGCTCCGAGCATTTTGAAATATCGCGAAATACGTACTTCGTTTTTTCCGCTTCATTTTTCCTGTTTCCTTCATTCGCCACGTTCTGTCGCTCGGAAAAACCTCCGTATTTCCCATAAATGTTAAAAGTAGGGAAAAAACAGAGGTTGCAAGGCAGATTGTGACGAGTTTATACCGCCTATATACTTTTTTTTGCTTATTTTTGCAAGGCATAGTGAACAAAAAATGCAATTATAATATGTTAGGAATCAGAAACATCGTGGCGATATCCTGTATCGCCGGACTATCATTGCTGAGTGTCGGCATGCGCGCTCAGAGTGTGCCGTTTCCACAGGAGAAGCAGGCAGGAATGGCGCTTTTGGAAAGCAATGGCACCACTTTCACGCTTAGTAACGATTTGCTCAGCGCATCATTTGTCAAAAACGACGGCGTATTGATGTTTGGCGGCTGCGAAGAGATGAATCTTGAGCCGGGAACCGAACTTTTCACGATCACGCTTTCGACTGGCAAAACGATAAAAGCATCGGAGATGACACTTTCCGACGTGCGTGGCGTATCACTCACCGCCAACCCCGATGCAGCACGCGGTAGCGAGAAACTGGCGGGTAAGGCTGTCGAGGCAGATTTCGCTTATGGCAACCTGACGCTCACTTGGCGCGCCGTATTGCGTGACGGCAGCCACTATCTGCGCACCGAACTGGCACTATCTGCAAAGAGAGCCACAGCAATGCAGGCTATCACGCCGATGATTTATAACGTGAACAACGAAGCAGCCGGTAGCACGCCCGTAGTTGTTGGTAACACGCGCGGAGCTGTTTTGGCCAGCGACAAAATCTTTGCAGGCTTGGAGACTCCGATGGGTATCAACACCGTAAAAGGCGCTTCCAGCGGCGAACCGTTTGCTTATACCGCTTGGAATGCATCTTACTTCGACGAAGCGGCTCCCGATCCCCTGCCCGCAGGCATTACTGCGCTGAGACTTCCCGCTAACTACATCGGAATGAAAAAAGGCTACCTGGCCATAAAAGAAGCCGGCAACCATACCGTCACTTTCCAGTACACAGGCGGCTCTCACAAGCTGGAAATAGCTGGTGTCGATGCACTTGATCCATTTACAGGCGAGGTGGTTGCCAGCGACTACCACAAAGGTTCTACTGGCGGCTCAAGCAGCGACAATACCTACACGCTCAATATCCCTAATGCCGGATATTATCTCGTTCGCTACTTCAGAAATCTGAAAGAAGTCGTGGATGGCACGATTAGCGGCTCATGGAGCAGCCGTGGCTCCATCACATGGAGCGGTAGCGTGTCGGCACCCAGCATTATCTACGACGGAGCGCTCGATAAGAACGTACTGGCAGGCGATGGTGTCGATCCTTCTACGCTTTCCTACTCAGTATTAGCTGTTGGCGGCACACGAACAGATCAATGGAACACAACTTCGTGGACTACTGTCGCAACACCTGCACAGGCCGTGACAGATATGGGATATTATAACCCCAAAGTAAAGAAAATGGAGAAGACCATTTCGTTTGCTCAGGGCGGTGGCACATTCTCGGCCACATACGAATATAAAAGTGGTACACACGGACTGACAATCTGCGGAGTAGAATTGGTAGATGCCGACGGAAATGTGGCAAGTAGCGACTATCACAAAGGATTCACCGGATATTCAAAAACGGACAACACCTATTCGTTTGTTGTGAACAGCCCGGGCGATTATACCCTGCGCTATCTCTGCGTATTGGGCGACGACGACAACACGTCCAGCGGAAACATCACATTGTCCTACACATTTGAAGAAGTGCTCCACCTTCCCACGCTCAATGGCGTAGGTATCGAAGGACGTTGGAGCCGCAACACCACATTGGCCGCAGGAAAGACATGGGAAGTCAGCGCTGTCGTAGGTTTAATCGCCCCTGGACAGGCACGCCGCAGCTTCCTTTGCTACAGTGAGCGCGAACGCGCAGTTCCCTGGCGACCTTTCCCCGTTTATGTGTCATGGTACGAACTTAATATCGACCGTAACAATAGCCAAGACTACTCTGGCAATATGACTACCGAACAATGCGAAGACGTAATGAACCATTGGAAGACAGACTTCTACGATGTATATGGAGAAGCCCCTGCTGCCTTCGTTTGGGACGACGGTTGGGATCAATATGGCACATGGACTTTCAACACGAACTTCCCTAATGGATTCACTCCCGTAGATAATATTGCAAAGCAGATGGGTAGCGGCATCGGAGCCTGGCTTGGTCCGGTGGGAGGCTATGGTACGAGCGGAAACTACCGGCGCAATTACTGGAGTGGCCGAGGCGGTATGCAACTCTCCAACAGTGCTTATTACAATGTCTTCTATAACGCCTGCAAGTACATGCTTGACAATTACGACTTCCGCTTCTTCAAATTTGATGGCATCAGTGCGCAATGGAGTAGCGTAGGTCCTGACGATGGCACGACGGGAGAAGAAAATGCCGAGGGTATCATAGCCGCTGAAATGGAGATGCGAAAGATTAAACCCGATATCTTCTTCAATACTACCGTAGGAACATGGGCCAGTCCGTTCTGGTTCCACGTGAGTGATGCGGTATGGCGTCAGGAAAACGACTATGGCGAAATTGGCAACCAGGGAACAGACCGCGAAAAGTGGATAACCTATCGCGACCGCCTGGTATATGATAATTTCGTGCAGGATTCGCCTCTTTGCCCCATCAATACGTTGATGACTCACGGATTTATCCTCACCAAGTACGGCAATGTATCGAAGAATATGGAATATGCCGGCATTTTGCGCGAGATGCGTTGCGCCTTTGCCTGCGGTTCCGGAATGGTAGAGTTATATAACGATTACGAACTGATGAATAGCATTAACGGAGGTAAGCTTTGGGCAGACTTGGCCGAGTGTATTGCATGGCAACGTGAATATGCCGATGTTTTGCCCGACGTACACTGGGTTGGAGGCAACCCTTGGGACGGAAAGAACGCCAATGTATATGGATGGGCCGCATGGAACGGGACCCGTGGCACACTTGCTGTCCGCAATCCTGCCACTACATCGCAGGCTGTCACCACTACCTTCCGCGAAGTCTTCGATATCCCCGCATATCTCAAGGGTAAGGTTACTTTTGCCAAAGCTTTCAAAGCCAATCAGAACACTTTGGGCGGCATCAGCGTGGGTAAGGAATACGATTTGGACGAAGAAATAAAATACCGTCCTGCTGCCAGCAGCGTCTATGTATTTAATGCATCATTCACCTTTGAAGACACTACCGAAGGCTTGGAAAAAATCCATGCTGACGGCGATACCGCACGGTCTGTAGCCAATACCGCCTACGACCTTCAAGGTCGCCGTGTCAATAATCCCAAGAAAGGAATCTACATCGTGGACGGCAAAAAGGTGATGCGATAAAAAACAGAATAGCAGCGAAGGACTTTTTGTTTCAGTCGTAGAAAAACAGAATTCAGTCGAAATCATTTTTCCTTCGCAGGCAGAATCATCACAAAGCAAAGAGGATGCGGAAAAAACACCCGCATCCTCTTTGCTTTTAAGCGTATTGTCAAAAGAATCCTCCGCGATCCTTTGCCATAAATCTTGGCTTCTTGAAAAGACCTCCAATCTCCTTTGTCTGGCCGCGCTGCAATAATCCTGTTCCGGCCAAAACTTATTTTCTCTTCGCGAAGAGAAAACTTTCTCACCGCGATGATAATCTTTTCTCACCGCGAAGAGAAAATATTCTCATGGCGAAGAGAATCTCAAAATCGTGGCAACGACAAGAAGAAAGGGCGCACGGACAAAAAGAAGTGCCTCATCTTTTTAGAGACAAGGCACTTCTGATGTATTATCTGCGTTTAATTTATGGGATGCCTTCTGCTTCGGATGATTTGAATTCTATACGGTATTCTTCACGGCATACGGCATATTCCTGCGAAATGTGGCATTAGAAGGAATTTCAACGCAGCAATAGTTTGTCGTCGGGCTTGGGGATGTAGGTTTCGGGCAGGCGGTTGATTTTATAGAGGTTTTTCAGACGAATGGCGTGTTGCTGCGAAATCTGATGCAGGGACTCTCCGGCTTTTACTACGTGGATTCGGGCTTCGTTCTTGGCACTCTTGCGTTTTTTCTTTTCCAGATAAACGCGTTCGCCTGCATCGGGAACGTATCCCTTCGGTACTTCGTTGTATTTGCGTAGCTTGCGTTTTGAAACCTTCCAGCGCTTGCTGATGGCCTCGTAGGTGTCACCACTTTGCGCGATGATATAGCACACGTCGTTGCAGGCAAATACTTGTTCCTGCTGGGCGGGTGCTCCGTTGTTCCAGTTGCCGGACTTTTTCTGTTGGCTACTCTTCTGTAGGTCGGCCTTATCATATTTTGCCAGTCCGTAACGTTCTATGATCTCAATCAATTTGTAGGCATATTGCGGATTCGTGGCATAACCAGCCGCCTTTAATCCGTGTGCCCAACCGCGATAATCGTCTTTTCTGAGGCGAAACAATTGCGAATAGCGCGTGCGGTTTTTCAGAAAGAGCGAGTGATCTTCGTATGACTCGACGGCATTGCTATATACACGGAACTTTTCGTCGCGCAGGTCGTCGTCTTTGAGCATATACGGCCCATACCAACCTGTTCCTACCTTGATACCGAAGTGGTTGTTCGCTTTTGTTGCCAAAAGGCTCTGACCTGCACCGCTTTCGAGCAGACCTTGTGCCAAGGTAATGCTGGCCGGTATGCCGTATTTCTGCATTTGTTCTACGGCAATGTTCTTATATTTGTTGATGTATCGCTGATAGGCATCGTTTTGTGCGCCGGCCGAAAGAAAAGCCAGGCAGGACAGGAGAAGGAGTAGGGTATAGCGGATTTTTTGCATGAGTGATTTGTTTTTCTATTAAAGGGTTGTTCTAATAATTAGGCTGTTTTGATTATTCAAAGATTTTTGAGTGATTTTGTTTTTAATTTTGCAGAAGCATAGCAAGCTATGGTTCAAGGAATTAAAGACGAAAGCGCCAAAAAGATTGAAAAATCATACAGACCATAAAAGAACTTCCCAATATTTTAAACTAATTCTTAGAACAACCCTAAAATATATGGTGTGCTGCTGCATGAGAATTTTGCGAAGGTCGTGCGGAAGCAGCCATATTGCTTTGCAAAATTACGATAAAAAGCCTGTAAATCAAAAAAATCGGGGTGAAGAAAAACTTTTTAGGCAGTAAAGTGTGTGTAATTCAGAAAAAAAATGTATTTTTGCAGCCGCTATGATTACGAACGACCCATTACACATCCATTTGGAGCACATAGCACAAAGCGGTGACGCACTGAAAATCAATCTGTCGAATGATTTCTTCAAGGGCTTGGACCAGCAGGAAATCTTGGGCGGAGAAGTGGAACTCACCGTGTGTGTGAAAGATAATGGCAGTCATGTATTCCTGCTTAGCCTGGAGGCGCAGGGAAAAGTGACGACACAATGCGACCGTTGTTTGGACGAAGTGGAGTTGAGCGTGAATGTAGCAGACGAGTTTCGCGTACTGAAATGGGGCGAAGAGCCATCTGATGATGACGATATGGCCTGTATGGAAGGACGCGACGGCATTTACGACATTTCGTGGAACGCCTATGAATTGATAGAACTGAGCCTTCCTACGGTACGTCTGCATCCCGAAGGCGGTTGTAACGAGGAAATGCTTGGTAAACTCAAGGAATACACGAGGACGTCGGAAGAAACAGAATAATAATAAACAATAAAATAATTTTAGAAGAAAATGGCACATCCTAAAAGAAGACAATCAAAGACTAGAACACTGAAGCGTAGAACTCACGATAAGGCTGTGGCACCTACATTGGCAATTTGCTCAAATTGTGGTGCATGGCACATTTATCACACCGTATGCCCTTCTTGTGGCTACTATCGTGGTAAACTGGCTGTCGCAAATCTCGCTGCCGAATAAGCATTATTACGCTACGGTAAAACAGTAAAACAGAAACATGCTGATGTGCCTCATGCTGGTGTGTCTGAAAATCTGACTTATGACGTCGGAAAATCAGAGCACGCCAACAAAAAGGACATCTGTGTGTTTTTTTTATGAATTTTAATCAACAGTATGGAAAAAATAAATGCAGTTATTACGGGCGTAGGCGGATATGTGCCCGAATACGTATTGAATAATGACGAGCTCTCGCGCATGGTTGATACCAATGACGAATGGATCATGGCACGCGTGGGAATCAAAGAGCGCCGCATCCTCAATGAAGAAGGATTGGGCGCAAGTTATATGGCACGCAAGGCCGTTAAGCAACTGTTGGAGCGCACCGGTACGCAACCCGACGAAGTAGATTGCCTGATTGTGGCCACTACTACCGGTGATTACCACTTCCCTTCAACTTCCAGCATCGTTGTGGGACGTTTGGGTATGCATAACGCCTATTCCTACGACCTCTCTGCTGCCTGCTGCGGATTTCTCTTTGCCATGGACCAGGCTAGTGCCCTCGTAAAGAGCGGAAGATGCAAGAAAGTCGTGGTTTGTGGAGCAGAAAAGATGTCTTCTATGGTAGATTACACCGATCGCGCCACTTGTCCCCTCTTTGGTGACGGTGCTGCCGCAGTAATGGTAGAACCTACCGAAGAAGAATATGGTTGGCTCGACTCCCATCTGCGTACCGACGGTATGGGACTGCCTTTCCTCTGCATGAAAGCCGGTGGAAGCGTATGTCCTCCCTCATACTTCACCGTAGAACATAAAATGCACTTCATTCATCAGGAAGGTCGCACCGTTTATAAATTTGCTGTGACGAATATGAGCGAATCTACCGCACTTATTGCAGAGCGCAACGGACTGAACAAAGACAACATCGCCTGGATTCTGCCCCATCAAGCCAATATCCGCATTATTGAGGCTGTGGCAAAACGTTTGGATATGCCTATGAGCAAAGTACTGCTCAATATCCAGCGTTATGGTAACACCAGTGCTGCTACGCTGCCTTTGGCTCTTTGGGACTTTGAGCATCAACTCAAGAAGGGCGACAATATCATCCTGACAGCCTTTGGTGCCGGCTTCACTTTCGGAGCTGCTTATCTGAAGTGGGGATACGACGGCGCTAAATAAGGATTATCCCGAAATTTGAAACGTGATTTTCAGAATGACCTTGCAGTATGCATAAATCAGGCTTCGTAAACATAGTGGGAAATCCCAACGTGGGGAAATCTACGCTGATGAACCAGTTGGTAGGTGAGCGTATTTCGATAGCAACGTTCAAGGCACAAACCACACGTCACCGCATTATGGGCATAGTCAATACAGAAGATGCCCAAATCGTGCTGAGTGATACGCCGGGTGTGCTGAAACCGCAATATAAGTTGCAGGAATCAATGCTTGCCTTCTCGGAAAGCGCGTTGCAAGACGCAGATGTTTTGATTTATGTGACGGATGTGATTGAGGACGCCACGAAAAACCAGGATTTCCTTGCGAAAGTCCGCAAGATGAGCATACCTGTTATTGTTGTCATCAACAAAATTGATCTCAGCACGCAGGAAGGTGTTGTAAAACTCATCAATAAATGGCAGGAACTGCTCCCTAATGCAGAAATCTTCCCAATAGCTGCAAAAGAGAAGTTCGGTCCTGACGCGTTGCTGCAACATATCAAGGAATTGCTCCCTGAAAGTCCGCCATACTTCGACAAAGATCAATGGACAGACCGGCCTGCCCGTTTCTTCGTGACGGAAATCATCCGCGAAAAGATACTTCTCTATTACGATAAGGAAATTCCTTACAGCGTAGAGGTAGAAGTGGAGCAGTTTAAGGAATCTGAAAAACTGATTCACATCAATGCCGTGATTTATGTGGAACGTACGAGTCAGAAAGGCATCATTATCGGACATCAGGGCGTAGCTCTGAAAAAAATAGCCACAGAAGCCCGCAAAACTCTTGAGAAATTCTTCGATAAGAAGATCTTCCTTGAGATTTTGGTGAAGGTAGATAAAGATTGGCGCAGTTCCCAGAAATCTCTCAGGCACTACGGATATCTGCAAGACCAGTAAAAAGAGGAAAGGAACGCAGATTGTTTCTTTTCCCTCAGTCTTTCCTTCCGTTGTCTGTATATAAAATTAAGGGTTGTTCTAAGAATTAGTTTAAAATATTGGGAAGTTCTTTTATGGTCTGTATGATTTTTCAATCTTTTTGGCGCTTTCGTCTTTAATTCCTTGAACCATAGCTTGCTATGCTTCTGCAAAATTAAAAACAAAACCACTCAAAAATCTTTGAATAATCAAAACAGCCTAATTATTAGAACAACCCTAAAAACTCCTTTATATATAAATATATGAATCTGATAGCAATCGTAGGACGTCCGAACGTTGGAAAATCTACTCTCTTCAATCGTTTGACAGGTTCGCGTCAAGCCATCGTAAGTAGCGAGGCCGGAACGACACGTGACCGTCAATACGGAAAAGCCGAGTGGTGCGGACACGAATTCAGCGTGGTAGATACCGGTGGCTGGGTGACAAATTCTGATGATATCTTTGAAGAAGCCATTCGCCGCCAGGTACAGTTGGCTACTGAGGAGGCAGATTTGATTTTGTTCCTGGTTGATAACAAAACCGGCATTACCGATCTTGACGAAGCCGTAGCAAATATTCTTCGCCGGACGAAAACTCCCGTTTTGCTTTGTGCAAATAAAGTTGATGAGAACAAAGGCTTGTACGAGTCCTACGAATTCTATCGTTTGGGCTTAGGAGATCCTATTTGTATCAGTGCTGCAAGCGGTGGAGGCACAGGCGATTTGATGGATATCATCGTAGAAAAACTCGGAGACGAAGTTACCGATGAAGTTGTCGATGAAAACATTCCCAAAATTGCCGTTGTAGGTCGTCCGAACGCAGGAAAGAGCAGTTTGATCAACGCATTCATAGGAGAGGAGCGAAATATCGTGACAGACGTCGCAGGTACCACTCGCGACAGCATACTTACGCTTTACGATAAGTTCGGTTTCAACTTTTATCTCGTAGATACTGCTGGTATCCGCAAGAAAAGTAAAGTTAGCGAGGACTTGGAATTTTATTCTGTCATGCGTGCTATCCGTAGCATCGAGAGTTCTGATGTTTGCATCCTTTTACTTGATGCCACTCGCGGCATAGAAAGTCAGGATATGAACATTTTCCAGATTATCCAGCGCAATAACAAGAGTTTGGTGGTAGCCGTCAATAAATGGGACTTGGTGGAGAATAAATCGGTCGAAGCACAGAAATATTTCGTCAATACTATCAAGGAGCGCATGGCACCTTTCCAGGATTTCGACGTCATTTTCTCCTCGGCATTGACGAAGCAGCGCATTTTCAAGGTGCTCGAAACTGCAAAAGAAGTGTTCTTGAACAGGAAACGTAAGATTTCTACATCAAAACTTAACGAGGAAATGTTGCCACTTATCGAATCTTATCCGCCACCTTCGATAAAGGGAAAATTCATTAAGATAAAATATTGCTCACAAATCCCGGACACGCAGATACCTACGTTTGTTTTCTACGCAAATCTGCCACAATACATCAAAGATCCGTACCGTCGTTTCTTAGAGAATAAGATTCGCGAGAGATGGAACTTCCGCGGAACGCCAATCAACATCTTTTTCCGTCAGAAGTAGGAGTATTGCGATTTAAGGGTTGTTCTAAAAATTAGGCTGTTTTGAGTTTTCGAAGATTTTTGAGTGATTTTGTATTTAATTTCGCAGAAGCATAGTAACCTATGGTTCAAGGAATAAAAGACAAAAGCGCCAAAAAGATTGAAAAATCATACAGACTTAAATGGACTTCCCAATATTTATAAACTAATTTTTAGAACAACCCTTAAGTCTATACAGGGATCATCTAAGACTTAGGTTTTGAATTTTAGGAAGTTCTTTTTTTCTGTTTTATCCATGAAAAATTACTTTACTTGCTTTGCATTTGTCGTTTTGGCCGTTCTCCTTTCGGCTTGTGGCGGACGTGGTGATGGTAGTTCGGCACCTGCACCAGAAGACGACGACATTACGGAAATGTATCAACTATATATTTCGGGAAACTATAAGGAATATGTTGAGAATGTCCTTTCTTGTGTAGATAAGCCCGAAGACTACAGGCAGCAGATGGCAGCCTTGTATGCTCAGAACGCCAGAAAGAACGGAGATGTCAAGGCCGTTGATTTCTCCGTCGAGAAAGTTGAGCAGTTCAACGGATATGCCAACGCCTATCTCAGGATTCAATACAGCGATAAGTCCAGCGAAGTAATCTTACTGCCTTTGGTTTATAAAGACGACCGATGGTGGGTTAAATAAACTGCGTTATGAAAACCAGACTGCTGCTCGTTTTCTTTTTTCTGACACAGATAGTCTATGCAGCCCGCACATTCGATGTGTTTGTGTGGCAGAGTTGGTCGGATGATGCGACGTATGAATCGTTGAAGTCCGACTTTCATCGTTTGAAGTCGCACGGAGTGAAAGGTGTATGCTTCAACGCCGGTTTTAACTTGGACAGAATACGTATTGCCGCGCAAGCAGCACACGAGGAATCCTTGGTTTTCCACGCTTGGATACCCTGTATGTTACAACAGGGCTTACCTAAGAGTTGGTATGCCGTAAACAGGGTGGGGCAGTCCGCTCTTGATGCTCCGGCCTACGTACCATATTATACCGCCCTCGACCCTAATAATCCCGAGGTGCGACATTGGGTTAAGACAAAGTATGCTGAAGTGGCCAATATCCCCGAGGTGGATTTCGTGCAGTTAGATTACATCAGATATGTCGATGTCATCCTGGCAAAAGGCCTTTGGAATAAATACGGACTCGTAATGAACGAGGAATATGCCCCTGCCGATTATTGTTATTGCGATGCTTGTGTCGCAGACTTCCGTCATAAAACCGGCATAGACATACGTACTGTCTCCGATCCCTCCAAGATTAAGGAATGGGCGCAATATCGTTGCGATGTCATCACCACTCTTGTCAATGAAGTTGCAGATACCATTCACCAACGCGGTAAGAAAATCAGTGCCGACGTATTTCCCGGACCGTATAGCCACGCTTATTGGATGGTGCGCCAGGAATGGAATAAATGGGCGGTAGATGCTGTCTTCCCGATGAACTATAACGATTTCTATCTCGAACCTGCCTCATGGGTGGGTAAGGTTACCCGGAAGGAGGTCTGTGCCATGAAGCATAAAGTCCCCGTCTATAGCGGATTGTTCATTTGTCGCGATTGGCAGAACAAGCAAAATATTGCCGACCCCGAAGGGCATGGCCTCTTGCCCTCTGAAATAAAACGCGTGGTGCGCGATTGTCGTAAATCTGGCGCAGCAGGCATCTGCCTCTTCTCCGCTTCCAGCATGACTGAGGCACATTGGCAGGCTTTGAGCGAGGTTCTGGAGTAATATATTTCCTGTACCTCTGCGAATGTCTCCGTTAATTCCTGCATACTCCTTATATAATATTATTACCTTCAAGTAATCCTATGCAATGGACTGATCAAATACGAAATGTAAAGATATCGCTTGTCATTACTGCGGTATTGATTGCAGGTGCTTCGCTTTTTGTCTCGCATAGTCTGATTAAAGATTTGCAGGCCGAGGAGCATCGCAAAATGGGTATCTGGGCAGAAGCCATGCGTACGATTATCCGCGCAGACGAGAACACAGATTTAAGTTTGACGTTGAAGGTTCTCGACAGCAATCATACTATCCCCGTAATTGTACTTGACAATAACGGAAATGTGTTGGAGACACGAAACCTGAAGGTGAGGAACTCCACCGAATCCGACAGCATTGCATCTGTTTTACAGGAGGCGCGCGAGATGGAAGCCGCAGGAAATACCATGAAGATTTACTTAGGCGAAGATACCTCCGAGGCTTCTTCGGATTATATCGTGATAGACTACGGCGAGTCGATTATGTTGCAACGTTTGGCGGGCTATCCGTTTGTGCAGTTGGGCATCGTGGCGCTTTTCATCGTGGTAGCGATTATTGCCCTGATGTCCTCGAAACGCGCCGAGCAGAATAAAGTCTGGGTAGGCCTTTCGCGCGAAACTGCCCACCAGCTTGGAACACCTGTAAGCTCGCTAATGGCATGGAGCGCCATCCTGCGTGAAAATCATCCCGACGACGAACTCATTCCTGAAATGGAAAATGACATTAAGCGCCTGGAATTGATAGCGGAGCGCTTTTCAAAAATAGGTTCTAAGCCTGAACCGAAGGAAACCTGCCTGAACGAATTGCTCGAGACGACAGTCTTGTATATGCGCCGCCGAGCATCGGAGCGTATCGAGGTGCTTTGCGAACTTCCCTCGCAGCAGGTGATGACAAACCTGTGCGCATCGCTTTTCCAGTGGGTTATAGAGAATCTTTGCAAGAATGCCATAGATGCCATGCCTGCGCAAGGTGGAAAGATCGTCGTCACCCTGCCTGAGCCCCAGCACGAAAAAATCGTGATCTACGTCCGCGATACGGGTAAGGGCATTAACCGCAAGGATTTCAAGAATGTCTTTAAGCCTGGCTTCACCACAAAAAAGCGTGGCTGGGGCTTAGGACTTTCGTTGGCCAAGCGAATTGTTGAGGAATACCACCACGGCAAGATTTTCGTGAAGGAAAGCGTGCCGGATCAGGGTACAACATTCTGTATCGAACTTCCCAACGATCTTCAGGCGTAGGTCTTTCCTCTCGTATCTCCCATAATTGTAAAACCAAGTTTTAGAATAATCTATATGAAAGAAGTATTATTTATTTGCGCATTAGAGGCGGAATTTGACAGTCATGTTTTAGACGAGATTTCCCCTGACATTCATTTTTTCTACCTCCCCGTTGGAATAGGCAAAGTGAATTCTGCCGTTTCGCTCATGCACTTTCTCAAGGATCACCAGCCCGATTTGATTATCAACGTAGGTACGGCGGGTACGTTCCAGCATCATGTGGGCGATGTGGTATGTGTGAATAATTACCTCGACCGCGATATTTTTTCCGGCAATTTTACATTGGTTGGCCACCGTCTTGACAATACTTTGTTGCGTCCTGAGTTACTGCCGCAGTCAGTTTTGAGCGGAGAACACGTGGATAGTCAGAATTTCCTCGTAAGTACGGGCGACAACTTCATGACTGAAATGCGCGAAGAGGAGTATATCTGCGATGCTGTCGATATGGAATCATACGCTATGGCTTTTGTCTGCCAAAAGTACCGGATTCCCTTCTTTTCCATCAAGTATATCACCGATGTAGTGGGACAAAACTCCCAGCAGCATTGGGAAGACAAGTTGCACGACGCACGTATCGGTCTAGGCAACTTCGTTAAGACGATAGACTTCTCCGTTTTCTAAGAATCGCTCCGTAAATGGTACCCCAACAGCGCCGCTCTCTGCTAATTGTCACGTTGCTGATACTTTTGGCAGCGGGTGGCGTGTTTCTTTATACGTCATTCCTGAGAAATCCTCAGACTGTGGAAATCAATCCAGAGGAGTTGCGCGAATTGCAGGCCATTCGTTTGCAGAATGAACGTACCAAATCCCAGCAATCCGGCACGCAGGCCGAATTATTCCCCTTCAATCCCAATCAATGTGACTCCTTGTCGTTCATACGTCTGGGTTTGCTCCCGTGGCAAGCGCACAACGCCCTGCAATATCGGCGCAAAGGTGGCGTTTGGCGGTCTGCCGAACATTTCTCCCACTTGTATGGCCTTTCTGATTCCGCCTATCGCCGACTGGCTCCCTACATTCAGATTCCAGATGCCGAGTCTCAATCGGAAGATGCACATCATCAACTTCGCGATACGACTTCTCATGCGAATTATACCCCCAAATTGTCGAAAGGTCAGGTCGTATCCCTGAATACTGCCGACACCACAACTTTGAAGTCCGTTCCGGGCATCGGTAGTTACTATGCCAGAAAAATTGTGACGTACAGAGAACAGTTGGGAGGCTTTCATTCCAAAGAACAACTGCGTGAAATCCCCGATTTACCCGAAGATATCGTTCAGTGGGTAGCCATCGACGAACCCGTAGTGCTTAGAAAACTCAACGTAAACAAGGCTACTTTTAGGCAGCTCGTTCGTCATCCGTATTTGAACTACGAACAGGTGAAATCCATCTTCGATTATCGTCGTATGTACGGCAATCTCACTTCGTGGAAGGACCTTATGCTCACGGGTAACTTCACAGAAAAAGAAATCAACACCCGTCTGAATTATTATTTCGAGTTTTGATACTTTTTTTGCCTTTCAAACTGGAAAGTTGTTGCTGGAAGAATGAATGATATGTAACTTATACGTTCTGATATGTCTTAATCCTGTTATTTTTCTGGAGCTTTGAGTTTTTTCTTGCCTTGTTTTCGTTTTAATCGCGCGCACTTAATCTATTAATCACGCGCACTTAAACTATTAAACGCGCGCACTTAATGTATTAATCTCGTGGATTTAATTCATTAAATTCGCGAGATTAAACTATTAAATTCGCGAATTTAATCTATTAACTTCGTGAGATTAAAACGAATAAGCCTGGGGAAAGAACGAAAAACGGGCTTCTGTAAATGCAAATCAGGGGTGTTTTGAGAGATGTCCTGTGGCTTATTCAAAAAAGGTGCGAATTATTTGGGGGTTGTTCTAAGAATTAGTTTAAAATATTGGGAAGTTCTTTTATGGTCTGTATGATTTTTCAATCTTTTTGGCGCTTTCGTCTTTAATTCCTTGAACCATAGCTTGCTATGCTTCTGCAAAATTAAAAACAAAATCACTCAAAAATCTTTGAATAATCAAAACAGCCTAATTATTAGAACAACCCTTGGGAAATCCTAAGGGAAAAGTGGCTTTTCCCTGCGTTGTTTTCGCATAAATCCGTGCTTTTTAGAAATTGCAGCGTACTAACTCGTTTTTTATTCGCAAAGAATTGTTCTATAACGCCTTTTTTATATATTTTTGCATGTTTAATTCCAATTGAAGATGAAACATTTGTTTTATTTGCTGCTTATTCTATGTTCAGGTTCCGTTCTTGTTCTGTCAGGATGCCGGAACAAAACGGAGAATGCAGATATCGAGGCAACAGATTCCTTGGTAACAGACACGCTCTCGGAGACTTTGGATTCGCTGAGCCCGATAATCGGCGGCCACTTCGCTACGGAAATTTTTTCCGACTTCTTCGACGAGTTTGTTCACAACAAAAACGTGCAGTTGCATCGCATCAAGTTCCCGCTGCAGTGGACGGCGCAGCAGGAGACCAGACTTATTGAGAAAAAGGACTGGCAGTATGACGCTTTATACTCGAATAATGATTATTACACCCTGATCTACGATGCCAAGTCCTTTGAACAGGAACAGGAGATCGACACGGTTTCCAAGGTGGTGACATATCAGGTTTTCAACCTCCGAGAGGGTAATGTGCGCAACTATCGTTTTGAGATTTTAGAGGCTCGTTGGGTACTGACTTCCGTAGATGAGCGTTCGTGGAAGGAAACGGATAATGCCGATTTCCTGGATTTCTATCAGTCCTTCGTTTCCAACGACAGATATCAGTTTGCACATATCGCCAATCCCTTCTTTTTTACGTCATACGACTTCGATACCGACGAAGAACTCAGCGGTACGCTTGATGCTATCCAATGGCCGGAATTTCGTCCCGAACTTTCCAAGGAATGGCTCACGAATATCGTTTATGGCAACGCACGTTTGCAAGGCAATCAGCGCATTATCCGTATGATTGCGCCAGGCGATGGCGGTATGAACGTGGTTTTGCGTTTCAAGAACAAGGGTGGCAAATGGTTGCTCTATGAACAGAATAATCAATAGCGACATGAAGATTTTTAACGACTATAACCTGAAAAATCACAACACATTCGGCATCAACGTCTCCTGCAAATGCTTTGCAGAATATGAGAGTATTGAGGAATGTGTGGACTTCCTGAATAAGTTGCCCGAGGGAGAAATAATCCTGCACGTGGGCGGCGGCAGTAATCTGCTCTTCACCCGTGATTTCCAGGGAACTATATTGCATAGTGCTGTGAAGTCTTTCGAGATAATCGAGGAAACCGCCGAGGAAGCCACGGTACGCGTGGGCAGCGGCGTCATCTTCGACGATTTCATAGCCTGGGCGCTCGAAAAAGGCCTTTATGGAGCCGAAAACCTCAGCGCCATTCCCGGAGAAGTAGGGGCTTCGGCTGTGCAGAACATAGGTGCTTATGGCGTTGAGGCAGAACAGATTATCCAGGCCGTAGAAGTCTATGACTGTCAGGCAGGGAAATACGAAATATTCCGTCACGACGATTGCAGATATGCCTACCGCCACAGCATTTTCAAGGAGTATCCCGCGAGATATGTGGTGCATCATGTGCAGTTCCGCCTGAAAAAAACGTTTGTTCCGCAGTTGCAGTACAGAGCCCTGCAAAACGAAGTCGTGCGTCAGGGATTTTCGGCAGAAAGTATCACGGCATCTGATATTCGTCGCGTAGTAACAGACATTCGTAACGCCAAATTGCCCGATTACCACGTTCTGGGAAATGGCGGCTCGTTCTTTATGAATCCCATCGTTGATGTTGCCAAATTCAAGTCCCTGCAAAAAGAATATCCCGACATGCCTTTCTTTGAAACTACCGATGGCGTGAAAATTCCTGCGGGCTGGCTCATCGAGAAGTGCGGTTGGAAAGGCCGTAGGGTAGGGAACGCCGGAGTTTACGAGAAGCAAGCACTCATTCTCGTCAATTACGGCGAAGCCACAGGCCGCGAAATCAGCGAATTGAGCCAGGCCATACAGCAGAGCGTGCTCCAAACGTTCGGTATCGCCATTAGTTCGGAAGTGAATATCCTGTAAAATGTGGAAACCCTTGCGTTTTTTTTGAAAGATTATGCGACTCACTTTTTTAGGTACCGGTACCAGCACAGGAATCCCCGTTATCGGTTGTCCTTGTCCCGTCTGCCATTCAGCAGACCCGCACGACAATCGGCTTAGGTGCTCCGTCTTGTTGGAAGATGCCGACGACGTAAAGATTCTGATAGACTGCGGTCCCGATTTCCGTGCTCAAATCATGCCTTTCCCCTTCAAACGCTTCACAGCTGTGCTGCTCACTCACGAGCACTACGACCATGTGGGCGGTTTGGATGACCTGCGCCCGTATAACCTGCTTGGAACAACGGATATCTATACCAATGATATTTGTGCTACGCACTTAGAACAACGTATGCCCTATTGTTTCGGTAAGTCGCTCCAGATAGGCGGTGGTGTGCCCGACTTTGCCATGCATCGCGTGTACTCCGGCCAAAGTTTCAGGGTGGGAAATCTTGACATCATGCCTATAGAAGTGATGCACGGCCGATTGCCTATTACAGCCTACCGCATTGGTACTTTTGCCTACGTCACCGATATGAAAAGCATCGGAGAACAGGAAAAGAATCTCTTGCAAGGCGTAAAAACCTTGGTGGTAAACGGACTTAGAGTGACACAACATCCCACGCACCAAAGCATTTCCGAAGCCGTTGCCTTTGCAAAATCCCTGAATGTCCGTCGCGCCTGGCTTACTCACTTCTGTCACGAAGCAGGCTTCCACAGCGAAATTCAGAAGATGCTGCCTAATGGCTATTTTGCGGCATACGACGGACTGCAAATCAGTTTTGAAATTGATTAGGTTCGTGCAGGGAATCGCAGTATAAGTGCAATCTTCCGTAAGCTAAACAAAGAATTTTTCAATGCGCAGGATAGTGATTGTTTCCTGCTGAATCATTACTCAGACCTCCCCGCTTTATTAAGGGTTGTTCTAAAAATTAGGCTGTTTTGAGTTGCTTACACTCTCTATACGTTTGTTCCTGCAACCCGCAGAACTTCACCCTACGGGGCAGATAACAAACAGAGTGTGCGCGAAGAATTCAAAGATTTTTGAGTGATTTTGTTTTTAAT
>CAMVJO010000004.1 GCA_947167835.1 uncultured Prevotellaceae bacterium
TGGAATGGCTCCACCGACTGATTATGGAACCGAGAAGAATGTGGCGACGATACATCATCGGCGCCGTAAAGTTCCTTTATTATATAAGTAAAGAATGCAAAAGAACCAATGAATGTCACAGAGTTTGGAATTTCAACGCTTGTTAGACTGGAACAGCCAGAAAAAGAATTATTTCTAATGCTTGTCACAGCATAATTGGCTCCATTATAGGTTACTTGGCTAGGAATCTCAATATCTCCTGCGTACTCTTCATCACCGGCAACGACTCCTACTTCATTAGGTGACTCAGAATCAGAAGTAATATAGTAATACAGGCCACCAATCATAAAGTCATAATCATTTGCACATATCTGAACAATGGATAGTAAAAACGTAAAGAGTAAGATTATTATTCGCATAAAAAACTTTTATTACTTATACATCTACATATAATTCGTATTCTGAAAACTATTAGTGTCCGCTAAAAAGAATTACATAATAAAACTTTCAACGGACACCAATAATTATATATACTTATCGGAAAGAATTATCGTTCTTGCCGACAGTAGTACTAAAGGATTGCATCAAATGATGCCTTGTCCTATCATTGCACGAGCGACCTTCATGAAACCTGCGATGTTAGCGCCACGAACGTAATTGATATAGTTGTCTGTACGTCCATACTTCAGGCACTGGTCGTGAACGTCGTGCATAATCTGATGCAGGCGTTGATCTACTTCTTCGGCAGTCCATGAAATATGCATGGCGTTCTGTGTCATTTCCAAACCGCTGGTTGCTACACCGCCGCTGTTCACGGCCTTTCCGGGAGCAAACGGAGTAAGTGTTTCGATGAAGAAATCTACGGCTTCAGCTGTGCAGCCCATATTGCTGACTTCGGCCACAAATTTCACGCCGTTGGCCACCAGTTTTTTGGCGTCCTCGAGATTGAGTTCGTTCTGCGTTGCACACGGCAGGGCAATGTCCACTTTCTGTTCCCAAGGCTTCTTTCCGGGGAAGAAGGTTGCTTCAGGATATTTCTTGGCGTAAGGAGCCACGATGTCCTCGCCTGAGAGACGGAGGTCGAGCATATATTCTATCTTTTCTCCGCTCACGCCTATCGGGTCATATACATATCCGTCGGGACCGCTCAGGGTTACCACTTTTGCTCCAAGTTCTGTTGCTTTCAATGCAGCACCCCATGCCACATTTCCGAAACCACTGATAGAAACTGTCTTACCTTCGAGTTTCTCGTTGTAGTCTGCTAACATTTGCTCCACAAAGTAGAGTGCGCCAAAGCCAGTTGCTTCGGGACGGAGGATACTTCCGCCAAATTCCATGCCTTTACCTGTGAAAGTGCCGGTATGTTGGTGCATCAACTTCTTATACATACCGTACATAAAGCCGACTTCTCTGCCGCCAACGCCGATATCGCCTGCGGGAACGTCCTCATCTGGACCGACATGACGCCAGAGCTCGAGCATAAATGCCTGACAGAAGCGCATAATCTCGGCCTCGCTACGACCACGTGGAGAGAAATCGCTACCACCTTTGGCTCCTCCCATCGGAAGTGTAGTCAAAGCGTTCTTAAAGGTCTGCTCAAAACCAAGGAACTTAAGAATGCTAAGGTTTACAGAGGGATGGAAACGTACACCGCCTTTATACGGGCCAATAGCGTTGTTGAATTGAACGCGATAACCGAGGTTTACCTGCACGTTACCGGCATCATCTACCCAAGGTACGCGGAAAGTGATGATACGATCGGGCTCTACAAGGCGTTCGATGAGTTTTACCTTTTCAAACTCGGGGTGTTCATTGTAAACATCCTCAATTGACAGAAGTACTTCGCGTACTGCCTGCAAATACTCTTTCTCACCTGGATGTTTGGCTTCCAAAGCAGCCAGGATTTCTTGTGTTTTCATGTTTTTAATAAAAAAATAAAAAAGATTAGGGTTAAAAGGTTTTCAAGTGTCGTTCAAAATAAGATTAACGCTGCAAATTTAATATAAAAGATGATAGTAATCAAAAAAAACAACGATAATTAACTATCTTATTCCAACATTCTGTCTATTCCTTGTTCGCGATGTATGATGTGGACACGGACATGGTATTTCTCATGCAGGTGCTCTGCAATATGTTGTGCCGAATAGACGCTGCGATGTCTGCCGCCTGTACAGCCAAAGCATATCAAAAGATGAGTAAATCCGCGTTTGATGAATCTCTCGGCGTGATGTTCGCACAGAGGACGGATATGACTGAGGAATGTCAGTATCTCTCCGTCTTTTTCAAGGAAGTCTATCACCTCTTTGTCCAGTCCTGTCTTGTCTTTGTATATATCGTATCTGCCAGGATTGTGCGTGCTACGACAATCGAAGACATATCCTCCGCCATTTCCGCTGGGATCTTCGGGAATGCCCTTCTTATAACTGAAACTCTGAACCGTGATGAGCAGTTCGCCCTGATTCTCATACTTAGATACCGAGGGTTGCAAAACAGCTCCTTCATTCAATCCACTCCTGCATTGCGGAAGATTGATAACCTCGTCAACTATCTCAGCAAGATAGGCATATTTCTCAGCCATGACGGGATTGCGGCTGTAGAGTTGCTTGATATTTCTCAAAGCAAAGGGAATGCTGTTGAGGAAATACTGCTTACGCTCGAAGAATCCGCGCAAACCGTAAGCTCCAAGCACCTGCAAAGAACGGAAGAGGATAAAGCAGTCAATTTGCTGCATGAATTTCTCAGTATCTACATCCTGCAATTTGCGAAGTTCGTCCAAATAGCAATTGATGAGGTGATTTCGCAAATCATTCGAGAACTTAGACGAAGCCTGCCAAAGGAAAGAAACGAGATCATACTGCAATGGCCCCTGAAATCCCCCCTGAAAATCTATAAAATAGGGCTCTGATTCATTTAGGAGCATTACGTTGCGGGCTTGGAAGTCGCGATAGAGGAAACCTACCTGCTGATTTTCCATGATATCGGCAGCCAGACGCTCAAAGTCGCGCTCTAATCGGCGTTCGTCGAAGTGATGATCAAGAGGTTTGAGAAAACAATACTTAAAGTAGTTCAAGTCGAAAAAGACGGTCATCTTGTCGAAAGGTTCTGGATGCAGGCAATGCGTATATTCCAGTCCTGTATTACCTTCCACCTGGAAATGCGGGAGTAGTCGCACCGTCTTTTCGAGTAGCGCCACATCTTTATCAGTATAATTGAAATTATTTTCGCGCGAGGGCTTCAGAGCATCATAAAGTGCCAATCCTCCCAAGTCGGTTTGCAGATAACGCATACCGTCTTCGCTCACGGCAATGATATGTGGCACAGGCAGTTTCTTTTCCTCGAAATGCCTACTCAGATATACGAAACATTCGTTTTCTGCCTGGGATTGTCCAATAACACCTACTACGGTTTCATCGTCGTTTAGCCAAAGGCGGACATAAACTCGGTTACTTCCCGCTTTTGCTATCTGCTTCGTACGGGCAGGTGCCACGTGATAGGTCTGTTCAAAGAGATTGATGAGTTCTTGCATGAACTTATAGTATATTTATAGTCCTTTATATATTATATCGTATTCCAACGGCAGGCGTTGTCCGATGCTAGTAACAATCAGTCCTGCCTGCTGCCTCTTAACTTCGCGCTCTATCATAGCAGCCATGATTTCTGCATTCTCCGTGTCAAGATGACTGATGGGTTCATCCACAATCAGGAAATCGAAAGGCGTAACCAGCGCACGTATCAAGGCCAAACGTTGCTGCTGTCCGAAACTTAGTTTGCTAACGGGTACATCCCATTTGCCGGCTATGTGCAACTCGTCGAACATTCGCTTTATTTCTTCAGTAGTGACGTGATTGGTGAGCGTATTCTTGATGAAAACATTCTCCGAAGCCGTGAGTTCTGGGAAGAGTCGGAGTTCTTGAAAAAGAAGTGAGATAGAATTTCGACGCAAAGCCGTCCATTCTTTTTCTTTAAGGCTACGGATGTTTTTGCCGTCAAACAAAATTTCGCCTTCATAGTCTTTTCTGTGTCCAAGAATATAGCTACAAAGTGTCGTCTTCCCTTTCCCCGACTGCGCCTCTATTAAATATTTTCGTCCCTTCTCGAAAACGATGGTATTCCCCCACACTTCGCTCTTGAAGTCGGGTTCGTTTTTGAAAATCTGCGGCATCACGCGATCAAAGGTTATGGTATTCATAGTATGAAGGCTGAATAGTCAAAAACTAAAGGACGGCTTTTTTGATATACATCATTTCCACGGCCGAAAGTCCGGCAGTTTCTGTACGCAAGCGGTTATTACCGAGGCTGACAGGCTTGAATCCTGATTTTTCGGCCATGCGCACTTCGTCAAGACTGAAATCTCCCTCAGGGCCTATACAAACTATGGTCTCAGCATGGGCATCAATACAATTAAACAGGAAGGGCTTTTCATTACCCGTAAGAGCATAGAAGGCAGTTTCGGCTTCTTTACGTTTTTGTACCTCATCTGTAAGATCAGCTTCGTTATAACAATGTGCAATAAACTTCTGTTCGATCTGACAACGCTCTACGAATTTGGCAAAGGGCACCATTTCGTTTATTACAGGCAGAACAGCCTTGTGACTTTGCTTCATCGCAGAAATTGCGACCTTTATTAAACGTTCTGTCTTGACGTTTCTGCGCTCGGAGTTCCTACATTCCAAAAAAGTAATGCTATCTACGCCCATTTCAACGGCTTTCTCTACCATCCACTCCATGCGGTCCATATTTTTAGTAGGAGCAATAGCCAAGTGGATGCCTTTATGCCACGTGGGTTGCACGCTCTCTTCAGAAAGAACCTTTACCGAACATCTTTTGGCCGATGCCGCAGCAATGGCACAGCGGAATGCCCTACCCTGCCCGTCTGTAATCCATAATTCATCGCCTACCTCATAACGCAGGACGCGCAGAATATGCTTGGCTTCTTCTTCGGGTAAATCAAGCACGCGGGGAATATCCGGAGCATAGAACAATCTCACTTCTTTCATCTGGGAAAACAATTATATGTCACACAACCATTTATAGGGTTGTTCTAAGAATTAGTTTAAAATATTGGGAAGTTCTTTTATGGTCTGTATGATTTTTCAATCTTTTTGGCGCTTTCGTCTTTAATTCCTTGAACCATAGCTTGCTATGCTTCTGCAAAATTAAAAACAAAATCACTCAAAAATCTTTGAATAATCAAAACAGCCTAATTATTAGAACAACCCTATAAAGCCTCCGTACCGTCTATTTCTTGCGGCTCATCAAGTTGCTGTTCAACGAGAGTTTTGCGACGCTTTAACTCATCTCGCAATGCACCTGCCAGTTCAAAGCGTTCTTCCTTGACAGCCGATTCAAGAGCTTCTTCAAGCATTTTGTCTGTTAGCGAGAAAACTGGAAAAGCTACCACATCCGGGCGGATTTCCTTGCCAATATATTTATCAAAAACCTGCTGCTCCATCAGCATAGGGCATCCCGTTTTCAGAGCAGCCACAAAACCGAGCATGATGTCGGTATCTACAGTTTTGCTGACGCCATTCTGCGTCATAGTAATAGAGGCGGTATAAATCCCGGCGTTTCCGCCTTTAATAACGATACTTTCAATATCAACGCCAAAGTGCAACGATACCAATTGGTACAATCCCTCCATGGCATCGCCGTGAGTCATCACATTACTGATAGTCTCAAACTGATTCTTATTGACTAAAATCGGTACACAACGCTTTCCCTCTGTCTCGCGCAGGAGTACGATATAGCCCTCCTTGCTCGAAACACTTTTTGTAAGGCCTAAAAATCTGAGACTGATATATATCTTGTCGTCCATATCCTACTATTATCTGTTCACAATATTATTTGCATACAAAGTTATACATTATTTGTATGCAACAAAGCACAAAATCCCTCTTTTTTCACTTTTTAGGAAAAATATGTAGGAAAAACGATTTGGAAGTCCGTATATTTATCAAAACTTGTCCAAAGGAAAAAGTATTAACCCGAACAAATTCTACCAAGAAAAGCACCAAAGCATCCCATTTCCTGATGAAAAGAAAATACCGTGCTTTATCTTCAAAAAGATGTGGCACATCTCCAAAAAGATAAGGGACTTCTCGCGGGAGAAAAGGCACATCTTCAAAAAGACAAGGGACATCTCTAAGAAGATAACAGACTTCTCAAAAGAGATATAAGAAAAAGACCACAAGCAAAACGAATGCCTGTGGCCATTGATACTACAAATTATTAATTACTGCTTTAGGAAATGATTATTTTCCCATTTCAAGACCTACGCGCAGGCCATCATAATTGCTAAGAAGCGTACTAAGAGTTTTCAACGTGTCGTTACCTGAAAGAGTACCGAGGGTAGATGCCAATTTCAGGAGTTTATCGCTCTCGAAAAGGAGGCTGATATTTCCGTTCAGGCTTCTGACAACGTATGGAGAGGAGGTAAAGAGACCGCCAAGCATGGAAAGTTTCACTTGCTTGTTAGTAGCATCATAGGCATACGTTCCGCTCAATTTTTTACCCATGAACACGCCACTGAAAGTCTTGTCCTCGTTGAAAGTAAACTGGCATTTCTGAGCATTAAAGCCTGCCTTCGTTAAATAACCGTTCACCTTGCTCTCTAATTCGGCAGCAGCCACTTCGCCACCGGCTTTCATCAAGAGATTCTGCGACTCAAACACGCAGTCGCTTCCTTTATATTTCCAGGTGCCGTACAAATCTTTCTCCGTCATATTGGAAGCTCCGAGCACATCGCCCAGAATAGAACCGATAGCGGAAGAAAGGATACCACTCGTAGATGTCGTTCCCGAAGTCTTAGACGTAGTTGTCTGCGAGGTCGTTCCCTGTGAGCCAGCGCCCATCAAAACAGTATTTACACCAGATAACACATCGGCTGTATTCGTGTTACAAGCCGAAAAAAACAATGTAGCAAAAATTGCTACTCCAACAAATGTTTTTTTCATTACTATAATTATAATTCTATGATTAGTTTATTCCATCATGTCGCCATAACCGCTACCGCTTTCCATGTTCTCATTCATATCGTCCTGCTGACGTTTGTTGCGTTGCGGTTTCTGTTTCATATTACCGAAGTTCCATGTAAAGGTAAGGTTCAGCATACGTCCCATGCGCCAGTTCTTCTGATGGCGCGTAAACTGCGGACTATTCGTAACGGTTTCCCAACTGCGGCTGTTCAACAAGTCGCGGCAGTTGAGGGAGATAGCAAATGTGCGGTGCAGGAAATTCTTACGCAAGCCAAGGTCTATATTATAGTTGGCCTTTCTGTAACCCTGTGAAACGACTTGCCGAGAGCGGTAGTCGCCTGTAATCTGCAAGACCATGTCTGCCGGAAGCGTGAGGCTACCCATCATGCGCAAAGTCCATGTGAAGTTATGATCGCTCTCGCCCGTTACGGTCTGGCCGTCTATTACATAATTGAATCCGTCAAGGCTGTAATAATAGAAGTTAGCCGTTGTTGTCAAGTCAAAGCATTTGAAGAGTTTGTCCTTCAATATCACTTCCAAACCCGTACTTGTACTCTTTGTAAGGTTCTTCGATGTCTGATACATCATGCCGTCCGTTATGTTCCTGTACTGTATGCGTTGCATCACGTCGGTCGTCGGACGATAGTAGGCTGAAACTGAGAGTGTATGAAGCTCCCAATTCTTCAAATAGTTGAGCGTAAAAGAATTAGTAAACTCCGGTGTCAATTCAGGGTTACCGTATTCCACGATAGAAGCGTCGCGCGTATTCTTAAAGCTGTTCAACTGTCCACCCCAAGGCCTGCGCAAACGACGGGTGTAGTTCAACTGTATCTGTTGTGTGGACGAAATCTGATAGGAAAGGAACAAACTGGGGAAAAGTTCAAAGAAGTCTTTCTTGAAAGCGGGCAAACGCAAAGCAGGGTTGTGCTCCTGATTGTAATCATAGCTCTCCGTATTGACTTTCCAGTATTCTCCGCGAAGGCCTCCCATTACCCCGAAATTTCCGAACTTCAAAGAACCGGTAGCATAGAACGCGTGAACATCCTGGCTGTATATAAATCGGTTAAAGTACAACTTGTCTTCCACGAGTGTCGTTCCAGTCCACGAAGTAGCGTCAATAAAAGATTCCTGCGGCGTGTTCTCATGGCTGAGACGGGCATTATATCCAGCCTGAAGCCTGAAAATTTCCGTAATCTGGTTTTCGTAATCTAATTTGAACTCCCACGAGCGATTCCTAATGCGAGTGGGACGGCTTTGGAAGGAGTAACCTATCGGAGAAGACGGCATAAAATATTCGGTACTGTCTTGGTAATAATTTTCATTGTCCATCATCCAGCGGTTGTACTCTCCGTTGAAATCCAGGAAGTGGGTATCAGAAAACTTGTGGCGGTATCCGAACTCAAAGTGATACATATTCATATCATCGTCGCTCGTATTGACACGTGTCATGCGACGACTGTCTGTTCCTACAGCATTTGTACCATAATGATAAAGGGCAAAATCTGAATTGTTATGACCTCCCTTCATCAAAGAGCCACCTAATGTCACATCATCCTTATCCGTCAGATGATATGTCAGACCTGCTCGTGCAAAAAGGTTGTTTCCGCGAGTATGGCGACTGTTATCGTAATTTTGATATTCGTCTGTCTGCAAGAAAGTCTGACGACTCCACGAACCGCCTTTCTTATTCTGACGATGACGATAGCCAATATTCAGATAGGTTTCGAGTTTACTACTGCTGTAATTGATATTTCCGCTGGTATTGGCGCCTCCGTTGGTATTTCCTCCCACTTGAAGCGAACCATAATAGCCTGCTTTGCGATTTTTCTTCAGAATAATATTGATAATGCCGGCACTTCCTTCAGCACTGAACTTAGCCGAGGGATTATCTATGACCTCTATTCTGTCAATGCTCTCTGCGGGAATCTGCTGTAGGATTTCTGCACGGTTGTCGGAGTTCAATCCGCTGGCTTTTCCGTTAATCCATATTTCCACACCGCTATTGCCACGCAGAGATACGTTTCCGTCCTGATCCACCTCTACAGAAGGAATGATTTCGAGCACATCGCTGGCCGAACCTCCCGTTGCTGCAATTTGCTGATCGACATCGAAAAGTTTTCTATCGACTTCCAACTTAACATTGGTGCGCTGGCCAACGATAACTGCTTCTTCCAGACTGGTAGGAGCAAGCAAAACGGAATCAATACGGATAGCCTTGTGTTTTTCAGACAAGGTAATCGTTTCCGATTGCTTCTTATAACCTACTAATCCTACAAGCATTTTGTATTTGCCGTAGGGGATTCCGGTAAGTTTGAACGAACCTTTCTTATCTGTAACAACAGTTTTCACAGCCTTGTCGCTCTGCATCAGAACAACGGTGGAATAAGCAAGTGGTTCCTTACTCATTTCATCATAAACGGCACCACGCAAACTGCCTTGGGCCATAACTGATGAAACATAGGAAACCATCAGGATAAAAACGTATAAAAATCTTTTCATATACAACATCTTATTTTTTTTCTGCGCGAATTTACTAAAAACGAGATAATTAAGTTTTATATAGCTTCCTTTTTTAAGCAGAGAAGTGCAAAACTTAACTTTTAATAACAAAAAACTTGTCCTGTATATTCGTTTTTCCTAATTTTGCACAATATGAACGAGATACAATCCCTTGAAGAATCTTTATTACTCCTCATCAATCACGATGGAGGTGCGTTTGCCGATCAGTTTTGGTGGTTGGTTTCAAAGCCGCAGACGTGGATATTTACGGCTGTCGTAGTCATTATCAGTTTGATGTGGCGCATTCGCAAACCGAAAGACATCATTCTTTTCGTTTTGTGCTTTGGTGTCATGCTGATGTTGGCAGACAATATTCCAGCACACTACGCAAGACCGTTTTTTGCACGTCCCAGACCATCGCACAACGAACATCTCATTCCTTTGCTCCATTTTGTAAACAATTATACGGGAGGCGACTACGGATTCTTCTCAAGTCATGCCAGCAATTCGTTCAGTATCGTCACTTTGCTAGCACTTCTTTTCCGCAAACGCAGTCTTACCATCACATTATTCCTTTGGGCCACATTATTGTGCGTTTCAAGATTATACTTAGGCGTACACTATGTAGGAGATCTGCTTGCCGGTACTGTTTACGGCGTTGTTCTTGGTTGGATTACCTACAAAGTCTATCTGTTCTTCCGCGAAAAGGAATACTATCAAAGGGATTTAGATTCTGTGGAAGTAACTTTTAGAAAAAGTTACCCATTAGAAATTATTGGAGCCGTTCTTCTCAATTTCCTTGTGCTCAGTATTATTGCCATAGTCAAGGCTTTCTAAACATATACCACATTCCCCATTAGATATGCGCCGGATTCTGATTATTCTCTCCTTTTGCTTGCCTTTATTGTCTGTCTTTTCACAGAATACGCCGATAGACTACATCACGGCTTCGGCACCTTGTGCTCCTGGTGTGCAGCGCGAAGTGAGAGCCGTGTGGCTCACTACGCTTTCCGGCTTGGATTGGCCGCGTATCAAGAGCAAATCTACGGCAAGTATGGAGCAACAGAAAGAGGAATTACGGCAAATTCTCGACAAGTTGCAGGCGTGTGGCATTAATACGGTAATATTCCAGACTCGCATACGCGGAACCGTCATTTATCCTTCTTCCATAGAACCATTCGACCCTTGTCTTACGGGGAAGGCAGGACAAAACCCGGGATACGACCCTCTGAAATTTGCTATTGACGAATGTCATCGTCGTAATATGGAACTTCACGCCTGGGTTGTGGCATTTCCTATCTGTAAAAACACGGTTGTCAAAGAATTGGGCAACAAAACTTTGCCGCGCCTCCGACCTGATTTGTGCCAGCCCTCAAATGAGCAATGGTTGATGGACCCTGGTGTTCCGGGAACGGCAGATTATCTGGCTCGGCTCTGCGCAGAAATTGCAAGTCGTTACGATATCGATGGCATCTCGCTCGATTACATTCGCTATCCCGAAGCCGGCATCAAATTCTCCGATGCAAAGACATATAAGAAGTATGGTAATGGACTTTCGCTCAAACAATGGCGCACGCAAAACGTAGATCGTTGTGTAGAAGCCGTATGTAAAAGCGTGAAAAGCGTAAAGCCCTGGATAAAGATGAGTTGTTCGCCCGTAGGAAAGTACGCTGATTTGCCACGCTTCAGTTCTCGCGGATGGAATGCCCGCGATGCCGTGAATCAGGACGTGATAAAATGGATGAACAAGGGATGGATGGACTTAATCTTCCCTATGATGTATTTCACTGGCAAGCATTTCTACCCCTTTGTGCCCGATTGGAAGAAAAAGGCCGGAGACAAAGTTGTGGCTCCCGGACTTGGTATCTATTTCCTGAGCAAAAACGAGAAAAACTGGCCTTTGCGTACCATTAGCGACCAACTTACCTTCGTCCGTCAATGTCAAACTGGTGGAATAGCCTTGTATCGTGAACAGTTCTTGCGCGAAAACCATAAAGGGCTCTACGATTACCTCAAAAACTACCACTTTGTTAAACCGGCTCTCCCTCCTGCCATCAGTCACGACGGAGTAAAACCGCAAAAGCCCAAGGCTATCAGGACAGATGTAGGAACAAAGGCAGTTCTGAAATGGGAAAAAGCGACAGACATACACCATTATAATATATATATGCTCAACGATACGGTTTTTTGCGACAGCACTATCCGCATCGTAGCACAAAACCTGCAAAAGACAGAATATACCTTCGCCCCAGCCCTACATCAAACTTTGCGACACACACTTGCCGTTACAGCCGTCGATGCTTTCGGACAAGAAAGCGAACCTTGCATACTTCCCTGCGAAGGAAACACGCACGATGTCATAAATCACGAGAAAAATATCATCGATATTCCCTCTCTCGCCGCACATACGCTGATTGTTACCGACTTGACAGGAAAAAAGCTGCTGCAAAAGCCCTACTCCCGCCGACTTGACATCTCTCACCTCCCCGCCGGTTTCTACATTCTACGAAGCATCGGAAAGAAACAGGCACACCACACCATAAAGTACTTTTATCACGATACTTCTCGAGGCGAAACAGAATGAGAAGCGGTATAAAGAAATACAAAGAACGTAGCTTGGAATAAGTATCTCAAAGATATAATTCATTTTGCAGAAGCAACTAAAAAATACGTGCAGTCACTCTCATTCATTCACATTCTTTCCCATAATTCCCACGCACATTTTATATTCTCTTCGCCGTGAGAATCTTTTCTCATCGCGTTGAGAAAGTTTTCTCTTCGCGATGAGAATATTTTCTCAACGCGAAGAGAAAACCTTTAATTGACTTTATTCCTATTATCTGCCATTGCAGTTTAACGATTTAGTTTGACTACTCTAAATCTTATTTGTAAAGGGTTGTTCTAAAAATTAGGCTGTTTTGATTTGCTTACACTCTCTATACGTTTGTTCCTGCAACCCGCAGAGCTTCACCCTACGGGGCAGACAACAAACAGAGTGTGCGCGAAGAATTCAAAGATTTTTGAGTGATTTTGTTTTTAGTTTCGCAGAAGCATAGTCTTCTATGGTTCAAGGAATTAAAGACAAAAGTGCCAAAAAGAATGAAAAAGCATACAGACCAAACAAGACTTCCCTATAATTATAAACTAATTTTCAGAACATCCCTAAAATATATTGACGCAGTTCATAATAATTTTTAGTTAGGGTTGTTATCTATTTGATTTAATTGATGTTTCTTTGTCTTATCACAATTTATTTATATCTTTGCACATCATACCCACAGAAGTTCCCTCAGCAGACGTACAAAACACACAACGCGCTGAAGGACAAGCAATATAGAAATATATAACCAATAGATAAAGTAACCATGTTCAAAAAATCGATTATTTTTACTTGCGCCCTGCTGTTAGCAGTTGCTGCGCAAGCACAGTGGGACTTCAGTACTGATAAGGACTACATGCTGAAACATGTGACAACGGGAAAGTATCTCGTCTTGCATGACAGTTACGAAGAGACCAACGTAGTGAATGCCACGACAATAGAAGGCGCGGGCTCGCTGTTCACCATCACAAAAAGCGGCACCGGCTATGTGTTTACCAAGAAAGGCACCGACAAGACGCTGAGCCTTTCGACTAATGGGAAAATGGCTGGTTGGAACACGTCGAATACGGGTGGTACCGTTTGGACGCTTGTCGATGCCGGCGACGACTACGTCTATCTCAAGTCGAGCAAAGGCTATCTCGCTCCGAGCGAAGGTGCCGGTGCCGGCTCGTATGTATATACCGACAAGTCGCAGGGAAACAACTCGCGTTGGTGTATTGCCGATGCAGACACAGAACTTCCTAAATACGTCACCAGCATCACGAGCGGTAAATATTATCGTTTAGTAAGTTACACAAACCAAAGTATGGCAATGACTGACAATGGCGGCGGTGTGGTAACCACGCAAAGCGATAAGAAAAACTACAGTCAATGTTGGCTATTGACGGCCAAAAGCAATGGCTACACGTTCAAAAACCTGCTCACGGGCAAGTTCATTACGAGCAATCCTGGTACCAGTGCGCAGTGGAAAACGGGTACTTCGGGTGCGACTTTCTACAGCGGAACATCGACTTCGGACGAAAAGACACTGTTCTGGTTCTCAACACAAAACAGCACGTCTTCCTACACAGCCCTGCATTCGGCTCCCCACCAGAGCAACAACGTTGTGGCGTGGACAGCCAATGCCGACGCTTCGAAATGGCTGTTGGACATGGTGGATGAAAGTACCATAGATTTCAATGCTATCGATGAGCTGCAGAAGTCTATCTCTACCAACTACACAGATCAACTGACGACTTTCTTTGACGACTATGCCTGCACGCAATTGAAGAGCAATTATGCCTCGATGAGTGACGACGAACTTCGCACGGCAATGAGCGAACTGCCTGCCAACCTGCGCGAAGAAGCCGTTCGCGTGAAGAATGACAAGTGGAACGATGACGAAACTTGGAATCGCTACGAGAAAGATTTCCGCATCCACGAATACGAAATCTATTCCGACCCCGGCGTCTGGGCAAACAAGCTTGGTATTGGTCCTTTCGGACACCTTACGCAATCTACTGGCATCAAACTGAAGTCGGGCGAACTCGTATTTCTCCTTGTGGACCAAAATGTTGCCAACTCCGACGGACAGCTTTATGCAGAACTGGTATCCGGCGTAAGCCTCTCGGGTGCACAAGTCACGTTGAAGCGCGGTTATAATGCTATCATCTCATCGAGTGACTGCGAACTGTTCATTACCTATAACTGCAAGAATGCTAACAAACTGCTTTCCAGCTTCCCCAACATCAAGATACACGTTGCCGGCGGTACGTGTAACGGTACATTCGACATGAGCAGAGGTCATACAGAAAGTGACTGGGAGTGGTTGCTGAAAAACATGTTTAAGGACACCTATCTGCACCTGCGCTCAAATTATCACATGATGAACTGTTATCTTGACCGTGTGAAGAATACAGACAACATGGAAGGTGCTCTGAAAATCTGGGACTTCGTGTTTGAAGCTGAAGAAAGACTCATGACATCGCGCTTCAACGACGGATATTATCGTCCGATTATGCTCGTGTTCGACAATTCGACCGGAAATCCCAACTGGAGCGGCGGTCGTGTGTCAATGCCCGGAATGTGGGGCAACGGCGCTCTGAATTATAACAATCTTCTTTATACCGGCGGGGCTGGCGGTCAGCAATGGGTCATCCAACATGAGGAAGGTCACGGACATCAAGGTCCAATAAACCTCAGTGGAACCACCGAAATAAGTAATAACGGTCTTGCCCAGATTGTAACCCACCTTTGGGGCTATCGTACCACCCGTGGAAGAGCACAAAACGCTACTTACGACTACTTCAACCAAGGCGGAGCCTGGATTGACTATCCGCGTCGTAGCGATTGCCTGTGGCTTACCAACAAGCTTTGGTACCAACTCTGGCTTTACTTCCATCTGAAAGGCGACGACGGATTCTTCGCCCGTTGGATTGAAAAACTACGTTCGATGGATGGCGGTATCAAAAAAGCAAGTGATACAGAAAACAGAGCTAATGCCATTGCTCGCCAGACAGCAGCACGCACCATCAACGAACTGCAAGGAAAAGCCAGCACTTATGGCAGTTGGACAAGCGAATATATGCGTATGGCTCTCGCTGCCTGCGAAGCCTCGCAGACCGACCTCTATGAATTCTTCAAGATGTGGGGATTCTTTGGTTATGCCGAAGATGTGAAAACCGATGGAGGCGACACCGATGCCCCAGAGAGCGGCACTTTCCGTATTGGCGACTATTCAAACTACTTGGTACGCCTGCCGATGCGTGGCAATAAGGTCGATGAGAACGCCCTCAAATGGTGTAAAGCCAAGATGCAGAGTTACGAGAAGAAAGCTCCTGGCGTGATGTTCATCAATGATACAGGTGAATTGACGACTATCGATGCTGATGCCGAATGTTTGAAATACGATCCAAGCCTTGCGACCAAAAAGAGGCAGTATGCCGACGATGATGCCCAGCAGAACCAAGGAAATTTGGGAACTTATACCCACTTTGGCAAGAATGAACTGACTACGCTTACTTTCAGAACCAGCGGGACGAAGATTATCGTCAGCGGTAAGGGTGCAGTAGGCTTCAAAATCTACGATGATATAGGCGAACTCATCTGGGTAAGCAACAAAATGTCATTCACAACAAACAGCACCATTGTTAATGGTGTCAAGAACGGCACCTATTCACTCGTTGCTTCACTTGGCGACGACACCGACCTGCTACTTAGCGGTCCACATACGGACTACACCAACGATCCCGACGGCATTAAGACTATTGACACTTCCTCTCTTAATGAAAGATCAAGTAAGAACAACAATGGCTCCGTATTCGACTTGCAGGGCAGGAAAATGGAAAACGTTAAATCCGTCAATGGTAAATTACCGAAAGGAATCTATATCATCAATGGTAAGAAGGTAATCCGTTAATAGGATAAATTCAGCAAGAACTTGATTCTGCCTATGGGTAAGTAATTAATGTTTTATAAAACGGGCATCGCAAAGACTTTGCCCACAATAATAGGATGAGAAATACCTTTCTATTGTTGATTTGCTGCCTGCTGGCTTCGTGTTTCTTTGACAAAGGTTCGGAGAGCGAAGAGGAAATGTCGGCCTTTGGTGTTTTTGTAGATTCACTAAACGCAGAACGCCAGAAGAGTTGCCTACAAACACTTCTGAAATCTGACACCTCGAAATACAAAAGCGATAAAGTATTGTGGAGCCACTACAATACTGAGGGTAGCATGGATACCATGTTGCTTTGGTCCGACCGCATGGGTGTAAGTTCTGATGCAGACTCCGTATTGTCGTACCTTCGTCGCGAAGTGCCGCGTAACGGATTAGATACCACGGCTTTCTTTATCACGCAAATCGCGGAAGATTTGGATGTGGTGCACCAACTGAAATTTGACTCGCTACATCTTGACATCAATGAGGTACTGATGCATTTGGACTACCTACTTACGAAGGCATATGTTCGATATACAGTAGGAATGCATCACGGTTTTATGCGCCCAGAGCAGACTTTCAACCACCTGCAAAGGAAGAAAGAAGGAGAATCCTACGTACGACTTTTCGATTTCAGCACTCCCGAACCATGTTATCCCGAGGCGTTGAAGAAAGTCGGCACAAACGAACGATTATCTTACCTTAAAGAATCTGTTCCAAAGAACCCGACTTATGAGATCCTAAGGAAATCTTTTGAAACATCGACAGATCAGGATTTCAGGAAGAAGGTAGCGATAAATATGGAGCGATGCCGCTGGCAAATCAAGCAGCCGGAGGAAAACGAACGCATGGTAGTAGTTAATATTCCAGCACAACAATTATGGGCTGTAGGGAAAGACAGCGTTCTGAACATGAAAATATGCTGTGGTGCGACGAAAACGAAGACGCCCTTGCTGAACAGCAGTCTTTCCTATATGCAAATCAATCCGGAATGGGTAATTACGACGAATATCATCAAAGACGATGTGTCACATCACGGAGGCGATTCTGCTTACTTCGCACGTCATAGGTATTTCATCGTGGATAAGGCTTCGGGCGACACACTTAATCCCGCTCATGTAAGTGGTGAGCGAATGCGCTCGGGAACTTTGAAGATAGCGCAACGAGGCGGTGCAGGAAACTCGTTAGGAAGAATCGTTTTCCGCTTTCCAAACAATTTTTCTGTCTATCTGCACGACACGAATAACCGTGGTGCTTTCAACTATGAGCGACGTACCCTCTCGCATGGCTGCGTAAGAGTGCAAAAGCCCTTTGAACTGGCTTGTTTCCTCCTGCCCGATGCTGACGAGTGGGTATTAGAAAAAATACGCCTCTCAATGGATATTCCGCCAAAGTCAAGTCGCGGACGTGAATATCTGAAAAACCACAAGGATGACCCACGTCCTTTGCGTTTAATCAGTTATCACGACATTTCACCGCGAGTACCGCTCTATATAGTCTATTATACGGCCTACCCTAACCCTGAAAATGGACAAATAGAACTATGGAGCGATATCTATGACTACGATAAAGCTATCGTACGCACGATTGGTAAATTTTTGTATTAAGGTAAATCATACAAGTCTTTAGAAATGAGAAGAATTTCTATTATACTTGCCGTTATCTTGGCTATTTCAGCACAGGCGCAGCAGCCAAAGCAATTTAACGTAGTACGACAGAATCCGATAACGCCCATAAAGAATCAGAATCAAAGCGGAACTTGCTGGGACTTCGCTACGCTTGGATTTTTTGAAAGCGAAATTCTTCGCAAAACGGGTAAGACGTATGATTTGTGCGAGATGTTTGTGGTAAACAAGGACTACTTGGATTGTGCCACACACTATGTGAGAATGCATGGGTACAGCCAAATTTCGGAAGGCGGTTCGTGCGACGATGTGTTGGAAGTCATCCAAAAACACGGCATCTGCCCTGAAAATGCCATGCCCGCACCGGGTTCGCTGACGGGAGATTCGTTGGCAAACTTCAAGGTGTTTTTCCCAGAGTTGGAGCAAACGGTAAAAAGCATCGTGAGAAAAGATGCAAAAAAGCCTTTGCCACATTGGAAAGACAGCGTAATGCAAATTATAGAGAAGTACGTAGGCCGCACCCCAGACACTTTTGAATTTGAAGGCAAGCAATACACGCCAAAGTCCTTTGCCGAAAGTCTTGGACTGGACTTTAACAACTATGTAAGCCTGACAAGTTTTACACATCACCCATTTAACAAATGGTTTGTCTTAGAAGCGCCATACAAGTGGCGACTAAAACCCAGTTACAACATACCTATCGAACAACTGATGGAAGTTCTCGACAAAGCCCTCGATGCTGGTTATACCGTTGCCTGGGGTGGTGATGTTTCCGGCGATTTTACCCGCACAGGACTGGCATATCTGCCAGAAGACGTCAAACCCACACAACAAATGCGTCAGGAGCAATTCGATGACTGGCGCTTTACCTATGACCATGTCATGCTAATTTTTGGTAAAGCTACCGATGAAAACGGAAAGCCCTACTATATGGTAAAAAACTCCTGGGGAAAAAGTGGAAACTACCAAGGAATTTGGTATATGTCGCGCGACTATATGCTGCTAAATACCACATATATTTTCCTAAACCACAATGCCCTCCCGAAAAAATTGGCAAAAGCCATGACAAAACACGGCTTTTAAATAATAATAAAGGAGTCTTCTTACCAACAAGAAGGCTCCTTTGTTTTATGTTCTATCTGGATAATTCCGAAGTGAAGATATCTCCAAATTAAACGAAGATTCTGAAGCATTCGTCAAACATCCACATTTATAGTTTAGACATCATCATCATCTTCGAGGTCTTCAAATTCATATTCCTCGAGTTCTTCGATATCGTCTTCGTCGTATTCAGATTCATCCACCACCCAGTCGGCAAAGTCGGCCTGTAAAGCCTGTACGTCACGGTCACGATGAACAATAGTACCGCCCTCACGAATGGTTTGCAGTTTATTATCTTCGCTATTCAGCTCTTTCCAAAGAACATCCTTGAGTTCCTGCAAACCAAGTCCGGTAACAGACGAAATAAAGACGACAGGAACATCTGGAAGTTCCTGACTGAGCATTTCTATCAGTTCGTCATCCAGCAAATCACACTTTGTGACGGCAAGAACGCGATGCTTTTCGAGCATAGCAGGATTATAGCGTTCCAATTCACCAAGCAGGATTTCATATTCACGCTTAATATTGTCAGTATCTCCCGGAACCATAAAAAGCAAGAGGGAATTGCGCTCAATATGGCGGAGGAAACGCAGACCAAGTCCACGACCTTCGGCAGCACCTTCGATAATACCTGGAATATCTGCCATCACAAAAGAACGATTGTCGCGATAGGAAACAATACCTAACGAAGGTTCGAGCGTGGTAAAGGGATAATCGGCAATCTTTGGCTTTGCAGCAGAGAGAGCCGAGACAAGAGTGGATTTTCCTGCATTGGGAAAACCTACGAGTCCTACATCGGCCAGGAGTTTCAACTCCATAATGACAGTAAGTTCCTGCATAGGTTCACCAGGTTGGGCATATCGTGGCGTTTGGTTGGTAGCGCTACGGAAATGCCAGTTACCATAACCACCACGTCCGCCTTTGAGAAGCATTTCTACCTGACCGTCCTCGGTAATGTCGCAAATATATTTACCAGTCTCGGCATCATAGACTACGGTTCCGCAGGGAACATCGATATATCGGTCTTCTCCATCTTTTCCACGGCTGCAATTCTTGGAACCATTGCCTCCATGACTGGCAAATACGTGGCGTTCGTAGCGAAGATGAAGCAAAGTCCAATAATTGCGGTTACCACGCAAATAAATGTTGCCTCCTCGTCCGCCATCTCCGCCATCAGGCCCACCATTGGGGTTGTATTTGGCATGATGTAGGTGCATCGAACCGCGACCGCCCTTGCCCGAGCGACAATATATCTTAACGTAATCTATAAAGTTGGACTCCATAATAATATATATAGGTGGAAAACAAAAAAACGGGATGTTCCGCAAAAAACAGAACACCCTGATAAAGCAATATACTTAGCAAGCGTCGATTACTGCGCACAGTTTGGCGTTAATCTCCTCCAAACTGCCAAAGCCCTGTATTGCATGACGAAGACCTTCCTTCTCGTACCATTCAGCCAAGGGAGCGGTCTGGTCTTTATAGACTTTAAGACGTTTTTTTATGGTTTCTTCGTTATCGTCTGCACGACCGGAAGTTTTTCCTCTATTGATTAAGCGCTCAATAAGCATATCATCAGGAACATCCAACTCAAGCATGGTAGAAACTGCCGTACCACGTTCGGCAAGCATGGCCTTCAAAGCCTCAGCCTGCGGGATAGTACGAGGAAATCCGTCGAAAATTACACCTTCGCACGCTCCTAAAGCATCGTAAGTAGCGGCAAGGATATCAATCATCAAGGAATCGGGAATCAGTTGGCCATTATCAATGAAACCCTTGGCGGTCTTGCCAAGTTCCGTTTCGTTTTTGATTTCTGCACGGAGCACATCGCCTGTAGAAATGTGCTTAAAACCATATTTCGCTACCAAAAGATCACTTTGTGTGCCCTTGCCGGAACCCGGAGCACCGAAAATTACAATATTCTTCATAGAAATTTAATTTTATTATTCTGATTTACACAATTAAAGGATGTTTCATCATTTGCTTAGCACATAAAGATCAGGAAGATTGCGACCAAATCTGTCATAGTCCATGCCGTAACCCACAACAAAGTCATTTGGAATTTTGAAACCGCAATAATCTACTTTAATCGGGTGCTGTAATTTTTCAGGCTTCAGGAGCAGAGAAGCAATGGCTACGGAAGCCGGTTTTTGGGCTTCAAGAGTATTCAAGAGGCTATACATTGAACCACCCGTGTCGATGATATCTTCGAGAATAACGACATGGCGTCCTTCGATATCCTCGTTCAGACCAATCAGTTCGCTTACACTACCCGTAGTATCCGTTCCCTCATACGATGCAACCTTTACAAAAGAAATCTCTGCGGGTATATTAACGCATTTGAAGAGGTCGGACGAAAACATGAACGCACCATTCAGAACGGCAAGGAACAAAGGATTCTTCCCTGCATAATCACGCGACAATTCCTGTGCTATCTCCCCTACTCGCTTCGCTATTTCCGCAGCCGGAATATAGATACGAAACGTTTTGTCTAATACTTGAACCTTTTCCATAATGCAAAATGCGTTAATGATTGATATGATGAAAAATAGAAGTTGCAAAAATAATAAAAAAAGGGGATTTAACGGCATAAATCCACTTCTTTATATTCAAATGCAAGTAATATTGTAGAAATGCAAGGAAAACTATAGATTCTGCAAGGGAGCTGCCCTGCGAACAATAGTCTTTAATTTCTTGCTGCTCTCTTTTGCACGCCACTCAAAGAGATCGTCTTTATGAAGCGGACGAATATATGAGAACCAAGCGAAGTTTTCCAAATAGGTATGCTCACGCGGAGCCTCTCCCGCATTATAAAGTGTTCCCTGCGCCGCAGGAGTCCATAATCGTTGGACTTTGCGGTCGGGAAGTTGGATGCTGCACATACGAGCCAGCGTAGTTTCCGTATAATTCTGGTAAAGTAATGTACTATCCTTCTCCATAGGAAAATTAACCACACAAACATTTCCCTCGGCTTCGTTCAAATACATCTCGCCTTGATGGAAATATGCACGAAGTTGGTGAGCGCTGATTTGATTGTAGTGAACGGTATCGATTTGTTCCACCATGAGTGCCTGTCTGTCCACATGTACGCTGTCAATCGTGCTATCATTCATAAAGACGTTGATTTCTTCGCCAAGAATCTGACGCGCATCGCTCCAAACTATGGGATCTTTATAAAGCGTCATCAATTGTTTGGAAGAAAGATAGACAAGGGAGTCGCAAACAGCTTGCACATCCTTACGATATGAACGAACGTGGGGAAAACCATGCACAGTACGATAGGCAGAGTCGGTATCCTGATTGAAAGAATAGAGACGAAGCGTATCGGCATGGAGATAGAGCGTGTCTATTCCCTGCGAATAATCAATAGCCAAGGCATGGCCGGTGGACATTGCGCTTCCGTCGATTTCATTATACTGCCCGAAATCGCCTTTCAGCATATTCTTGTTTTCCTTGTCCTCGTAAATCACATTACCATAGCCATAAAAATCGCCATGATTCTTATCATAGAAAATACTGTCGCCCGTAAGTTTCTTCTGATTATTGAAAACGGTATTTCTCTGCACAAGTCGCGAAAGTTGTGTGTCGGTATTATAATAGGCGTCCTCGGTATAGATGCGGGTGTCGTCACTAATCATATTTGAAGGCCCGACAACGTGCGCCCATTTGTTGATAAGATTATAATGCAGGGTATCCGAAGTAAGTGTGAACTTGGGATTCGTCAGTTTGACGTTATAATTAAAAGTGGATTGCCTTGTTGAGGTATAATACTCGCCATAATCGGAAGTAAGATGGTTGTCGCCATCGAAAAGCTCGCCACCATCGAAATAATACCCCACGTCCAACATCCTGTCATAGTTCAAACTATCGGTTTTCAGCACTTGTTTGCGATGACGCATAACTACATGATGACGAACCTGGGCTATTTGGCTCATACCGTCGTAGAACATATAATCTCCGTCAAGGGAAAGCGTGTCGCCTTGCGTCATGTGAACGTGGCCGAAGGCTTCAAAAGAATTTGAAGGCTCAAAGAAAATGGCGCTGTCGCATTTTAAGTGCATAATGTCCTGCCGAAAATGCACATGTCCGTTAAAACATTGAGCACCTGGGCGTTTTAATTGGTCATGACTGAGGCGGTCGGCAAAAATAAGCTCTATTCTCTCACTCTTCTGCCCCTGATTTTTCTTTTGAGCAAAGGAATGAGAGAAAGTAAACGAGAAAAAGAGTATTAAAACGATATGTATGGTTTTATAACCCATTATGTTTTTACCTTTAATCCGGAAAAGTAACAGAATCCGAAGGTAAGATAAAAGATGTACCTTATCTTTTCAGAGATGTCCCTTATCTTTTTAGAGATGTCCCTTATCTTTTTAGAGATGTCCGACATCTCTTTTGAGAAATAAGACTATTACGTTAAAGTAAGGAAAGAAGGACTATTGCTTAGGCGCATCTTCCTTAATCCAACCGTCATACTTGAAATTATAATTGCGCCATTGCGGATCAATCTTGACATAAGTTGTCTTAATCTTGTCGGCAATCCATTTATCAAGGTACTCGCTGCAACGTTTCTCGGTTACAAGCTCACGGAGGACTTGGAAATCTTCGGTAATCGAAGCACGATGAGCATCAATACGGCTCTTCAGTTTCACCACGCAGCATACCGTTTGTCCTGTCTTTGTTGTCATCAGGAAAGACTCGGATATCTGTCCTACTTGAAGGGTATCTACAACTTTTGCAACGTCTTGCGGCAATTCTTTCATCTTAAATCGCGACGTTACGGAGCGGTCCTCCAACACATTAACCATTAAACCATGATTGCTGCGGGTATCCTTGTCGGCAGAAGCCAGAAATGCAGCCTCGTCAAAGGTCAAAACGCCATTTCTAACGGAGTCTGCAATTTCATTCAGATAAGTCAGTTGTTTGGTGTATTCCTCTTGCTCGATAGTAGGCTTTAATAGAATATGGCGAACGTTTACTTTGTCGCCACGCTTCTCTATCAACTGCATAATGTGGAAGCCAAATTCCGTGCGAACAATCTTTGAAACTTTCTTGGGGTCGTTCAGACTGAAGGCAACGTCGGCAAATTCCGGAACCCACTGGTTTCTTCCAGTAAGGCCGAGTTCTCCACCATTTCTAAAACTTCCGTCCTCACTATATGAGCGGGCCATAGCCGAGAAATCCTTTTCTCCGCTATTTACACGCTTCGCAATATCGCGAAGTTTGGTTTCGATGCGCTCTACTTCCTCACGAGTTGGTTGCGGAATAGCGGTAATAATCTGTACCTCCACTTGCGTGGGAATCATTGGGATACTATCCTCGGGATATGTCTTGAGAAATTCGCGAATCTCAGCAGGAGTTACTTTAATCTGCTTAGTAAGTTTCTGCTGTTCACCACGCATCATTTCCTGATCCTTATATTTCTTTCTCAATAAGGTACGATACTGCGCCATAGTGCGACCTGACCACGCTTCTATGTTTTCTTTCGAGCCCAACATCTGCATATAATATTCGATTTCCTGCTCAATTTCCGCGTCAATCATGGCATCTGAAACTTCCACGCTGTCAATTTGAGCCTGATGTACGAACAATTTCTGAATAGCTATCTGTTCGGGAATGACAGCATAGGGATTCTCTACGGGAGTGCCGTGGGCTTCCTGACTAAGGCGGGTTTCTTCTACATCGGAAAGCAGTATAGGCTCGTCACCTACTACCCAAATCACCTTATCTACCACATTTTCCTGAGCAAAACCGCAGATGGTGGAAATAAATGCGCAGGCAATTATACTAAGTTTCTTCATAAAAATATATTGAAGGGAGACATTCAAAAAATTTCGTTTAGTGTGCATTAACCGTGCGGAGGGCATCTTCGTGTTTTACCACGACATATTTCTTTCGCAGACCCTCTACCCATTGTTGTTCCAACAAATCCTGATAATCTGACAAGACTTCTGCACGAACGTCCATATAACTCAGAGGTTTCTTCTGCTTTTTTCCGACATAACCGGCAGCAGGACACATTTTGCTTTCAGGAAGTTTGCCTTCTTTGAACACAAGGGCATCAACAAGCTTACTTTTTCCTTTTTCTACTACAAGACGATCGCTAAGTTGGACAGTAATGCTGTCTTTATTGAATTTTTCTTTAAGAAGGCTCTTCAAATCGTCATTATCCAAGTTAGCTTTTACGACTTTCTTGGCTTCTTTCAAAACTTTATCGTTCTTGGCACGCAAAACTCGGCCGACAAAGCGAGGTTCTGCCCAGACATACTTTGATTTATTGGCTTTGAAATAAGCATCCAGGTTCTTATCATCAGCCGAAGCCGGATCGAAAACATTTTGCTTGCTGACTTCAAAGAAAAGCAGTCCGTCATAATATTCCTTAATCAGGTAACGCAAATTTGCATCGTCAGCAATATGAGCATCACGCACGCTATCCAAAACTTCTTCGCGGGTAAGTTTGCCATGCGACTGGCCAACCAATTTCTGAATTCGATATTCAGCAGAAGCTTCCTCGATACCTTGCTGTTTCAGGTTCTTTATAATCTGATCACGCAACTTATCGTAAGGTTCAAACTGCTTTCTTTCGTCCATCTTGATGATATGATAACCGAACTTCGTCAAAACGGGAGCGGAATACTCGCCGGCTTTCAGTTGATAGGCAGCATCCTCAAAAGACTGCGGCATACTGCCAGGACCTATCCAGGGAAGCAAACCGCCTGTGGCAGCAGACATTTTGTCATCGGAGTACTCGTGAGCCAAACGTGCGAAATCTCCACCGGCCTTCAACATATTATATACGGAGTCGGCTCTTGCAAATACAGCCTGGCGTTGCTCTTCCGTTGCATCCGAAGCTAATGAGAAAACAATATGACGTGGGCGCAACAAGTCCTTACCATCCAAACGCTTAACGGCATCATCGTATAAAGAGTGCGCCACGCTATCAATAAAGAACTCATCTACCATATAAGGAGTCAGTTGCATATCACGATATGTCAGGAACTCTTTCTTGAAAGACGAGAGCGTATCCATATGAGCGTCGAGAGCGGCTTCAACTTTCAGGCGATAATTGACAAACATTTCGACATATTCATCAACAGACTTCTTTTCTACTGCATCTTCTACGCTTCCGTTTTTGTTGAAGGCGTATTCAAATTCACTACGTGGGACATCTTTTCCGTTAATCGTCAGAACGATGGGATCATCGCTTTGAGCTGAAACATTTAATGCAAAAAAGAGGGAGAGAACTCCACAAAAAACATTTTTTGAAATGGATGAAATGTATTTCATAACTGATAATTATTTTTCAATAACCTTACTTTTTCTAAAAACGCTGCAAAATTACAAACTTCTTGTGCATTTAACGCGATTTTAATGTATTTTATAGTTTTCAATGTCTATTTTAATTATTAGAGTAACGCCATAAAAGCAGCTTTCACAGGCTTTCGGAAAAATCCTGTAAGAGTTTTTCCGTTTCTTCAGCGGGCATGGACGATTTCTCCAGCAGTTCCTTCAAAACAGTCTTGGCCTTTACTTTCATGCGTATGCTTCCTGCCCGATATCCGCTTTGGTAATCGCGATAAGGTAGCAGATTCTTATTATAGTTTCCGTCACTCATAATTATTACTCAAATCTTCTGATAAATAAGCCTTCGACTTTTTGTTTTTAAGTACGCGAAACAGCCTTTACTCCCTTTACCGTGCGCAATTTCTTGATGAGTTTACTCAGGATGTCGGTATTCTCCACCATAATAGTCAGGATACCCGAGAACAATCCGTCATTACTATCAATACTGATGCTACGAAGCATGATTTTCTCTTCTTTCGTGATAATTCCTGTGATATTATTCACGATTCCGATGTCATCATTTCCGATTACTCGCAGACTTATGGGATATTTGTCGCCACCTTTTCCTGCCCACTTAGCATCTACGATGCGATAGGCAAAGCGTTCGCGCATGGCTGGGGCGTTCGGACAATTTTTTCGGTGAATTTTGATGCCGTTTCCTGACGTAACAAATCCGAAAACGTCGTCACCATAAACGGGATTACAGCAGCGGGCCATTTGAAAGTCGATACCTTTCAGATTGCGGTCGATTATAAGCACATCATTATTGTAGGCTTGATTATTCTTGGTGTCGAAATCCAAGACATAATCCTCTGCGCTACGCGTTGGAACGACCTGATCTGAATTTCTGGTGTCAGCAGTTGCAATCTCTATGTATTTTTCCAGAACGGTACTGACATCCAGTTTGCCTTCGCTGATATATCGGAAGAACTCACTGGCTTCCTTGAAATTAAACTTGTGTATCAGGACATTTATCACGTTCTCATCCCAATCCAACTTACGATTTTTCAACCTACGTTCCAGTTGTTCGCGGACGAGTGCCGACTGATGGGAAGATATTTCCTTTACGGCAGAACGTATCTTGGATTTAGCATGGGGAGATACGCAGATATTGAGCCATTCTGCTTTAGGAGTCTGCGCATTCGAGGTAAGAATCTCTACGGTGTCGCCACTATGTATGGCATGACGCAGAGAAACATTTTTATTGTCGATCTTTCCGCCGATACAATGGTTACCAACACCCGTATGTATGTGGTATGCAAAGTCAAGTACGGTAGAACCCTCGGGAAGTTTATAGATATCGCCCTTGGGTGAGAAGACATAGATATTCTTTGAGGAAACAGAAGTAGAAAGTGAGTTTGCCAGTCCTTTTTCATCGCCATGTTCCAAGGAATTACGGATATTGGCAAGCCAACTGTCGATGCCATCGCTATCTTGCCGCACACCTTTATAACGCCAGTGGGCAGCAAGTCCGTGTTCTGCGATGTCGTCCATGCGTTCCGTGCGGATTTGCACTTCTACCCACTTATCTTCCGGACCAAGAACGGTGATATGCAAACTTTCGTAACCATTGCTCTTAGGTACTGTGAGCCAATCGCGCAGACGCTTGAGGTTGGATTCGTATTTGTCGGTAATCAGACTGAAAACCTTCCAGCATTGTTCCTGTTCCTTGCTCAAAGGGGCATCGAGTATGATGCGAATAGCGAAAAGGTCGTAAACTTTTTCAAAACCGCAGTTTTGTTTTTTCATCTTCTGCCAGATAGAGTGAATACTCTTGGTACGGCCTTTCATCTTATACTTATATCCTTCGGCATCCAGCAGGTCTCTGATAGGAGCTATGAAGCGTTCTATATAAGCGTCGCGCGATTTCTTTGTTTCGTTGAGTTTATCTTTAATAAGATAGTAGGCATCATGCTCCAGATACTTGAGCGACAAATCTTCCAGTTCGCTTTTCATCGTATAAAGTCCAAGTTTATGTGCCAGAGGCGCATAAAGATAGGCTGCTTCCTCCGAAATCATGCGTTGCTGGGCAACCATCGGCGTATCCTTGATTTTACGCATCATTACTACGCACTTAACGATGAGCAGTAGCACGACACGCATATCGCCCGAGGCTTGGATAAACAGGTTGCGGAAGTTATCAGTATTGAGTGTCGCAACTTTGGTATCAAGTTGGCTTACACGAATAAAACTGGAGAGGTAATCGGCCACTTTGTCGCCAAATTCCTTTCTGACCTGCGCCACCTGCGATTCTTTCTCAATGACAGCATGAAACAGAAAGGCTAACATGACATCGCCACCGAAGCCAATTTCATTTACAGCCATTTGAATGGATTCAATGGCCGTTATAATTTTGTTCAGCCCAAACACATCGTGCAATTCTGCCTCGCTATTTTGAATGAGGTCGTCCAGAAAATTCTGAATCTCGCGGATGTCTCTGTTTTCCTTATTCAACGCATAAATATACGACCGCAAGGAAATCAATCCCCTACGTATCTGTGTCTTTTCTGCCGTTGTATGCCTGTTATTCATGCTTTATTTTTATAGATATTGCTCTTATTATGAAATTGTGTCAGACTACTCCGAAAAGATGTGGCTTTTCTTCGGAAAGATGTAGGACTTCTCCTGAAAGATGTCGGACTTCTCCAAAAAGATGTCGGATATCTTAAGAGAGTGGCGGCTCAAATGAAAAGACATGGCTTTTATTTCTCCCAACTAAGCCAGTCGTCTATCAGTTTGCGCGCTAAACTCACTTTTCCTGGTATTTCGGGCAGATTTTCCCTGCTATACCAACCTGCTTTCACGAGTTCTTCGCGTTGTATCTCGATTTCGCCCGAAAGGTAGTCGGCATGAAAACCTATCATCTGGACAGACGGATAGGGCCATGGCTGACTTCCAAAATAGCGAATGTTCGTAATTTCAAGATTTGTTTCTTCTCTTACCTCGCGCCTGACACATTCCTCAAGGCTCTCGCCAGGTTCTACAAATCCTGCGACAAGTCCCATATAATTGCCGCGCATCGTGTGGCTTCGTGTCAGGAGTATTTCATCGTTTCTATGTACTGCTACGATAATGGCGGGCGTTATCACAGTCCAATGTTCCTTTCCGCATTGCGGACATCGCTTGGAAAAGAGAATACCTGCCTCAAGTGGCGTACCGCAATGGGAGCAAAAACGCGTTTGGTCGTCCCAATACAGCAGTTCGCGCGCCTTACCTGCAGCCTGGTGCTCACGCAACGAAAGAACGTCGAATGTAGCACGCAAATCAACCCAGTCCTCCGATTCAGAAAGCGACAAAGGTTCTGAAACCTCTATCGCACAGCACGTTTCATCCCCGAAATGGAATTCCAACTCGGACTTTGGCGCAGTCAAGAGCCACGCACTATTCAGTTGCGTAGGTATCTTGCCTGCCACAAGCAGGATTCGTTCTTTGCAAAAGATGAAATATTGCATTTCGTCGGAATGTTATCTATTTTGCTGGTAAATCTATTCGTTCATGTTATTATAATTAGGCTTGCAATGAGGGCAAATACTCTTCATTGCAAGCCAAAATTATATTAGGGTTGTCAATAAAGACAAATGCTTAGATATTCAAAGAAGCTTGTACGGCCTTCACCTTTTCTACTGCCTCAGCGTATGCCTTATCAAAGGCTTCTGCCTTGAAGTGTTCGCCTTTTACCTCAATATAGAACTTAATTTTAGGTTCTGTGCCGCTCGGACGAACGCTAACCTTGGTTCCATCTTCGGTAAACCATTGCAAAACATTACTTGTGGCGGGCATTGTTAGTTCATGTGCGGCTCCAGTGGCATCGTATGTCTTGAGAACAAGATAATCCTTGGTGCAAACCACTTTGCTGCCTGCAATTTCCTGCGGACGATTGGTGCGGAAATTCTCCATCATTTGCTTAATTTCATCGGCACCGCTCTTTCCGGGTTTCACTACGTTGATAGTCTTATTGAGTGCGTAGCCGTATTCTTCGTAAATGTCCATAAGAACATCGAAGAGCGTCTTACCCTGGTCTTTTGCCCAAGCACAGATTTCTGCAAGCAAGCAACATGCGCTGACTGCGTCCTTATCGCGGGCAAAATCCTCGGCCATGAAACCATAGCTCTCTTCACCGCCGCCGATGTACTGCATATCTCCGTGGTCTTCGTTCAAAAGGACTTCGCGTGCGATCCATTTGAAACCGGTATATACGTCAAACATCTTTATGGCGTTCTTATCGGCAATGGCCTTGATCAATTCTGTCGTTACGATAGTCTTAACGATGAATTCGTTGCCTTTCATCTTACCTTGAGCCTTGCGGTTCTTGATGATGTAGTACAAGAAAATCATGCAGGTCTGGTTACCATCCACAAGCACCCATTCTCCTTTAGAATTTTTGCAGGCCATACCAACGCGGTCGGCATCTGGATCGGAAGCCATCACGATATCGGCATCAATCTGCTTGGCAAGTTTCAAAGCCATCGTCAAAGCTTCGGCATTCTCGGGATTAGGACTAACGACCGTCGGGAAGTCGCCGCTTTTCACCATTTGTTCAGGCACGCAGTTCACGTTTTCAAATCCCCATTGCTTCAAAGCTTGCGGAATCAGCATCATACCTGTGCCGTGCAAGGGAGTATAGACAATTTTCAGGTCTTTCTGACGTGCGATAACGGCAGGATCGATAGAAAGGGTGTGTACTTTTTCCAGATAGATGTCATCTACGGCCTTGCCAATGACTTCTATCAGAGCAGGATTGCCTTCAAATTTAATGTCACCGACACCTACTTTGTTTACTTCCTCAATTATTCCTGTATCGTGCGGACCTGTTACCTGAGCACCGTCGTCCCAATATGCTTTATATCCGTTGTATTCCTTCGGGTTGTGGCTTGCCGTGAGAATGATACCGCTCTGGCAACCGAAATGACGGATAGCAAAAGACATCTCAGGGGTTGGACGCATATCCTCGAAGAGATATACCTTAATACCGTTGGCGCTGAAGATATTGGCACTGGTCTCTGCAAACAGACGGCTGTTGTTGCGGCAGTCGTGTCCTACAACCACACTGATCTGGTCGAGTTTTCCTGCAAAATTCTTGTTCAAATAGTTGCTAAGTCCCTGAGTAGCGGCACCAACTGTGTAGATGTTCATACGATTCGTGCCAGGACCCATAATTCCGCGCAAGCCACCGGTTCCGAACTCCAGCGTACGATAGAAAGATTCTACCAATTCTGTTTTGTCTTCACTCTCAAGCATTGCGCGAACGGCATCCTGAGTTGCTTTGTCGTACAAAGGCGATTCTACCCACTTGCGGGCAACGGATTCACACTGTTTCAATAATTCTTGATTTTCCATAATAAATTAGATTGTGTTGTTATTCAGGGTAGTTCTAAAAATTAGGTTTTAAAATTTTGTGAAGCTTTTTTTGGTCTGTATGCTTTTTCAATCTTTTTGGCGCCATTGTCTTTAATTCCTTGAACCATAGCTTGCTATGCTTCTGCGGCATTAAAAACAAAATCACTCAAAAATCTTTGAATTCTTCGCGCACACTCTGTTTGTTGTCTGCCCCGTAGGGTGAAGCTCTGCGGGTTGCAGGAACAAACGTATAGAGAGTGTAAGCAAATCAAAACAGCCTAATTTTTAGAACAACCCTTCAGTTTTTGCGAAGCAAAGATAATTTTTTCTGTTCACTTATCGAAATATAAATCGCTATTTTTTATACAGACTCTCAAAATACATGGAAATGCCTGCTTCAAACATCATAAAAAGGCATAGATAAAGAGTGAAAATGCCAAGATTCTGCACAATTCTTGGGATAAAAAAGTATTTGTTCGGAATCTCGTAATAACGTTATCCCGTTATTTCGATATAACGACTACAAAATTTAATGCTTATTCACGAAAAATCAACGTTTTGAGCAATATAGATTTGATTAGTTCGGACCTATCAAATTTTAGTTCCGAGATAAAATAAAATAGCTCGACACTATTCAAAAATAGCTCCGAGCTAATTTTTTTTGCTCGGAGCTATTTTTCCTTATTTCTGGGGTAAAAAATATGACGTCAGAAATACGAGATTTTTCAAAAGACTGCCAGGAATTTCTTGGGGACTGACGTCTCGAATTTCATCAGTTCGCGTGTGATAGGATGATAGAAAAACAAGCGATAGGCGTGCAAACAGAGGCGACCTGCGGGATCTGGCGCATTACCGTACTTCGGATCTCCGCAAATGGGGTTGCCAATATCCATCATGTGGACACGAATCTGGTTTTTGCGGCCTGTCTCCAAACGAAGTTCTACCAACGAGAAATCATCGCTGGACTTTAATACGTTATAATGGGTTACGGCAAACTTTCCTCCGTTATCAACGGGCGAACTATAGGTGAAAAATGCCTTGTTGTCCGTGAGCCAACTCTCTATCGTACCGCTTTTTTTCTGTACCCGACCTTGAACCAAAGCTACATAGCGACGGTCTGTCACAATGCTATGCCAATTTTCTTCAAGGATGCGTTCTGCCTCCATCGTCTTGGCATATACCATCAGTCCTGACGTATCTCTGTCGAGACGATGCACCACATGGGCAGTTTGATGTCGGTGCGAACGCTCCAAATATTCGTCTAAAATGGATTTTACCGAGAACTGGTGATGGGGAGTGGGCATGGAAAGTATGCCAACCGACTTCTCTATCACCATAATGTGCTTGTCTTCGTAGAGGAGTTTGAGGTATTTGCTTTGTAGTGGCGTACTCTTCTTGGATTTGCTGATTTCCACAACATCACCTGCCTTCAAGGGAGCATCAAACTGGGTGCAATTCATTTTGTTTACGCGCACTCCGCCACCTTGTAGGATAGCTTTTGCCCTGCTACGGCTGATACCTTGCATGGCCTCCATGATAAACGGAAGAAGCGTCGTGGAAGTCGTAACTTGGTAGGTATTAAAATTAGAAACCTTACTATTGTAAAGCGGTTTATCTTGCTGTTTCATAATTTCTTACTAACTAAAACTCAATAACTAAGCGAGCGCTAATGCGACGTCCTGTGAGATAATTGGGAACGGCGTACTGAACATTGGTAATGTCGGTCACCCAATAATAAGAATTGACATTACTGATGCCAAGTAGGTTGAAGGCATCAAGCCCCAGCCATATATTTTTTATGGAGTTGGCAAATTTGGAATGATATAGGCGGCGGTCCTCGTTATTGAGCACCCTGTAACTGAGACCTACGTCCACACGTTTATAAGCCGGAGCACGGAATGTTTTATACTGGCGTCCCATGCGGGGTGGTCCGAAGGGAAGACCACCAGCCATTGCAGCTTTCAGAGTAAGTCGCCAACGGGTAGAACCAGGGAAGTAGTCTGTAAAATAGAGTGAGACATTATAGCGCTGATCTGTGGGGCGCGGCAACCATACTCCGTCAATCTTTTCCTTAGTCTGCATCAAAGAGAACGTAAGCCAGGAATCTGTTCCGGGAACGAACTCTCCGAAAAGTTTGAAGTCGATACCGGCAGCATAACCCGAGGCATTATTGCGACCATAATAGACTACGCGCACGTTATCTACGTTATAAGGAATAAGATTGGAGAGCGCCTTGTAATAAAGTTCGGCAGAGAATTTGAAAGGTCGGTTCACCATTCTGAAAGCATAGTCGGCACCGAGAATAAAGTGAATACTACGTTGCGATTTAATCTGCTTATTCAAATTTACCGTAGCTACTCCGCCGGAAAGTGTCGTGTCGCGCAATTCTTTATAGAAGGGAGCCTGATAATATAAGCCGGTAGCGAAACGGAATGTCCATTTTTCGTTGAAAGCCGGCAACAAACCCAGCGATGCACGGGGAGAAATGAGCGTTTCGCCGTTCCAATCCCAATGGCTCACGCGCACTCCATAATTTAAATTAAACAAACCCAGACTATTCGTGAAGCGCCACGTGTCTTGTACGAAGGCACTCATACGATTTGACTTGATTTCCTCATTTGCCTTCAGACTATAAATGAGCGAAAGGTCGTCTGGACTATATGGCAGGGAGTAACCCATCGAATCCCGCATCTCCCATTCGCTGGAACGCTCTTTAATCCGTTCGTGTTGCCAGTTAAGGCCGGCTTGTACGATATGTCCTGTAAATCGTGTGCGGAAATGCAAACCAAACGAGGATACATTGGCACGAAGTCGGTTGCGAGCGTGTTCCATATACGTTCCCACACCGAGTTGTTCCTGCGAAGTGGCTTCTTGCAGCCAGTATTCTCCCTGGATGTCGTACGTCTCTGATTCGCGCGAGGCAAATGTCGAATAGTTCAAGGCAAGAAATGTTTCAGGATTCAGATGTCGTGTGAGCGTTACCGCACCAAAATAAGTATGGAAGTAATCTTTCTCGTGACCGTCGAAATATACTTTGAACGTTCTCGGATTATCCATCGTTCCGAAGTGCGTTTCTCTATCCTCAGGTTCGAAGTCGTAATTGTTCTGACTGATATTTCCCAAGACATCAAGCGACCAACGACGATTGGGATGCCACGAAATAAATGTCTGGTAGTCTAAAAAGTTGGGATTGTACTCTCCGTGCGTATCCATTGAGCCTAAAAGATATTTAGTTGTCTTATATCTCACGCTCGAAAGGATATTGAATTTTGAATTGCCCCACCCTACGTAAGCACCTGCGCCAAGCAGACTGAGATTTACCTTAGATTCAAATTTCTGCGGGCGTTTATAAGTTATATCCAGCACACTCGACATACGGTCGCCGTACTTAGCTTCAAATCCCCCGCTCGAAAAATTCACTTGGTCCACCATATCGCTGTTGATAATGCTCAGTCCTTCCTGTTCGCCCGAACGAACTAACATGGGGCGATAGACTTCTATGCCATTAAGATAGACACAATTTTCATCAAAACTGCCTCCACGAACATTATATTGCGAACTGAGTTCGTTATGTGTGGAAACGCCAGCCTGAGTTGCCACCATTTCTTCAACAGCATTGCCTGTGGCCGAAGGAGCAAACTTATCGTTTTGGGTATTCAGCCTTTGCATCGTACTGGTTTGGATATGTTGTCCCTTAACTTCGGCAGTATTCAGATTCTTTGTGGCTATTTCGGGAAGCATCACGTCCAAACGCAAAGAATCTCCCATGGGGATAATGGTACGTTTGCGACTTTCGTAGCCAATCAGCTGGAAAACGATCGTAACCGAGTCGGAATTTTGGCAATATAAGGCATAATGTCCCTTAGTGTTCGTCATGGTGCCGATAGCCTGCCCCTGAACGCGAACAGTTACGAGTTCTATTGGCAGACCGTTCTGATCTTTCACCATACCAAAGACCTTTGTGCTCCCGCCTTGGGCATAAGCACAAAGAGGTAGCAGCAAAATGAAAAATAAAAGGGCGAAAGATTTGAAAATAGCGGCTTTCATATTTTATATGAACGAGGAAAACTGCCGTTTATTGCCGATAAAATCAAAAAAAGAGGAAAAAAATTTCTCAAATCAAAATAAATCTTTAATTTTGCACTCGATTTTCGGAAAGACCTCCGTTCTTTCGCGTAAAATCAGCGGGGTGTAGCGCAGTCCGGTAGCGCACCTGGTTTGGGACCAGGGTGTCGCAGGTTCGAATCCTGTCACCCCGACAAAATATCCCACATCGCCGTAATTCAATCGAATTATGGCGTTTTTTTATGAACGGAAATTCTTACAGTCTCAAAGGAAAACACTATATTTGCACGGATTTTCCAAAGAGTAATGGATTTCTACATGAATTGCTCCAGGATTCAGAGTGCTTTGAGCGATTAAAGTATTGTTCAAACAACACTAAAAATCATTTTCAGGGACATCCTTAAAGAAACAGACACGACAAACACAAAAATATTCAAACAATAATGACAAACGAAGAACTTATGCGTGAGGCTATCCGCCTCTCTGTAGAGAATGTAAAGAATGGTGGCGGCCCGTTCGGAGCCGTTATTGCACGTAACGGCGAAATCGTTGCCACTGGCGTAAATCGCGTCACTCCGCTCCACGATCCTACGGCTCATGCCGAAGTTAGTGCTATCCGTGCGGCTTGCAACAAATTGGGAACCTTTGATCTCTCGGGTTGCGAGATATTTACTTCGTGCGAACCTTGTCCTATGTGTCTCGGAGCCATATATTGGGCACATTTAGACCGCATCTATTACGGAAACAACCAGAGGGACGCCGCAGAAATCGGTTTTGATGATAAATTCATCTACGACGAGTTGGCAGTTCCCGTAGCCGATCGCAAAAAGCGCATGGAAGCATTACTTTCCGACGAAGCTATCGAGGCTTTCCGCGCCTGGACTTTGAAGGAAGACAAGGTGGAATATTAAGAAACCTCGGAAAGAGTTTCGGAAGTCCGAGCGACTGTTTTATAGGCCTTGGGAAATAACCCTAAAGTCTTGAGAATTGATTCGGAATCCTTAGAAAACAATTCTAAAGTCCAGACAAATGAATAGGAGGCCTTTGAGAATATCGATAAGGTATCGGCTAACAATTCGGATTTCCCGAGAATAAACTCTAAAGTCCTGACAAAGGTTTTAGATGTCCCTTAGTCTGAAAAAGAAGTCGCACATCTTTGCAGAGATATCGGACTTCTCCAGCGAGATGTCGGACATCTTTTCAGAGACATCCGAGGAAAGAAAAATTATTTGGATCTTCACTTTACAGATTACCGCATAAACAACTGATATAAAGGTGATTCGTTCTGATTTAAGGCAGTACACAGAAGAGAGCATCCTGCCAAAATACGAGAGCTTCGATGCAGCACATCAGCATGGGCATGTGGCAAGCGTGATTGAGGCTTCGTTGAGATATGCAAGGCAGCTGAATGTGGACGAAGAGGTGGCATTTGTCATTGCCGCGTACCACGATATCGGACTGTCCGAAGGACGCGAATTTCACCATGTCTCTTCTGCAAGGATGTTGCTCGAAGACGAACGTCTCAGGGATTGGTTTGACAAGGAGATGCTGCAAACGATGGCGGAAGCGGTGGAAGATCATCGGGCAAGCAACAAAAACGAACCGCGCTCCGTCTATGGAAAAATCGTGGCGGAGGCCGACAGGCAAATAGACCCGCAAACGATTATCCGCCGCACGATACAGTTCAGTCTGACGCACTATCCTAATTATAATAAGGAGCAACACCTCGAAAGGGTCAAGGCTCATCTGAAAGAGAAGTATGGCGAAGGGGGATACCTCCGACTTTGGATTGCTCAGAGCGACAATGCTGAAAAACTTAACGAACTCAGGCGCTGGATTAAGGACGAAAGAAAACTTGATGATACGTTTGAAAAACTTTACAACAGACTCATCATTCAGGAAGAACATGAAAAAGACTGAAAACAAGGATTTCTCCATCAGTTTCGTGGGTTCGGGACGCGTAGCCACACACTTGGCTATGGCTTTTGCGCAGGCCGGATTCAAGATTGCGGGAATATTCAGCCGAAATGTCGGACATGCCGGAAAATTGGCGGCACATTTCGGCAAAGACTGTCAGGTTTTCAACGATTTGGCCGAGATTCCTGAAACCGATGTCGTATTTTTCTGCATTTCCGACGATGCTCTACCCCACACCCTCCAACTTTTCCAACAAACACACCCACATACCGCATCCATGCTCGTTCATACGGCCGGAAGTGTCAGTATAAACGTATTTGAAGAGGCAGGAATGGAAAACGTTGCCAAACATTTCGGCGTGCTCTACCCGCTCCAATCTTTTTCTGACGGAAGGAACATAGATTTGAGCCACACTCCCGCCTTTGTTGAAGGGAATAACGAGGCTTCGCTACAGACTATAGAAAACCTGGCACGACATATTTTCCGAAATGTCAGTCGTATGGATAGCGAACACCGACGTTTCCTGCATTTGGCCGGAGTTTTTGCCAACAATTTTACAAATCATTGTTACAATATGGCGGCAAATCTCGTTGCTAAGAGCGGCGCAAATTTTGATGTGTTGCTACCAATAATAGAAGAAACGGCAGAAAAAGTGAAAAGCCTGCCACCCTCGCAAGCACAAACGGGACCAGCGGCAAGACACGACCTCAAAACTATAGAAAGTCACCTGGAATTATTACAGAATCACGCTCCCGAACTTGTTTCCTTCTACAAAATGATGAGCGAAAGCATTATGAAGGAAAATAGCAAGGATAAGTCGTAAGAGTTCTCAGGCGGAATCAATCTGTAAGCGGAACATTTTGTTGAATAGTCCAAAATATTCTCCATTCTCAAAGGACTTCAGCAAGTTTTACCAGACATCCAAAAAGAAAACGCCATTACAATGCAAGACAGCCCACTCAAAACAAGAAAAAGCAAGGACGGAAGCGTACAGGTATTCGATCCTTTGCGCCATAAATACGTGGCCTTGACGCCGGAAGAGTGGGTACGTCAGCAATTCACGCACTTCTTGATTGACGAGCGCCACTTTCCAGCCGCATTGTTGGGAAATGAAGTAAGTATCTGCGTTGGTGGAGCAAACAGGCGCTGCGATACCATACTTTTTCACAAGGAAGGAGGAACGCCACGCGTCATCATCGAATACAAAGCCCCCGAAATAGAAATCACACAAAAGGTTTTCACACAGATATCCTCATACAATTCTGTTTTGCACGCCGACTATCTTATAGTAAGCAACTTTCGCCAAAACATCTGCTGCAAAATGGACTACGAAACCCACTCCTACGAATTTCTTCCCGACATCCCGATGTACGAAGACCTGTAAAGACACGAAAAATCCCTGCCAGTTTTGTTACTGACAGGGATTTTTCTTTAATAGATTGGGAGCATTTCCTAATAGGCAAGGATGCTTTCTGAATCATCCTATACTACAGACAAGAAATCCCACTCCTTTTAAATATATTATGCGCCCATCATATCGACGCTACGTCTTACGAAAGCATCAAGAGCCTCTCCCTTGAGGATACCGTTCTGCAAAAGTGCAAGGTCTATGAGTTGCGAAACAACGGGATGAGCTTCATTAAACTGGGCTATCAGTTCGTTTTTCTTACCCTTCAACTCTTCAATTTGCTTCTTGCAGTTTTCCACGTCAGCTTTGTCCTCTTCGCTGAGCGGCTGGGACTTTTCGCCGTATTGCTTGCTCTCTATCGTGTTCTTACGGGCCTCAACGCCTTTAAGCTCGCTATCAATCGGGGCAACTACGGTACGTGGAGATTCGTCAAGCAACTTCTGAATGAGAGGGTGGTCTGCATTCAAAACGAGGGTGAACATATCTGCCATCTCGCCGTAGAAAGACATCTGGCCTCCCACACGACTCATTTCCTTCATGCGGCGCATATATTCGCTCTGCATCAACATTACGGGAAGTGACTGCTGTCCCATGTTTACTACGTCTATGTTGAAGTTCTTCTTCTCCAATTTCGGGAGATTAGGCGTAAAGATGTCGGTAAGCATGGACTTGTCTTCAGCCGTAGCCTCCTTCGTTTCGGCATCCTTCTTCTGTATCAAGCGGTCTATGGTATCGCCATCAACACGTGAGAAGCGTGTTTTTTCCCACTTCTGCTCTAACATTCCAACGAGGTGCGGATCAAGTTGGCCGTCCATCAAAAGTACGTTATAACCTTTATTCTGTGCGGTTTGTATATAACTGAACTGTTCCTGTCGGTCGGAAGCATAGAGACATACCAGCATATCGTCCTTATCTGTCTGCTCTGCTTTAACGAGTTCACGATATTCTTCGTAAGTGTAGTATTTGCCATCAACATCCTTGAGCAGAGCAAATTTCTCGGCGCGATCGTAGAAGTCTTCTGTGCTCAGCATGCCGTATTCTATGAAGAGTTTCAAGCTGTCCCACTTACTTTCAAACTGTTTGCGGTCTTCTTTGAAGATTTGCAGCAGGCGGTCGGCCACTTTCTTCTCGATATATCCGGAAATCTTCTTCACATTGGCATCGCTCTGCAAGTAAGAACGGCTTACGTTCAGGGGAATATCGGGAGAATCGATGACTCCGTGCAGAAGTGTGAGGAATTCCGGCACAATGTTCTCCACATGATCGGTTACATAGACCTGATTGCAATACAGACGGACGCCATCTTTGCGAATGTCGAGGTTGCTCTTGATTTTCGGGAAGTAGAGCACGCCAGTCAGGTGGAAAGGATAATCCACATTCAGGTGAATCCAGAATAGCGGCTCGTCGGCCATAGGATACAGGTCGCGATAGAAAGCCTGGTAGTCTTCATCTTTCAAAGTCGAAGGAGTCTTTACCCACAGCGGCTCGGTAACGTTCACTACATTGTCCTCATCGGTTTCTTGCTGCTTACCGTCTTTCCATTCTGTCTTCTTACCGAAAACGATGGGCACGGGAAGATAGCGGCAATACTTCTTAAGCAATTCTTCTATTTTGCTTTTTTCGGCAAACTCGGCGCAATCGTCGTCAAGGTGCAGCACAATGTCGGTTCCGCGGTCGGCTTTACCAAAGTCCTCTATTTCAAATTCAGGACTGCCGTCACAACTCCAATGCACGCCCTTAGCATCTTCCTGATAACTCAGCGAATAGATATCCACACGCTTAGCAACCATAAAGGAACTATAGAATCCCAGTCCGAAGTGGCCGATAATGGCAGCAGCATCTTCCTTGTATTTTTCCAGAAAGTCGTTAGCGCCGCTGAGAGCTATCTGATTGATGTATTTATCCACCTCTTCGGCAGTCATACCTATGCCTCGGTCGGAAATAGTGATGGTCTTCTTTTCAGTATCTACGGAAACGCGTACGGCAAGGTCGTCCATTTCGCCCACCTTCACGCCTTTCGATGCAATAGTCTTCAACTTCTGCGTGGCATCGACAGCATTCGACACAAGTTCGCGCAGGAAAATCTCGTGGTCGCTGTATAAAAATTTTTTGATGACAGGAAATATATTCTCTGTCGTGATTCCAATTTTACCTTTTTGCATGATTATAATAGTATTTAGTTATTTCTGCATTATTCTTTTGCAATTTATATGCCAAAAAGGGAGAAACATCAGACAAAGGGCAGATGCCGAACGATTCGTGCGCTATAATATAGGGTAGTTCTAAAAATTAGGTTTTAAAATTTTGTGAAGCTTTTTTTGGTCTGTATGCTTTTTCAATCTTTTTGGCGCCATTGTCTTTAATTCCTTGAACCATAGCTTGCTATGCTTCTGCGGCATTAAAGGGATGTTCTATAAATTACGTTTTTAAGAAACTGGTCTCTATTTTATTCTGCTTGTTTTTGAAATCTTTTTGCCGTCTTTAGCTTTAATTCCTTGAACCGTAGCTCGCTACGCTCCTTCGTCATTAAAGCTAAATCCAATCAAAATCTAAACAAAAACAATGCAGCCTAATTTATAGAACAACCCTAAAAACAAAATCACTCAAAAATCTTTGAATTCTTCGCGCACACTCTGTTTG
>CAMVJO010000005.1 GCA_947167835.1 uncultured Prevotellaceae bacterium
ATTTGCTTCGAGGAACATCTGTATCCTGCTGTTCCAACGTTTTGCTTATTACAACGTAATCTGTATTACTTAATCCTTTGAAAGTATCTCCTACATCAAGTGAGAAATCATACAGAAGCTTTTCAGTATCTGTAGCCTCATCATAAAGATATACTTTCCTATCTTCCTCGCGAAGCCATGTAGATAAAGCCGGAAAAGATTCAGAATCTAAAACATAATCAAAATAGTTGATTTCTGTATATTCCTTTCCGTTGAATTCACTCTTACGCAAGTCAAATATATACGTAAATAATTCTATTGGAAGCATTTCCTTTTCTTTAAGGTTGAATACCAGCACAGACCAACACTTATCGCTTTGAATCAAAGGCTGATATGTTTCCTGTGCAGACGAACCCACACAAAATGCCATGAATAAGCTTAGCATGACAAATCTAAGGAGTACTTTGTTTTTCATAATACTTTTCAATTAGTGGTTAAACTTGTGGCAAAGATAGTAAAAGAAATCATATCTTCTCTATTTTGCCATGGATTTAGTTGTATATATATATTTATGGTGTATGATTGAAATTATCAGAATGTTCCGTCGGCAAAGTTAGAGCAAGTATTTTACAGCAAATGTTAAAAACGTTATAGAAAAATAGGCTAAAGTTGTAGATTTTTAGTATGTTTTTGCTAAAACCATCCATTTTATCGATATCAAATTTACTTTATTAGTATTTTTGTAAACAAAAAACCTTTTTATTTTCTCAAGAATGAAAAAGATATACTTACTGTTGATAACAGCTTTCTTTTTGATTAATGCGTGTGAGCAAAAAGAAAATCATTATGATAAAGAAATAGCAGATAACCTGAACGATGTTTATCGTTGCCTTTATATAAATGTGGATTCTGCTGAAAGAATCCTCCACCAATCAGACAGTTTGCTTTCGAATGCAACAGAATTGGGAAGAAACAGGTATTTGCTTGCCTCATATCATGTCAGGAACAATAAATGGGAGCCATTACAATTAACTGATACTTTACAAAAATTACATTCATTCATAGAACAGCATGGTACACAAAGTGAAAAAATGCGCATGTACTATTTAGTCGGACGCTGCTTTGAACGGCAAGGAGATATACTCACGGCACTGGAATGGTTTCAAAAGGGATGGGATCTTGCACAGCAGGAAAAAGAATATGGATTTGACTATTCCATTTATTCCTATATAGGATCTAAAATTGGTTTCATATTAATGCAGGAAGGTGCATGCCTCTTAGCAAAAGATTACATTATCAAAAGTATTCAGTATGTGAATTTGCAATCTGATTCCATAACAGCATATTGCGACAAAGCTAATGCATTTTTTATAATAGAGAAATATGACAGTGCTAAGCATTATGCAGATTATTTTTTAGAATTAATAAAGAATCAAACCATTGAAGAAAGTTATTTTAAGCCTGCCTTATGGTCAGTGATGTCAATATATGAAGAGCTTGATGATTGGAAAGGTGCAGAAATGTGTATAAAATATATTTCACCGAGCATAAACGACTGCTCTTCTTTGTTTTCGATATATTTGTATGCTAACTGGTTAATTCATTGTGGAGATTTGACCGAAGCAAATAAGGTCCTAAATAATACATCAAAGGAGGGGACAACAAAACACAGATATGAATATACCAAAAGTCTATTTCGTTTGTATCACGAGAAAAATAATATCGATAGTATCGTACGATATGCTAATATGTGCATTCAATATGAAGATTCTCTGCTCAAAGAAACAGATTATTCCCAAGGACACATTGTAGATAGGCTTTATAACCTCAAAAAAGCACAGCAAAAAGAGAATGAGGCCCTGAAAGCCAAAATCAAAGCCATTTGGATGGCAATTGTTACGGTGATTTCACTGATTTTTGTCACCATGCTGCTCATTTTTGTGCGTAGAAAATATCGAAAGATTACACAAATCTTGAAGAAAGAAAACCTAAAAAAAGATGAAAACGTTGCATTCCTAAAAAAGAATATGAAAATGATGACAAAGAATCATCAAAACCTGATTGACAAAACAAATGATTTGATGAAAAAGGAACAACAAAGGACTTTACCCTACGATTATAAAAGCGTTTTAGAACAAATCAAACTGAAATCATTGAATACAAATAATATCGAAAAAGAAGATAAAGAAAAGGTAAAAGAAATCTGTGACCATCTCTACCCTGATTGGGAAAGTAAACTTGAAACTTTAATCCCAAACGTCAGTGTTCATCACAAAACCGTATGTATGCTCACCTTATTAGGATTTAATACAAAAATGATGCAGAACTATACCCAAAACAATAAACACAGCATATCCTACAGTCGTAAATACTTGAATGAGAAACTAAGCAGAGAAAATAACAGTAAGGAAGAATTCTTGAAAAACACCTTAGAAAGCATTTTCGGACCATTACAAGATTAAAGCATGGGGAAATATCTTTCATTAAGGGTAGTTCTAAAAATTAGGTTTTAAAATTTTGTGAAGCTTTTTTTTGTCTGCCCATGAACTGGGTTACAAGATTTCGCACCTCGCCACAAACACAAAAAAAAAGCCCCGCAAAACAATTTGCGGAGCAGAGAACCATCTTACAATATTACCAAAAACTAATTTATTTGTGGTTCTTTTTATGATTTCTCATTTCATGAAAAACTTTTCTTCCGAAACGTTCATCGGCATCCTTGATGCGTATGATTTTTGAGGCGGGCAATCCCAAGTTACGTAACTGCTTGTAACATTCCACTTCGGCATTTGCGGCCTGAAGTGTCATACTTTCTATTTCACGTAGCATACGTTCGCAGTCACCCTCGGTCAATTGTTCTTTACGCAGGCGCTTTGATGCTTTAATTATCTTGGAGCGATAATCACGTTGCTTATCTTTCATAGCAAGATAGACTGGCATCGCTTTTTCTGCCTCCTGCTGCGTGAGACCTGCCTCGCGGATGATGAAATTACGGAGTTTTTCTTCAAATTCACGGGGATTGAATTGCGGACGTTCGGGACGTTTTTCTGCACGTGCGCCTTCTTTTTTGTTTTGCTGGAAGAATTCAACCTCAGGTGCGGAATAAACTACATTACTGAGGGAGAACACAGCAACAATGAGTAATAAAAATCTTTTTATGTCTTTCATTTTAATAATTACTTAGGGGTTTTCAATGATATCTACGTTATCCAGCAGCATATAGTCGTAGGCATTATCGGTTTCCACGTCACTATTTACTGCAACTGCTGAGGAAACGTTTTGTACATAAGGAGTAGATGCTGCTGCCTCGGCCTTAAACGAACGAGAGAACAGGACTACGAGCGTAATCATGGCAGCAAATCCTATTACCCTGCCCACTTCCGCACGAATGCGCTGACCTAAAGGAATGATTCTTGCCGGCTGCACTTCGGTTTCGGGGATCAAATTCATCATACGAGACGAGAACTGTTCAAAATAGTCGTCAGGTACAACGAAAGGGTCGGCCTTCAGATGTTTATTTTCCAATATCGAATTCATATGACTATGCTATTTCAAAGTTTGTCTGATTTATCTCTTTCAAACGTAAGATATTTTTCTCTTAAAAAGGTTTAATCGTTATTTTCAAAAAACTCTTCGATTTTTTTCACGGCGAAATGATAGGAAGCCTTCAAAGCACCGACGCTTGTTTGGAGTATTTCGCTCATTTCCTCGTATTTCATTTCATCATAGTACTTCATATTAAACACGATGCGCTGCTTTTCGGGCAGTAGGCTCACGGCTTTTTGCAGTTTTGTCTGCAACTCGTCGCCGTCAAACCACGGATCACTTTCAAGTGTCCGCTCGGCTTCGCTATCGTCCAGGGAAACGGCGGCTTTCTGCTTGGCGAGGAACGCAAGGCTCTCATTCAGCGCGATTCTGTAGAGCCATGACGAAATCTGTGCCTCACCTTTATAATTGTCCAAGCCCGCCCACGCTTTCAAGAACGTCTCTTGCAAAACGTCGTCGGCATCTTCGTGCCAAATAACCAGACGACGAATCTGCCGGTACAGCTGTGGCGAATATTTCTGCACCACTTCTGTAAAGGCTTCCCGACGTGTTGTCGGATTCATAAGACGTTCATATAAAGGCTCCGTCATAAAATCAAAAAAAACGGGACTTGAAAATCCCGTTTTACTTATTATTGAAAATTGTTGTTGCTAAAAATCCGGCTTAGCCTGATTTAAGGGATGTTCTATAAATTACGTTTTTAAGAAACTGGTCTCTATTTTATTCTGCTTGTTTTTGAAATCTTTTTGCCGTCTTTAGCTTTAATTCCTTGAACCGTAGCTCGCTACGCTCCTTCGTCATTAAAGCTAAATCCAATCAAAATCTAAACAAAAACAATGCAGCCTAATTTTTAGAACATCCCTTAAGAAGTTCTAACTCATAGAACGGAAATTCTTCTAACGAGATTGCCAACCTTTACTATGTAGCAACCTTTAGTAAGATTGAGGCCAGCGCTTTCATCGTTGGAGGAAATCTTGATAGAGGCAATCTTTGCTCCGGTTATGCTATAGACTTCGAGTACAAGTCCCTGGGCATTTTGCACGTGTATGTCATTTCCTTTCACTTGCAGCCTGACAGGAGTAACATTCTCGGGTTCTCCAAGAATTTCCATACCTTCGTTGGATGCTACTACGGCTTCATCGGCAGCAAAAGCGCCGGTAAAACTGAAAAGGCTAATGATTAAGAGAAGTATATATTGCTTCATAGGCTTTTTGTCTGTTTTATGTGTCCGAAAGTAAGCAGAAATAGCACGTTTCGCGACACTATACAATTATTCTTGGGGCAAAGGTAAAAATAAATTTCTTATTACGGAAAATATTTTGCCTTTTTTTTCGTTACACGCCCAAAAAGAGGGTTAAAAGGCGGGATTATCAGATTATCCAGCGGATTTATTCTGTTCTTTTGGAGCGAAACCTATCTCCTACCCGACTTAATTATTCCTTAATGAAGATATCCTTGAGAATACTCATGGACTCAGGATTATCCTGTACGAAGGAATCTATATGACGCATACGCTTTTGTTCAAGAATCTCGTCCACCGCAATCAAGATGCCGGTTTCTTCAACTTCGCCGAACTCATGATTTACGGCTGTGCCGAAAACGCGCATGGTAGGACTGAGTCCCATATAAGCATTTACGAGCGGTGGAATATTAAATCCCGTCTTGCGCACGTTGGTGTTGAGCAAATAATAATCTTCCTTGAAGTTATCCTTATTAAACAAGGCCCGCAATTCTTCCTCGGGCGTTTCGGTTTGCAAAGGACAGATGGGCGTAACGAGATTGTCGTTGTCTGCAAAATGCTTGTGCAGGAAAAAGAGAATCATGTCGCGCGCCTGACGATTAAAGGAGGGATACATGGTCATCTTGCCGAAGAAATACTTCGTTTCGGGCATGATAATAGTAAGTGCTCCGAGGCCATCCCAAAGATTGTCGAGGGCATAAAGACTTTTGTAGGACTTTTGAGAACTTTGGTACTCAAGCGTTACAAAAGAACGGCCGAGTTCCACCGTCTTGTCCATATATTTCTCTATAAACTCCTTAGAGAAATGGAACATGTGTCCGGTTGCCAAGATGGGTTGTCCCTGCGAATCGTATTTAATGTCCTTTCCAAAAATAAAACGGTAACCTCCCAAAATTTCTTCTGTCTGCGGACACCATACGATAAGCTGATAATAGGCATTAGGGCCTACATCAAATTCGTCAAGGTCACAGTCTTTTCCCGTACCTCCCCCTGCCGTGCGAAAAGCTATCTCGCGCAGACGACCTATCTCCCGCAAAACATTGGGAGAATCCTTATACGTAACGATATAAATCTCGTTATTACTTTTATTGGTGGTTCTGAGGCGCTTATCGGGCGTCAGTTCCTTTTTAAGCAGGTCGCGGCTTACAGGAGGTATGATTTGCTGCATATTATATAAGGAGAGTTATTTTTTTTCGGGTATCTTGTAAACGATATCTTCTACATAAAGTGCCCATTCGCGGTGGGTTTTACAGCTATCGAAGGTTTGCCAGGGAATAGGCTTGCCAATATGAAGCGTAAATGTCTTTCCGCGATTCTTAAACATCTCATCCACAAGAAAAAGCATGGCGATATTGAATTTTATGCCAAGTTTCTTGCTGATATTGGCCAGACGATAGAAGAAATTGGAGTTCTGTCCTTCAAAAAACATGGGAACGACATCGCGATGTGTCTCAACGCTTTTGCTCACGAAGGTCTTTTTCCAGGGAAGGTCGTGAATCACACCGTTATTGCGGCGCGAACAGAGGTCGGCTGGGAAGATGATGACATTATTGTCGGAGTTGAACATTTCATCTACCTGAACGGCAAAATTGTGTCCCTGCTTTCCGAATTTATTGACGCCAATAAAGAAAGGAGCCAAGCCATGAATATTCATAAGCAGGTCATTCACAATATATTTAATGTGTCCGTTGTATTGATGTCCCAACACTTGTCCGATAGCCACGCCGTCGATACCGCCAAGAGGGTGATTGCTGACGAAAGTGTAGCGCTTTCCATCATCAGGTGCGGGAAGGTTCTCCCTACCTTCGACATGGAGCGTCATATCAAGAAACTCCAGAGCATCATCCAGCCAGGGAACGCCTTGTTTGTCGCCTTCCTGAACGAAGAACTGGTTGATTTCGTCCTGATGTATGATCTTTTTCAGCCAATTCACAACAAAACCCGGAACATAGCGGGCTTTATCTCCTGCTTTGTCTCGGAGAATCTTATTGATATCAACAGTAAATACTGACATGTAAGGAATGATGTTTGTTTTGTTGATTGTTGCGTTTGAACTGACAACAACAATGTTTGTTTTGTCGTTATGGGTGTTTGTTTTGTCGGACTGAAAAGCCCTATTTCCTGCAAAATTACTTTTTTCTTACAAAATAACTAACGAAATCACAGGTTTTTTCGCAAGAAATATGATAGAAAGTCAATTTAATTAGAAAAAAACATTCTTTCGATGCAGGAGAAAGTGAGTTTTTCTGCGCACGATGGTTTCAGACAAGCACAAAAACGAGTTGGAAACGCAGACAAAAAAATTCTCATCGCGATGAGAAAAGATTATCATGGCGATGAGAAAATTTTCTCTTCGCGATGAGAAAGTTTTCTCAACGCGAAGAGAATGAATGTTACGCAAGTTTTTCGAGCGCAGTCTTGATGCGGGAAATGGCTTCGCGTATATTTTCGTCGCTTGTAGCGTAACTCATGCGGAAACAGTCGGGCGAACCAAAAGCATCGCCGCCTACTGTTGCTACATGTGCCTCTTCAAGCAAATAAATGGCGAGGTCTGTGCTGGTTTTGATGACACGTTTCCCGTCTGTCTTGCCGAAAAAGCTGCTGCAACGCGGGAAAAGATAAAACGCACCTTGAGGATTGTTCACTTCCAGCCCACTAATCTCGCGGGTGAGCGACACAATCAGATTTTTTCTGCGTTCAAATGCCTGACGCATCTCCTCTACACAATCCTGAGAACCGAGATATGCGGCTAAAGCTGCCTGCTGGCTGACAGAAGATGGGCCACTGGTATACTGACCTTGGAGTTTTGTGCAGGCTTTGGCTACCTGTAAGGGAGCGGCTACGAAGCCAATGCGCCAACCTGTCATTGCGTAGGCTTTAGATACACCATTTATTATAATAGTGCGCTCCTTCATTCCCTTACATGTGGCAATAGAAGCGTGGTGTCCTACATAATTGATGTGTTCGTAGATCTCGTCGCAGACAACCCAGACCTGCGGATGGCGAAGCAGGACTTCGGACAGTTTTTCGAGTTCTTCCTGGCTGTAAACTGAGCCTGTAGGATTACTGGGTGTGCACAAAATCAGCATTTTGGTGCGCGGAGTGATCGTAGCCTCGAGTTGTTCGGGCGTAATCTTGAAGTCTTGTTCGATAGTGGCCTCTACCGTCACAGGAGTGCCGTCTGCCAAAAGCACCATTTGGGGATAACTCACCCAATATGGGGCAGGAATAATGACTTCGTCGCCTTTCCCCACTAAAGCCATGACAGCATTGCAAACAGATTGCTTGGCACCATTGGAAACTACGATTTCGTCGGCCGTATATTCCAAGTTGTTTTCGTTTTTCAGTTTGGCAACGATGGCTTTACGCAGGTCTGCATATCCTGCTACGGGAGAATAACGTGTATATCCCTCGTCAATGGCTTTTTTGCCGGCCTCGCTGATATGAAGCGGCGTGTTGAAATCGGGTTCGCCGACAGAGAGATTGATTACATCGACACCCTGTTCCTTGAGTTCGGCACTTTTTTGAGACATCACCAACGTAGCCGAAGGTGAGAGGCGGTTAAGTCTGTCTGATAGTATGGTATTCATAAATATCCTATTAACAAAATTAGATTCACTTACTTTCTGTCACCGAAAATACGTAACAAATACAAAAAGAGGTTCACAAAATCAAGATAAAGCATCAGACTGCCGGACAAAGCCAACTTCATCTGATTTTCCTCGGTATAATTCTGCGACTGAATCAGGAGATTCTTGATTTTCTGGGCATCAAAAGCCGTAAGTCCGACGAATATCAAAACGCCGGCGTAGGATATCACGAGATCCAAGCCAGAACTGTTCAAAAACATATTGACTACCGTAGCAATAATCAGCCCAATGAGTGCCATAATGAGGATACGTCCGATGGCAGACAGGTCTTTTTTTACAAAACTGCCGACCAACGCCATTCCAGCAAAGGTTCCCGCAGCGATATAAAAGGTTGTGGCAATGCTGGCTTCGGTATAAACCATGAATACGAGGGACAACGTTACGCCATTCAGTATGGAATAAACGATAAAGAGCACTCCAGCCACAGGGAACGAGAGCTTTTGAATAGCAGCCGAGAGACTTAATACTAAAGCGAACTCACCAATTATAGCACCCCAGAAGATAAAAGGATGTTCTCCGATGAGATTCAAAAATGCATAAGACTCCGACAAATAAAATGCCGTCATACCAGTCACTACAAGTGCCAAAGTCATCCATAGATACACATTACGCATCAATGTGGCGACACTTTTTTCTCTTACAATCAATTCTTCTGCCGATGAAAAGCCGGCAGCTTCAGAATTCTGGAAATAATTATAATCCATCTTTGTTCTATTTATTATTTATGTTTTACTTTCTGATTTTATATTCGAGCATAGGATAAAAGATGCCAGGAATTTATACACTTGAATAGGGTAAATATATTTTCCCCAAGCGATATCCTCCCGCAGGCCGTATCCTTATTTTTTTAAGCCATATCTTTATTCCTATAGCCTGTATCTTTAATCCTTTAGCTTGTATCTTTATTCCTTTAGCTTGTATCTTTATTCCTTTAGCTTGTATCTTTATTCCTTTAGGCCGTAACTTTATTTTTTTAGGTGCAAAGTATGCCCCATTCTATTCTTCTTAGTCAGAAGATACTGCTCGTTGTATGGCGTTGGCTCAATCTCAATGGGAACGTTCTCCACGATTTCAAGTCCGTAAGCCTCTAAACCGACACGTTTCACGGGGTTATTCGACATTAGCCGCATACTGGTGACGCCTATCTCGCGCAAAATCTGAGCGCCCACGCCATAATCGCGTTCATCCGGGTCGTAACCTAAATGTATGTTGGCATCAACGGTATCAAGTCCCTCTTCCTGGAGTTTATATGCCGCGATTTTTGCCATTAAACCGATGCCACGTCCTTCTTGGTTCAGGTAAAGAATCACTCCCTTGCCGGCTTTTTCCACCATCTCCATAGCTTTATGCAGTTGTGCCCCGCAATCGCAACGTTGACTGCCGAAAATATCACCTGTCATGCAGGAAGAATGTACACGAACGAGGATTGGCTCGTTTTTCTCCCACGTACCCTTGATTAGTGCGATGTGTTCTTTTCCATTGCTCTTTTGACGGAAAGGTATCAGGCGAAAATGTCCGAATTCCGTAGGCATATCAACTTCTTCTCCGCGTTCCACTAGAGTTTCGTACTGCAAACGGAATGCTATCAAGTCTTTTATCGTTATCAACTTCAGACCAAATTTCTGAGCGAACGCCACTAATTGTGGCATTCGCGCCATTGTTCCATCTTCGTTCAGGATTTCTATCAGACAGGCGGCGGGCTGTAAACCGGAGAGTCTGGCCAAATCTACAGCAGCTTCGGTATGTCCGGCACGAGCCAGCACTCCTCGTTCTTGAGCGTAGAGCGGAGAAATATGACCTGGGCGTCCAAAAGTTTCAGGTCGGCTTTCCGGATCGGCTAATGCCCTGATAGTTGCAGCTCGGTCGGCAGCACTGACACCTGTCGTGCAGCCTTCGAGTTTATCTACCGTCACAGTAAATGGTGTGCCGAGCATACTGGTATTTTCCTCCACTTGATGCGGAAGATTCAACGCAGCAGCGCGTTCTATCGTGACGGGAGCACAAAGTACTCCGCGACCGTTTTTCAACATGAAGTTCACAGCTTCTGGTGTCGTCAACTCTGCGGCCATTATCAGGTCGCCTTCGTTTTCGCGCTCTTCGTCATCTACTACTATCACGAACTTACCGTTTCGGAAGTCTTCGAGTGCTTCGGGTATGGTTGATATCATAATTTGTACTCCTTATATAATATATACTGACACGAACATTTTACAATCTTAGAACGACATAGGTAAATAACTCTTGGGATAACATCGGATGAGCACCAAAGTTTCTTAACTTTCGTCCGTTTCTTCAGATTTTGTAAAGCGTTCGGCCTGTATTTCCTGTTGTATTTGTATGAGTAGTTCGTCACTTGTTTTCTGTATCACTTTGATATCGCGGAATAGTCGCAGGCGGAATCGCCAAATGCGTGCCCAAAGAATCAATCCGAACGGGAAAACGATTCCTGCAAGGATATTCCAGCGATGTAAGTCGAAGGGAGTGGTATGGGCATGGACGTAAATCTGCGGATACTGGTTGATAAGATGCAGAATGTTCTTGCTACGGGTATTTGAAAGTTCCGTAACGATATTTTCGAGCGTCTCGCCGATTTGTTCCACCTCACGATCTATATTGTGCCTGAAGAAAAGTCTGAAATAGTTGGGAGCTAAATACAATTTATGTCGCTCATTATAACTATGACAGGCAGCCTTCAGATTTTCTATGCGTTCATAAACGGCAGGATAGTCGGGATTGTCGATGATAACTTCCTTACGCGGAATGTTTCTCTTGGTGCGCCATCCGAAGAAGCGGCGCATAGTCTGCATATATACGTCGATATTGAATACTACCGAGTCGCCATTTGATTTATATGTCAGGAAAACACCGAGTGGCGCCAAGACAACCGTACTTAGCCACATACCAAAAACCATATTCCAGCTGCCATCGCGCGCCATCTTCATGCCACTGGTATTTAGGATGAAGTAAAATACGAATATGATGACACTAATGACAGCGGGAAGCCCAAGTCCGCCTTTTCTAATGATAGCTCCAAGCGGAGCGCCTATGAAAAAGAAAATAATGCACGCCAGTGACAACGTCATCTTCTGATGCCATTCCACCCAGTGCTTACGTATGAAACTGGCGGTCTGACTTGACATCTGCTGCCTCCAATCCAAATCTATTTTATAACCACTTACCTGCGAAGCAGCGCTTTGTGTATAAGCCAACTTCTCGTTATTCGGAACGTCGGCCCACAGTTTTTCAAAAGATATGGCGGGAACATTTTTCGTATCTACCTTCTGCGTTCTGTATTCGCCGTAGGAATAATACGGATCGCTCTTGCGCATTTCGTTACGTGCCTCCGAAGTCTTTTCTCCGTCCAGACGATATACTCTTGCTACGGCATCATAATAATTTACGCGCCCCAAGCTGTCGAGTTCGGTGGACATCGTATCAACAGACAGTTCTATTTGACGCATATTCTTGGCCTGTGCCATATCGCGCAGCATATTTGCGTCAATCATGTTGAAGTTGGCGTCGAAATCTATGAGAATCGTTTTCTGAGTAAAGGTTTCTCTGTCGTAAGGTACGTCGCTATTTCGCAGAGAACCGACCATATTTTGCGATTGCAGGTTCTGAAACTGTTCGCCCTGCCACAAATCCAGCAACAAGTGCTGCTTGTCTTCGGTCATCTCCATCCTACCGGAATCTGCCAGTACAATCTGCGCTTTTTCAAAGCCCTGATCCGTTTTATACAGGATGATTTGATACAACATACCCGTAGCAACATTCTTTTTCTGCACGTAAAGATTTACGTTGGGCACACCATTATAAAACACCCCTTCGGGAATTTCCAATGCCGGCGAGGTCTGCTTCATACTGAGCAGCAAAGTGGTGAGTTTCAGCTGAGCTTCGGGCGATGTCTTGTTCTGAAAATAAAATGACGTGCCGCCGAGCATCATGGCTACGCAGATCAGGGGTGCCATAATCCGGATAAGCGGGATTCCCGCACTCTTCATGGCCAAAAGTTCCAACTGTTCGCCCATATTACCGAAGGCGATGAGCGATGCCAGAAGGATAGCCAGCGGTAATGACGTGGGAACGAGCGTGATGCCCATGTACCAGAAGAATTTGGCAAGGATATCCAGTGTTAATCCCTTTCCCACAAGTTCATCTACGTACCTCCACGTGAATTGCATCATAAAAACGAATAGGCACACGCAGAAAGATGCAGCAAAGACCAGAAGGAATTTGCTCATCACGAAGCGATCTATTCGTTTTATCAGGATCATAAACTTTATCTCAGACTTATTGCCAAAATATTGCCTGCAAATTTACAAAAAAAGCCGTGTATGACATTATTTTTAGGGAAGTTTATGATTTCGCTGTCGTTTTACGGGGTTTTTCGCGCGTTTTCTCCCGTTTTTTGTACGATTTCTGAAAAATTAGCCATAACAAAACAGGAAAAGCCCGTGCCACGATCCGCTTTCCCCGTTGATTTTTTCAGTCTCATCGCGTTGAGAAAGTTTTCTCACGGCGTAGAGAATCTTTTCTCATCGTGATGAGAAAGTTTTCTCAACGCGAAGAGAATGGCGCTGCGCAGGAGTTTTTCTATTTTTCTGCCATTGACAAGTTGCTTGCCGCTTGCTTATTTCCTAAATAATTCGTATTTTTGCAGAAACATGGACATTGTCTGAATATGTATCACACCCCAAAATACATGAAAACAAGATTTGCCATCACTGCTGCCGCCATATTTTGCAGCATCAACGCTTTTTCGCAAGAAAGTCCGACGATGGGCTGGAGTTCCTGGAACACCTTTGCTCTTAATATCAACGAAGATATCATTAAAGGCCAGACAGATGCTATGGTCTCCACAGGACTGAGTGATGCCGGCTACAGATTCATCAATATCGACGACGGATATTTCGGTGGTCGCAACCCTGAAACGGGAAAGTTGCTCATACATCCCACTCGCTTCCCGAATGGACTGCGTCCCCTCGTAGATTATATTCACTCCAAGGGACTAAAGGCCGGAATATACAGCGATGCGGGACACAATACGTGCGGCAACTTTTGGGGAGGTGACAGCATTGGACAAGGAGTGGGGATGTACGAACACGATCAGCAGGATGCCGATTTGTTTTTTAAGGAGCTCGACTTCGATTTCATCAAGGTAGATTATTGCGGTGGCGTGGCAAGTAACAATTCCGAGAAGTTGAATCTGGATGAACGCCAGAGATATACAGATATCGCACAGGCCATACGAAATACCGGGCGTACCGATGTGCGTATGAACGCGTGCCGCTGGGATTTCCCAGGCACATGGATTAAGGACGTGGCTTTTTCGTGGCGTACCACCTTTGATATTTACGATAGTTGGAAGGCCGTGAAGGATATTCTGGCAGAAAACCTGTATCTCTCGGCATACTGTTACGATGGTCGGTACAACGATATGGATATGCTGGAGGTAGGGCGCTCCATGACGGCAGAAGAAGACAAAACCCACTTCGGAATGTGGTGTATCATGACATCTCCGCTGCTTATCGGCTGCGACATGACAAAAATCAAGGAAGAAACTTTGGCGCTCCTGAAGAACAGAGAACTTATTGCCCTCAATCAGGATTCTTTGCACCTGCAAGCATATATTGCCGAGAAGCAAAACAGTTGTTTCGTGATGGTAAAAGACATTGAGACACGCTTTGGCAACCGTCGCGCCTTTGCAGTTTATAATCCTACCGATGCACAGAAAACCGTAATGGTGGAATTTTCAAAAATAGACCTTGCAGGCAAAGTTTCCCTCCGCGATGTGTATGAACAAACCGACTTAGGGGAATTTGAGACGAACTATACCGTCACTATCCCCGCACACGGCACGCGTATCTACGTGGCAGATGCCGAAACAAGGCTGGAACGCACACGCTATGAGGCAGAAACAGGATATATCAGCGACTATCAGGAACTGAAAAACAACGAAACCGAAGAAACAGGCGTATATATCAAAGATTCCAACTGCTCTGGCGGTTACAAAGCTGGATGGCTGGGCAAAAAGAACGACAATGACCTCATTTGGCGCGACGTTTACAGTCTGGAAGGTGGGAAATACACGATGACAGTGGCGTTTATTTCGGGTGAAAACCGCAACATAACCATTCATGTGAACGGGGAAAAGGCTAAAACCGTGACACTAAATGGCGATAGTTGGAGCAATGTGGCAAAAAAAGACGTTGTTATTCAGTTGAAAAAGGGAGTAAATACTATCCGCCTCAGCAATAATGACGGTTGGATGCCGGATATCGACTACATAGACCTGGTTTGCAATAATCCGCAGACAGGTATTAAGAAAAAGGTTGCCGAAAACAATAGTTACCCTGGCAATAACATCGTCTATAACCTTGACGGACGAATTGACAACAGTAAAAATTCTACACAGCGCGTAGTTATTAAGAATCATCGCAAGCAACTGGTGAAATAAAGACGCGTTTCCACTCAACAGCTCTACATTCATTTACATTATCCCACTCCTTATTATATTATAAGGCCACATGACTTCCATCGAAGCATTGATATTAGAACACCGCACGGAAGACGTAAACCGTCTCTCGCTGAAATGGCATGGTATGCCCGAGGCGGCATGGATGATTGCACAGGTGGAAGGCTGGCAAAAGCTGAGAAAAAAAGTTCCCTCGTGGACAAATATCGAAAGCCTGCACTATCCTAAGCGTTTGTCGGTGGAACAATGTTCAAGTGAGCAGACAGCAAAATACAAAGCAGATATCATTCGTCGTAAGTTGCAACAACGTCCCCACCCTGCGGCGATAGCCGACATTACCGGCGGGTTTGGTGTGGATTGTTCTTTTCTCTCCCCACTTTTCTCTAAAGCTTTTTACGTAGAACGCGACGAAGCATTGTGTAGCACCATGCATCACAATGCTCCCCTGCTGCAACTCGACAATCTCTCCATAGTAAATGAAGATGGTACGGAGTGGCTGCAAAAACAATCGCACTTCGATTTCGTTTTCATCGATCCGGCACGACGTAGCAGCGGTGGGAAAAAACTGATATCCCTTTTGGACTGCGAACCCAACGTATTAGATTTACTTCCCACGCTGAAAGAAAAAGCTACCTGGGTGATGCTGAAGCTTTCTCCCATGCTCGATATCAGTATGGCGCTGAAACAAACCGAGAACTACGCAGAAGAAGTGCATATTCTGGGAGTAAACGGCGAATGTAAGGAGCTACTTTTGCTGATGAACATGGAAAAACAAACAAGCGACCCGATAATCGTCTGCACCGACGGAAAAGAATTGCTGAGGTTCACGCAACAGGAGGAAAACACGGCTTCTTTTTTAGCTACCTCTTTGCAAAATGAAAATACTTCCAGACAAAACAATAATATTTCTTCGCAAGACAAAGCAGGCTCTACAAAGAATGAGGACACTTCGATACAAAATGAGGCTATCTCTTCGCCCAAAAATACCAACACGCCACAATCATACTACGCCACGGATATTGCAGCATATTTGTACGAGCCAAATCCTACTATCCTCAAGGCAGGAGCATTTCACACGGTAGCAAAACGATACAGCCTACAGAAACTGCATCCCAATACGCACCTTTATACTGCTAACACGCTGGTAACGGATTTCCCCGGCAGGGTTTTTCGAGTTATAAGCGTAATAGAATATTCCAAAAAGGAACTGAAAAAGATTAGTAACAGACAAACCAATCTCAGTGCGCGTAATTTTACTGAAACGACCGAACAACTGCGCAAGAAACTCCGGCTTCGCGATGGCGGCTCCGAGTATTGGTTTGCTACCACGTACTATCCTTCCAGAAAAGCCGTCATCATTTGCGAAAAAGCATAGCAAACTTTTTCTGCATCCCATACATTTTACCATCCTTCAGAAAAAAAACTGAAAAAAACTGAGATTTTTTGTAACCTTTCCCCTTTTCATCCGTCTTACTATTAGAAAGCAATGAGAATAACAGACTTCCGACACGATTTACTGCCACTAAGCGACCGTTTATTCCGGTTAGCATACAGTATCGTACAGCATCGCGAAGAAGCCGAAGACATTGTTGAAGATACGCTCATTAAAATTTGGGAAAGGCGCGAAGAACTCGGCGAACTGAGGTCGATAGAATCCTATAGCTTCACTATCTGCAAAAATATGTCGCTCGACCGCATCGAAAAAAAGGAGATGCAAAACATTCCCCTTGACATCGAAACAAACGACTGCGCAGATGCAACCTACGGCCCCGACATTCAACTCGAACAGTCCGAGCAACTTCAAATCATTCAGCAACTATTCAATCATTTGCCGCCCACACAACGCATGGTTATGCAGTTACGCGACATTGAAGGCAAGACAACTGCAGAAACCGCCGAGATACTGAACATTACTCCCGCTAATGTAAAGGTTTTACTCCTAAGAGCACGTCAGTACATCAGGGCAGAAATCGAAAAAATCGACAATCATGGATTATAAATACATCGAACAATTATTAGAACGCTACTGGAAAGCAGAAACAAGCCTGGAAGAAGAAAATATCCTCCATGCTTTTTTCAGCCAAGGCCAAGTGCCCGAACATCTGGCGCAGTATAAATCCTTGTTCGACTTCCAAAAAAATCGTCAGAACCTGCATATCTCAGAAAACTTCGCGAATCGCATCATGCAACGCGTAGAAAATATGGAAGAGAAGCCAGTCGTTGCAAAACGCATCCCTCTTATCGTGAGATTGCGCCCATTCCTCAACGCTGCTGCCGTAGTAGCCGTTGTAATGCTCGTGGGTATGGCTGCACAGCACTCCTTTAATGGAGAAAATACCCCATCTTGGGATTACAATGCCCAGAGTTACACCGATACTTACGACACTCCCGAGGCGGCTCTCGACGAAACCATGAATGCTTTCCGCATTATCGGAAACGGACTGCGTACTGCCGAAGCCATTGACAGCCTAAATAATGTTGATGCCGAAACTAATATCGAAAATGATGAAGCAAACCATCATTAAGTGCGCCATCGCTCTTTGCTTATTCGCCTGTACCGTTAGCCTGAACGCGCAAAACGAACGCGACTTCGCATATCATTTCATCGAGAAAGCTGATAAAAATGAATTGGTCGTCAAAACCATCAGTCCGCAAATGATGGAACGAATGTTAGGCCTACAGGAAATTCAGGAGAACGACACCTTGCAGACTTTACTGCGACAGTTGAAATCCATACGTGTGGTTTCTGCAAAACAACATGCCGGTAAGAATTTCGATACGGTCGAAGAATTGGCAAAGCGCAACCACAAAAGATATACTTGCAAGTATATCACGCCACAAAAGCTCATGCTGACGCGAATGCGCCACAAGAAAATCGTGGAACTCGTGCTGGCATCGCAGGAAAACGAAAGACTATTGCTCATTGACCTCACGGGAAATATGAACGAAGACTTCATAGATTTCATTACCCACTACCCTGCTTCAGGAAACTAAGGGGGAATAATGAAAACGACAGAGAAAACAAGTCGAAAGACGAACAGAAATAAACGAATAACCAACCTTACTGAAAACAACATTAAACTAATACAAGGAAACAGCCGCTAAGAAACAAAAACCTCAACATAGTGATTTCTGCGTGAGCAGCAATTTACTTGCTTATTAAAACAACATTTTGTTTCGACGCGAACAAAATAAACAGTTTCAGTTCTCTCTCAACTTACTTCAACCCTATCATCAGGGACAAACACGAGATTGCCAAATGTGTCGGACACTATGGCAATCTCTTTTGTTTTATTTCGGGTTTCGTGGCATATCAAAGCATAAACAGGGTGTCCGAAACAAAAGCAAAGAGAGCCGGCAGAATATCTACCGACTCTCTTATTATTAAACGATTAAAGGGTTGTTCTAAAAATTAGGCTGTTTTGATTTGCTTACACTCTCTATACGTTTGTTCCTGCAACCCGCAGAGCTTCACCCTACGGGGCAGACAACAAACAGAGTGTGCGCGAAGAATTCAAAGATTTTTGAGTGATTTTGTTTTTAATGCCGCAGAAGCATAGCGAGCTATGGTTCAAGGAATTAAAGACAATGGCGCCAAAAAGATTGAAAAAGCATACAGACCAAAAAAAACTTCACAAAATTTTAAAACCTAATTTTTAGAACTACCCTAAAGATATAAATACCTATTCTTCTGTTTTTTCTTCGGCTGCACTACGAGCTTTTTCTGCGGCATCATCCAGTTCTTTCATGACTTGCTTGAAATCTTCGTCTTCATTCAAAGTTGAAAGAGCCTGAGCCAAGGAAGTTCCATTTGCTGTTTTTGCACACAAAACGGACAATTCACTCGTTTTGCTTTCAAATTCGCGTATTTCTTCCTTAGTGGGTTCAAAGTTGTAGAAACTCTTTTGAATTTTTGTCATAGACTTAAAAACATCCATCCAGCCATCTTTATCATAGTCTGCCCCTTCTTTTTCAACCTTTTCACAAAGAGCTGTGAGGTCCTCAATAGGATTTCCACCACCGCAAGAAGTTAATAGACCAAGTGTAAAGACAAAAATCAAAGACAAGAAAATCTTTTTCATAATCATAATATTTTTTGCTTAGTAATAGTTTTCGATTTACAAATATAGACTATTCTTCTGAAAAACAGAACAAAAATAACAAAAAATGAATATTGAGAATCTTGTAAACGAGATATTCAATTTGCAGATCGAAAAAATGAGGAAAAAATTTGGCCAACTCGGAAATTATTCCCAACTTTGCATCCGATTTCAGCAAAACATGAAATTTTGGCGCGGTAGCTCAGCTGGTTAGAGCGCATGATTCATAATCATGAGGTCGAGGGATCATGCCCCCCCCGCGCTACGAAACATCCGCTTGTTTGCAAATAGCAAATGAGCGGATGTTCGTTTTAATATACCCTATCCACAGTCGTGTGCGTCCGCACCCTGAAAAACGTTCCAGAAACTAAGTCGGAGATAATTTTAAGTATCTCACAATTAGTTTTTGGAAACTTAAAGTTTCACATATATATGCGCCTTTTATTCATCGGCGTTTGCAGGATATTTTGAAGTACGGAAAAATACCCCTGAAAAACAAGCAAATAGCTCCGAGATAAAAAAATTATCTCCGAGATAAATTTAAAAAGTGTCGAGCTATTTTTATTTTGCTCGGAGATAATTTTTCATATCTCCGAGCCCATTAACCCCATATCGCCCAAATCGCCCATTTTCCTCAAAGAAATCATTTTCAAAAAGCTCGTTATAACGAAATAACGGCATAACGTAATAACGAAATCAGCAAGAAAAACCGAAATCCTGCCATTCCCCAAAAACAAAGCATAAGAAAACTCCGTGAAATGCCTGAATGCATTTCACAGAGCGTAACTGAATTTGAATATTGCCGAAGCAAGTCCTGGATACGTCCGAAGTGAATTGCATTGGCAGCATATCTGCCAATATCCCTCGGACTAAACTCAAGACGTACCGATGAATTAAGGGTTGTTCTAAAAATTAGTTTATAAATATTGGGAAGTCCATTTAAGTCTGTATGATTTTTCAATCTTTTTGGCGCTTTTGTCTTTTATTCCTTGAACCATAGGTTACTATGCTTCTGCGAAATTAAATACAAAATCACTCAAAAATCTTCGAAAACTCAAAACAGCCTAATTTTTAGAACAACCCTTAAATCAATTCGAGTTGGGCAAATTTGAGCAGCAAGGTCTTTTCGCCGGTATGCTCGAAGACAATAGTTGCTTTCGAGCTGTCGCCCGCAAGTTCAAGGCGCTTAATGCTGCCTTCGCCGAAGCGGTCGTGTCTTACTCTTGAACCGACACGGAGTTTCAGTCCCTTAAATGTAATTTCGCTCACGGCAGTGGTGTGCGATGAAGACTTTTCGATGGGTGTAAGCCTTCTGAAATCTGCAAACTTAGTTTCCATAGGTTTTTTGTTTTGTTCTCTGTCCAACAGAGCGTTTATATTAAATTTATTCTGATTATTATTTTCTTTTTTGAATAAGGGCAAAGGTTTTGAGAGCAGCCTACTGATTGAGGATGCGGGCTTAGCTGGCGCTCCTTGCTCAACAAATCTGGAATCTATCTCGCTAAGGAACGGACTGGGTGCCATAAATTCGGGTTTGCCAAACTTATAACGATTGTCTGCATGGGAAAGGATACATTGCTCCTTGGCACGTGTGATGGCCACGTAGAATAGTCGGCGTTCCTCCTCCATCTCACGCGGATTGAGCAAGGCATTCGACGTTGGGAACAAGCCATCCTCCATTCCCGTGATGAAAACGGTATGAAACTCCAAGCCTTTGGCCGCGTGTACGGTCATCAACGTTACTCGCTCGGTATTATCGTCTTCTTTCTTGTCGGCATCGGTCTGTAGCACGGCCTGCCCCAGATATTCTGCCAACGTAATATTTTCTATACCACGTTCCTCGCGCTGTTCGTCCTGATAAACCTGCACGCTGTTCAGGAGTTCTTGAATATTCTCAAGCCTACTCTGATTTTCTATGGAGAGATCGCTCTTCAAGTCCTCGGCAATACCGCTTCCATAGAAGATTTCGCAGGCAAGTTCGTAGGCATTCATTCCCGAAAGTGACTGCTGACGGTATAGTTCGATGAGGTCGTGGAATTGCTGTAGCTTTTTTGCTGTAGCCGCCGAGATATCCACACCGAAGTCGCTGGGATGGCCGGATATCTCGTACATACTTACGCCTTTCACCACGGCAGCATCGATAAGTTTGGACAGCGTAGTATTTCCTATGCCACGAGCCGGATAATTCACCACGCGACGGAATGCTTCATCGTCAGCAGGATTGACAACCAGGCGGAAATAGGCCAGCATATCCTTGATTTCCTTGCGTTGATAGAACGAAAGATTACCATATACGCGGTAAGGGATTCCCATGTCGCGCATAGACTCCTCAAGCACGCGGCTCTGTGCATTTGTGCGGTAGAGAACAGCCACTTCCTCGGGTGAGACATGATCGTAGCGGCAGGCATTCTGAATCATCTTGGCCACTTTCATGGCTTCCTCCTTGTCGCTATACGATGAAAGGATTTTAAGTCGCTTTCCCTCCACGTTTTCCGAATATATAGTCTTTTGAATCTGCCGTTTGTTGTGGGCAATCACGCTATTCGCGGCATTCACAATGTTTTGCGTGGACCTGTAATTGCGTTCCAGCTTCACAATTTTCAGTTCCGGGTATTGCTTCTGAAATCCCAGTATGTTATCAATATTGGCTCCGCGGAAACTGTAAATGCTCTGCGCGTCATCACCCACTACGCACACGTTATGATGCAGTTGCGTGAGTTGGCAGATAATTTGGTGCTGGGCATAGTTCGTATCTTGGTACTCATCCACCAATATATAGCGGAAACGCTCGGAATAGAACTGACAAACCTCGGGGAAGTTACGCAGAATCAGGTACATATTCAGCAGCAAGTCGTCGAAATCCATGACATTCATCTGCTTACATCTGGCTGCATACAATTTATATATGCGTGGCACATGCGGAATGTTGGCTCTCTGGTTTTGTTCAGCGGCATAACCATCGTTTTCGTAGGCATCGGGAAGCATAAGCCGGTTCTTGGCATCGCTAATCCGGCCTAAAATCTTGGAAGGCTTGTACACCTTATCGTCCAGTCCGAGTTCTTTGATGATATGCTTGACTAAAGTCTGCGAATCGCCGTCATCATAGATGATAAAGTCGCGCGTATATCCCAGACGTGGGGCTTCCTTGCGCAAGATGCGGGCAAAAATGGAATGGAACGTGCCCGACCACATTTTCGAGGTAATATCTTTTTCGACAAGCTGGTCTATGCGTTCGTTCATCTCGCGTGCGGCCTTATTTGTAAAGGTTAAGGCAAGGATATTCCAGGGCTTGAATCCATTTTGCAGCATATAGGCAATCTTATATGTCAGCACACGCGTCTTACCTGAGCCTGCACCAGCAATAATCAGGAGCGGGCCGTCGAAATATTCGACTGCCTCCAACTGAGCTGGGTTGAGTTCCTGTCTATAATCGAGATTCATTTTTCTTGTCGCGTTTCTTTGACTTTTACCTGTCTGTCGTGCTCCAGTTTCTTCGTATAGAATGTGACTTTGTTGCACAAATCCTCAAATTGCGAACTATAACGTGCATCTGTAACGCTGTCATTGGGATGATCAGCCACGAAAGTTTCGAGTTCTTTCTTGGATTGCAGAAGTTGTATGCTGTCTAAAAGCAATATGCCCTGTTCACGTGCAGATATTGCGTGGGGATAGAGTTTTGATACGGACAGAACTTCCTTTATGGCCGCATCAAAATCCTGTGAAGCGAGGTAAGTGCGGGCTTTGTCCAGGCATTGTGCGCCTAAAGGCTCCTGTTCTTGTCGTATCTTACTATAACCCTCGTTTTTGTCCTTAGATTGGCATGAGAAAAGCACCACTAAAAGGACGAAAGTCATGTATATCAAATTTTTCTTCATTTCTCTGAATTGGTTTTAGACTTGTTACGTCTGGTTCGTGTGAACAATTGTCGGATATTGTTGAAGTCTCTTTGGACAGTTACGCCGATACCTTGAGTAGTCAGGGTACTTTTTGTGAAATATCGGTCGTTCGTCTGACTATATGCTTTCAAACGCAACGTACCATTGGGAGTTAATAGATATTGTATGTCGAAATCGCCCACAAAACCGGCGTTTTGAGGTTGTTCCACCCTATCTCTGTATCCAAAGTTGCCGTTTATCAGCAGACGGTCGTTAAGTAATCTTCCGCTAAGCATGGCTTCCACTTCCAAATCGCGCCACCCGTAATCGCCAGTGCTGAGGTTTGTTCCAAGACGCCAATTATTACTTTTGACAGCATCGGAAATAAATTCATTAAGTTGGCCGCTAAGCGTACTACTCAAGAAGGAATTGACGGCAGCTGCCTCACCCGAAGGAGTAGCGTTGTTCTGCGCAGAGACATAGTCGGACTGATAACGGTAAAAGCGACCTACTCCCAAAAGATATACGATTTGCTGATTCATTTCTTCCTCAGTACTAACAAGACGTCGGACAGCCTGCTTCACTTCTTCGCCGGCAGAGGGAAGTTCCAGGTCGAATTTCACTTCAGGTGCGCTTACCGTTCCGCTCATGTTGAGCAAACAATTCACTTTGACGGTATTGCTTCCGATACTTGAGGGGAAATTCAAATCAGACAGGGAAACAGAATTGATAGGATAGGAAGCCTGCAAATTAAGTTGGCCATCGAAGGGACGACCATTGAAATAAACTTTTCCACCGCTGGAGAACTGCAAGTTTTTGTGTATCACGTCCTGAATACGCAACTTATATTCGCCGCGTTCTACGTTATAAGTTCCGAAAAGTTGGAAGGTGCCTTTATTATACCAGGTAGCGTGAAGAGTTCCATTGCCATAAACCACGATATTGTCGGACGTTTTAGCATTCATGATGACTTTTAGCGGAACATTGTCACGCATATCAAAATTTAATGACAGGTGAACATCTGTACCTGTGTTGCCGTGTGGAATAAAGTCGTCCAAAGGTGCTATTTCGGCCTGCATGATGGTATCTACTCCCTCATTTTCTGCACGAAGTCCGACCGGTCGGATACGAAGTAGCTGCTGCGAAGCATAATCCTGGGGAGTATCTACGGTATATTCGAACGTAGTGCGTCCATCGGGGACTAAAGACATACTTAAGTCGAGCGAACCAGGTTTTCCCTTGATTTTCACATTTCCGCTGGAGAAGAAACGAGAATCAATGGGGAGACCGTTGGACGGACGTCGGTCATATATCAGCATATCCTCGGCATCAATATTAAAATCATAGACAAACTTACCCAGATTGGCGTGATACACATTTCCAGATGCTGATGCGCGACCATTATGTGCATCATTCAATTCAATATCCTCGAAAGACATGTGATTAGGTATGAGCTTTACGTGGGCGCTACGGACATTGTATTCAGTATTGGTGACTGGCAGATAGAATTGTCCGGTAATATCATTTTCTCCTTCGAGTTGCAGCGCCTTAAACAGGCCGAAAAGACGGGTATGTCCGTAGGCTCTGCCACCGAAACGACCGAAAAATCCACTAAAGTAGGGAGAAAGAAAAGCAAGGTTGGTTCCTTTACTTTTTATGTCGAGATCCAAACCTTTTCCTCCGATAAAGATACCGCCAGCTACGGAAGTATGGCATTTTTCTCGGTCCTCAATTTCAGCAGCCAGGTTCACGGTTTCTTTATTCACGTTATATTCTCCGTCAATCAGGGCTCTTCCCAAATTACCTCCATTGATTCCAAAATCGTCTATGTCCAAATGGGCATAAAGCTGGGGAGAATTTTCCGAAATACGGAGCACTGCCTCACCAGAGGCGAAGCCAGAGAAATCTACGGGATGGAAATCAAGTAAATCGAACAGATATGTCAAATCTACTCCGTTCAAAACGGCAGTAAGTGAATCATTGTGTTCTTTAGAGAAGATTCCATTGACGCGAACTCCCTGCTCCGAATTGCTAAGGTTGAGGTTTTGAATTTCTACGAAGTCATGATTAAAAAGAACGCGGTCTGCGCTTAAAGACCATACGGTATCATTTATAAGAATCTCGGTCGGTTCAAAAACGGTGCGGAGCACAGTTTGGCCGTCCCGACTTGAATCAACGTCTCTGCGGGTAACAGCTTTCACTTGTCCGGCATACGCATCGCTATTGCGGTCTTTCCATTTCAAATCGAACAGTAAAGATTCATCAGATGTCTCTACAGACAATTCAGACTTGACTAAACTCTCAGAAAACTCCTTATCGAATTGTAAAAAGAGGCTATATGCTCCCTGATGTCCGTGAAAATAAACTTTTGGTTCAACAAAAGGAATCTTACCTACGTGCAACTCGTTCATTGAGGCAGTCAAAGACGAATACTGTCCGTTCAAATCAACCGTACCGTCAAGAAACATATCGCCTTTTACGTCAATAGGAATATTTATGAACTCGCGAATAGGACTGATGTCGCTCAAATGTGCTGAAATATGCCAGGGAGCACCATTGCGCGACACACTTTTAGAAAGTGATGCGGATTTTTCAGACAACAGCACCTCACTGTCTTTCCATACCATGCCGAAAAACCGTGTAACGTCGTCTTTGACATTTTTTAGTGAGAGCGGACCGTCAATTCTGGCATCCAGAAAATCACTATCAAGGGTTAAATGCGTACCATCTGCCAACTGTTTCACATTAAGTTGGAGATTGTTTACATGAGCGGCCAGCGAATCGGATTTATAAAGGACTAAGTCGGAGATAACGGAAGACAAATCCAATCTTTCGCTGCGAACAGACGGAGCATCAACGTCTATATCAAAACTAAGTACATCCTGCGAAGAAAGGAAGTCGAGTCCCAAACGTTTAGGAGCGAAAGAAAGACAATTGGCGTAAAGATTCAGACTTTGAAGTACGTTATCAAAGACACCGGCATCGAAGTCTGTGCTGATATCCAAGGGAGAATTATGTGAAACCAGGTTTCCTACAAAATGATTACGGCTCAAATTACCAGAAGATGTGACGTGTTCTAAAGTCTCATTCTGATAATGCAATTTTGAGAGCAGCAAATCCCACTTCCCGCTGACAGGCTGACTGTTTTCGCTCAGCAAGAAATCGACATCCAGGGTTCCCGATATATTTGTGGGGACTTCATACACCGTCTTTCCCAACAACTTTGCGAGATCTACGTCATCGAATATGAAATCACCGTTTGCCTTATCATTTGCGTAGGAAAAATCATGGTTTATCCTACCCAAATCTGTTTCAAGTACTCCTTTTAAATAATATAAGGAGTCAGAATATATTTTTATGTCGCCCTGATAAGAAAGACGTCCGTTCCGTTGAAGATAAGTATAGACTTCGCTTTCGCCAAGCAAGGACTTCAGGAAATTTGGGGCATCAAGTCGAGCATCAAGCTGGAGTCCGTTGAAATCAAATCGTAGATTAGGAGTGGAAAAGTCGGCAAAGAAATCGGTATCAAGGCTTAAATCATTATGATTGCCGACAAGAGTAAAAAACGAAACGCTCAATCTACAGCTATCAGCGACAAAATAACCAGAGAAGTCGTAGGAATCTGTAAGACCTCGCAGGCGTGGTTCAATAAAGAAGAAGTCTGCCGGACTGATGCGGGCATCCGTCAGATTCAGACTGGTCTTTAAGGTTTTAAGCAGGCTGTTACTATTGAATTTGGCGTGCAATCTGTCGAAAGCCACGTGACTTTGTGGAAGCTCCAGCCTGAATTTAGAAATCTCGGCAAAGGATTCCTTCCCGTTAAGGATAAAACTCAGATGACGTACGTCCAAACCGCTTTTTTCTACGAACGAAAGGTGGCGAAGTCGGAGTTTTAGATTATCATCGGTAAGCGATTTCAAACTAATGTTGGCATCTATATCACTAAAGCACAGATGATTGGCATCAAGTGTGGGTAATTTCTGAACACCCAACACATCGTATTTCAAAGCACAGCGCCGTAAGATAATACTGTTGATGCGAAAATCTTTTTCGCTGGGTTCTTCTTCGTCTTCTGCTGACAAACGATCTATTATAAACTGGCAATTAAGCGGTGCGTCCTGACTATTCTTATACAGGTCAATGTTAGCATCCAACAGGCTGATGGTACGGAAATAAAAACGCCCATGAATGAAATTCGACAGCGACACACGCGTGGATATGTTCTTGGCACGCAACAACGGCTGGTGACTTTGGTCGAATATCGTCACGTCAGAAAGATTTACCTGGTTGAAAAGCCGCAATTCTATGTTGCCTATCGAAACTTCTGTCTGGAAATACTCACTCAGAGACTGAGTAACCCAAAGATTGATGCGCTGGTGCAAAGGACCGAAGTTAAATAATACCAAAAGCAACAGATAGACTCCTATAAAGAAGCCTACTATCACCCATAATGTATTCCTTAACTTGCGCATCGTGTTTGAAAACATTTTCAAGAGCATAGACAGAACCGACACAAGGCACACTCATCATTCGCGATGTTTTGTTATGCAAAAAAACTTGCGTCAGTGCTGTCTATCTCTCTAATGAAAAAGTAGATTTACTATAGGGTTGTTCTAAAAATTAGTTTATAAATATTGGGAAGTCCATTTAAGTCTGTATGATTTTTCAATCTTTTTGGCGCTTTTGTCTTTTATTCCTTGAACCATAGGTTACTATGCTTCTGCGAAATTAAATACAAAATCACTCAAAAATCTTCGAAAACTCAAAACAGCCTAATTTTTAGAACAACCCTATATTAAATTCGTATTACTCAAAGTATTATTACTGAATATTGGGGTCTTCCAAACCAAGATGCTGCTTTTTATCCACAATCTTGAGGACAAATCCTAATACGAGGGCAGCTACACCAAGACATGCCAACATAATCAGCGCATTCGTGTAGTCATACGAAGTTGCTGCGACCTCGGGATCCATTGTGCCGTTGGCAACAGCGGCTGTAATGTCGGGATTGGAATTTTTCAGCACCTTACCAATCAACAACGGGAAGAGCCACAAACCGATGTTCTGAATCCAGAAAATCAGAGCGTATGCACTTCCGATGATCTTGGCATCAACAAGTTTTGGTACGCTGGGCCACAAAGATGCCGGCACAAGAGAGAAACTTGCTCCCAAGACAAGAATAGTTACGTAGGCAACAACAATACCGCCTGCCGCACTATCATGGAACATCGGCAGGATAAATGCAAATGTCAAGTGACAAACGATCAGTAATACGCTACCTAACACAAGCATTGAAGCAGCTTTTCCCTTGTGATCCACGTAATTGCCCAAAATAGGTGTGATACCTACAGCCAGAAGTGGGAACACAGCAAAAACAGCACTGGCACTCTGGCGCATATATCCCATATAGCAGTAAACTATCAACGAGACAATGGCCAAAGCAAGGAGGCCATATTTATAAGTTGCACGCTTCATGAAATTGCTGGCGAAGGAACTTGCAGCTACCACGAGCATAATGAAATATTGCACCAAGGTAACTGTATCGCTTGCCCAGAAACTGCCTTCTGCAGGCGCTTCAAAACTGATATTGCACTGAAGCATATTTACGGCATACTTCTGGAACGGGAAAATAGCCGAATAATACAACACACAGAGCAGGGCTACCAACCAGAAACCGCCACTTGAGAGAATTTTACCCAGGTCTTTTATCTGGAAAGGATCGTCTTTTTCCTCGGCTTCTCCGGTTTGTGCATCGAGTTTCTTGTCCATAAAGAAATATACGATGAACATAATCAAGGCTATCATCAACAAAACGACGCCGAAAGCCACAGAACGGGAAACGTCTATCTTACCTCCGAAATTTGCAAAGAGAGGTGAGAATATCATACACGTAGCAACGCCAAGACGGGCGAGAGCCATTTCGGAACCCATGGCGAGAGCCATTTCACGGCCCTTGAACCATTTTACGATACCGCGCGACACCGTGATACCAGCCATCTCTACGCCGCAGCCAAATATCATAAAACCGATAGCAGCGAACTTAGCGGAAGCAGGCATACCCAGATAAAATGGCGATACTCCGAGTTCATCGAAAACAGGTATGTAGTTGAGATTTTCCGTGAACCACGTTTGCAAAGAACTGGCGGCAAAACTTTCGGTTACTGCGTACCAATTTATTACTGCTCCGACAAGCATTACACAACCGGAGAGCACTGCCGTAAAGCGTACGCCCAGTTTGTCGAGAATGATACCTGCAAAAATCAGGAAGAAGATAAATACGTTGAGGAATGTCTCAGAACCTTGCATTGTTCCGAAAGCATCCGAATCCCATCCACGGGTTGATTCCATCAAGTCCTTGATGGGCGAGAGAATGTCCATGAAAATGTATGAACAGAACATGGCAAATGCAAGCAAGAGCAAGGCTGTCCATCTCAATGCGGCACTATCTCTCAATGTTTGTGTTTTTAATTCTGACATTGTATGAATAAAATTTTAAAAGTTTGAAAATTCTGTTATCCTATTGTTGAGAAAATCCGGGAAATGTCGCAATCACCTGTAAACAAAGGGCGTTCAGAGGTAAATTGTCCGGATTTTTCTCAGTCTCATCGCGATGAGAAAGTTTTCTCTTCGCGTTGAGAAAATATTATCATGGCGATGAGACAATTTTCTCACGGCGATGAGAATATTTATATCGCACTAATCTAATTATAGGCTTAGGCGTATCAAACGCTTGCCCGAACCTTTCTTCTTTTTGGAAGGGGAAAAGGGAATTATTTCTTGAGCCATTTATCCAACCATCCGAAGAAAGTGCGTTGCCAAAGGATGCCGTTTTGGGGTTTGAGCACCCAGTGGTTTTCATCGGGGAAAAGGAGCAACTGAGCGGGGACTCCACGCATTTTTGCTGCGGTGAAAGCACTCTCGGCCTGGGTATATTCTATGCGGAAGTCGCGCTGTCCGTGAATACATAGGATGGGAGCATCCCATTTATCTACATAGAGATGCGGACTTTCGCGATATGCTTTCTGCATCTGACCGTAAGCATTCTTAACCCAGGGAGCAGATTTCAAATCCCAGTTGGGGAACCAGAGTTCTTCGGTTTCCACATATTGTTGCTGGGTATTGTAAATGCCATCGTGGGCAATGAAAGCCTTAAATCGGCCATTGTGATTTCCGGCAAGCCAATATACGCTGAAACCACCGAAGCTGGCTCCGACTGCACCCATGTGTTCATTATCCACGTAGGGTTCTTTTGCAATATCGTCAATAGCACTCAGGTAATCCTGCATACAAAGTCCTGTGTAGTCGCCACTAATTTCCTCAAGCCACTCCATACCGAATCCTGGCAGGCCGCGACGATTCGGTGCAATGATGATATAATCGTTTGCCGCCATGATTTGGAAATTCCAACGGTAGCTCCAGAACTGGCTGACGGGAGATTGCGGACCTCCCTCGCAGAAAAGAAGCGCAGGATATTTTTTATTCGGATCGAAGTGCGGGGGATAAATCACCCAACACTTTTCTTTTTTACCATCTACGGTAGTAACCCAACGTTCCTTGACATCGCCCATCGTGATGTGGTCGTAAGTATATTTGTTCTCAAAGGTAAGTTGCGAAACCTTGCCGTCAAGAGAAACTTCATAGACTTCATCAGCGGCTTTAATGGAGTGGCGCTTCACCAAGAGCGTATTCTTTTTCGGCGAGAGCGACAAAAGCGTGTAATCATAGTCGCCAGTTGTGATTTGCTTGACTTTACCCTTTAAGTTTGTGGAGTAAACATGCGTTACTGCGTGCCATACGCCCGTGAAGTATAGGTCTTTACTATTCGGAGCCCAGCAAAATTCGTTTACACCACTCTCAAAGGATTCTGTCACGTAACTCTTTTCGCCTGTTGCAAGGTTATAGACACAAAGTCGGGTGCGATCGCTTTCATATCCGTCGCGTTCCATACTTGTCCACGCCACATATTTTCCGTCGGGCGAGAATTGCGGATTTTGGTCGTAACCAAGGTTTGCATCTACCCCACCCTTTTTATTTACCGCCTGGTCTTCCAAAGAAGACGTGGCATCTACAGCAGGTTCTACGTAGCCTTCGGGTTTGCAAAGGTTCTTAACGGATTTTGTTGCCACATCATAGAGGAATATGTCGCTATCGGTGCTCAGGGCATACAACTTACCCACTTTTTTGCGGCAGGTGTAGGCAATTTTCGCACCGTCAGGACTCCAACAAAGCTGCTCAATTCCTCCAAATGGCAACATAGGACATTCGTATGGCTCATCTTTCAGAATATCCTCGGCTTCCGTTATTTTGTTGTCCGACACTTTTGCCACGAAAGGATGAGGTATTGCTTTAACATACGTATCCCAATGCTTGTACATCAAGTCGTTAACAACCATACCCGTAGCTTTTGGTAAATCGTCCGGATTCTTTGCGATAGAAGTCGTAGTGGGTACTTCCTTGATCAGGATAATGCGCTTTTCGTCCGGCGAGAACAGAAATTCTGCCACGTCATCGGCTTCGTTACTCATCTTCTGGCGTCCCGTTCCGTCGGGATTCATCATCCAAACCTGGGACGAACCGCTTTCAGAACTGAGGAAAGCGATTTTGGTGCCGTTCTGAATAAAGACGGGAGCGTTTTCGCTTTTCTCGCTAACGGTTAATTGTTTTTCTTCGCCGCCATTCGCTTTGAAATAGATGACACTATGACTTTTATTCTGTTCCTTGCTGTAATAAGTCACGTTATAGACTGCATCGCCTTTGTCATTCTGGCTGTAACTGCCGATTCTTCCCATAGCCCATAGGACTTCCGGAGTCATTCTGTCAGACTTCATTTCGATTTGCTGACGTCCGATGAAAGTTTGTGCCGTTGCAGCCATAGGAAGTAGTAATGTTATGATTAAAAAATGACTGAGATTCTTCATTTGCGTTTACTATTATTTTTACAGAGCGTTAGTTCAGTTTCTTTTTGCGGTTCCTTCTCTCCTCTTCCTTCTTCTGTTGTAATTCTACCTGCTGTTCCTGCAAAGCAGCCAGGCGTGCAGCCAAACCGCCTCCGCGTTTCTGCGGATTATGCTTGTTGGCCTGATAGTTTGCTTCCAACTTTGCCAGAAGTTTGGCGTCATCCGTAGTTTTACGCATGTACCACATTGTCAAAGCTCCGGCCAAAAGGGAGATAAAGTAGTAGTAGTTCAAACCTGCGGAGTACTTATTAAACATGAAGAAGAAGAAAACCGACATTAAGAACATCATCCATTGCATTACCTTCATCTGTTGTGCCTGTTCTGAGGACATTGTGTCGCGTTGCTGGCGCATCATAATGATACTGTACACGATATTCGTTCCGCAGAAGAGCAAACAGAACAAACTCAGGTGATCACCAATCAGAGGCACGGAGGTATTGAAACTTATCAGGCTGTCATAAGTCGAAAGGTCCTCAGCAAAAAGGAAAGACTCCTGACGAAGTTCGATAGCGTTCGGCACAAAATTAAACATTGCAATCCAAATCGGCATTTGCACCAGCATTGGCAAACATCCGCCCATAGGACTTACTCCGTATTGGCTATACAACGACATGGTTTCCTGCTGGCGTTTCATAGCATCTTCCTGCTTCGGATATTTCTTGGCTATCTCATCGATTTTTGGTTTCAGCACACGCATTTTAGCACTACTCAAATAACTTTTCTTTGAGGGCACATAAACGATAGCGCGGAGCAAAAGTGTGATAAGCAGCAAGACAATTCCCATTGGCAGGCCAAGTTGTGTAAACCAGTCGAAGACATAAATGGTGAAGTAACGGTTAATCCATTTGAACAGCGGCCAACCCAGATATACCAGGTCTTCCAAATCCTGATCCTCACCAGTAATCTTAAATTCGTCCATGGACTGTAACAATCGGTAGTTATTAGGACCGAAATAATACTGGAAATCGGTAGTTTTGCTGCCACTCGGATCAAATACCACGTCGGCTTCGGCTGTATAGTCCTTGAGATATCCGCTTCCCTCCTCTTGTTTCAGACTTTTCAGGTTTACATTTCTGAAATCCTCCTTGGCAATCAAAAGACTGCTGAAGTATTGATTCTTGAAAGCAATCCAATCTACTTTTCCCGTGACGGAAACTTCGTCATCCTCCTGATCGTTGAGTTTTTCCGAGCTGTCGTCTGAAACTTTGTATGTCAAAGCAGAATACATGTTCTCGAAATAATAACCTTTCTCCTGCTGGCGGATTTTGTCCTGCCAGTAAAGTTGCAAAGTATTGTTCTTTGCCGAAACTTCGTCCTGGAAACCAATGGTTTGCACGCTGAAATTCATCAGGTAGTTGTCGGGCAACAGCGTGTAGGTATAGACTATTTTCTTGTCTCCATCGGCTAATTCAAAGACTACCGACGAATCTGTCTTTTCGCTCAGAGTAAAGAGATAATCCGAAAGGTTTAAGTTCTTTGTTTTGGTCTCCAACATGAAATTCATGGAGGCATCGCCACTCTTTGCGTCGTACAAAAGGAGCGGAACTTCCTTGCCCTCGTTGTAATTCTGGTAACTCTTGAATTCCGGCAGGGAGACCTGTGAAATCATGGCGCCCTTGGTGTTGAAGACTACCGAAACTTTGTTGTTTTTCAGCACGACATCTTCGCCTTTATCAGCCTTGGCAGCAAAGAACAAGGCGGTAGAGTCTTCTACTGCGGGTTGTTCGGCCACAGCCTCGGCCTTCTTAGCCGTTTGCTTGGGGGCATCTTCTTTTTGTACAGTCTCAGTATTGTTTACTTCGGTCTGCGAAGCATCATAGTTGGGAGCGTTGAAATAACTGAACCCAATAATGGTCAATACTATCAAGATCAATCCTATTACTGTATTCTTATCCACTTTTTTATAGTTTTTGAATGATTATTTATTCTGAATTTTATTGTTTCCCTGATAATTATTTCTTACGAATTGCGGCTATAGTCTTAATCAAGTCCATAAACAATGGATGGGGTTTGAGAACCGTGCTGCTATATTCGGGATGGAATTGCGTACCTATGTACCACGTGAGATTAGGTATCTCAACGATTTCAACAAGTTCGTTCTCAGGATTTATGCCTACGCACTTCATACCTTTTTCCTCGAACTGGCGCATATAAGCGTTGTTGAATTCGTAGCGATGACGGTGGCGTTCGCGAATGGTGTCGCAACCATAAATTTTACGTGCGTGACTTCCTTCTTTAAGTACACACTCGTATCCGCCAAGTCGCATCGTTCCGCCCATATTGGTGATTTGCTTCTGGTTTTCCATGATGTCTATCACGTTGTCGCGTGTCTGCGTATCCATTTCCAGGCTGTTGGCATCTTTCAGTCCGAGCACGTTCTTGGCAAATTCGATAACCATCATTTGCATACCGAGGCAAATTCCGAGAGTGGGCACATCGTGTTCCCTACAATACTGCGCCGCAAGGATTTTCCCGTCTATTCCGCGCTGCCCAAAGCCCGGACAGATGATAATGCCGTCCATAGGTGTGATTTCAGCGGCAATATTTTCAGGAGTGAGCTTCTCTGAATTGATAAAGTGTGTCTTTATCTTGAAACCGTTGTATGTTCCGGCCTGAGACAGGGATTCCAAAATACTCTTGTAGGCATCTTGCAAATCATACTTACCTACAAGACCGATATTCAGTTCCTCTTTTGCATTTCTGCGCATATCGAGGAAAGAACGCCAGGGTCCCAGTTCAGGAGTCTTACCTACGGGAAGGCCGACCTTCTGCAAAATAATGGAATCCAAGTGCTGTTCCTGCATACATGGCGGCACGTCGTAGATTGAAGCGAGGTCCATATTCTGCACTACGGCTTCAGGCGAGACATTGCAGAAGAGTGCCACTTTACGTCGGAGCGAATCGCTCAGAGGGTGCTCCGTTCTCAGGATAAGTATGTCGGGCTGGATACCGATGCTCTGCAATTCCTTGACAGAGTGCTGTGTGGGTTTTGTTTTAAGCTCTCCCGCTGCTTTAAGGTAGGGAACATATGTCAGATGTATGAACAACGCATCGTTTCCCATCTCCCATTTCAACTGACGTATGGCCTCCAGAAAGGGTTGTCCCTCAATATCGCCTACAGTGCCGCCTATTTCGGTAATCACGAAGTCATAATGGTCGCGCTTGCCGAGATACAGCATACAACGCTTGATTTCATCCGTGATATGCGGTATCACCTGAATCGTCTTGCCCAGATAGTCGCCACGACGTTCCTTATCTATCACACTTTGGTAGATGCGTCCCGTAGTATAACTGTTATACTGGGTGGTTTTTATACCGGTAAAACGTTCGTAATGCCCAAGATCCAAGTCAGTCTCCTTACCATCATCCGTTACGTAGCACTCGCCGTGTTCATACGGGTTGAGAGTGCCCGGATCTATGTTGATATACGGATCAAACTTCTGGATAGTGATATTATACCCCCTTGCCTGCAAGAGTTTTCCGACCGAAGCCGACACGATACCCTTGCCAAGTGAAGAAGCCACGCCACCAGTGACAAAAATGTATTTAGTTTTACTCATAATGCTGTGCTAAATATGATTTTGACAACAACAAATCGCACCTTGTTAAGACATGGGCACAATTCAGCGCCAAAATTAGCAAAAAAATTTGACGTAAACGGCTTTTTATCTACGATAAATTCACTCTGTTTCAGACATATCTGATAATCGCACCCATATTTTACCCGAAAATGGGGAAAACGAGGAAAAATTTGGGTAAGAAAAGCAAATTTCTGGCAGAAAACAGGCAGTTTGAGCGAGATAGGTGCAATTAGTTCGGACCGATCATTTTTTATATCCGAGCTAATTAATTTTTGCTCGGCACTATTTAAATTTAGCTCCGAGATAAAAAAATTTGCTCGGAGCTATTTTCACGTTTTTTGTAGGTAAAAAATCGTACTTCCAAACATCGCGAAAACACCAATGAATAAAGGGCGCATAGATGCTAATATCTTTCCCATATCAAGGACTAATTGGGAGATAAATTAAATTAGTTGGGAGATAATTAAATTTATCTCCGAGCTATTTTTCGGAGCGGGTTTTACAGCCTTGGAAATACAGTCATCGACTCACGGAAAAACAAAGAAAAGGCGAAGATACGGATTGCATCTTCGCCAGAATGAAATGATATGGAAACATTACTTACGAGCAAAATGCCCATAAGTAATTATTTGGGCTTACTGAGCCAATTTGTTGTCAGAACCAAGAACTTCTTTAATCTTGTGTTCGTAGAGTTCTGTCATCAAATCGCGAGCAGGTCCGCAGTATTTACGTGGATCGAACTCACCTGGTTTTTCAGCAAACACCTTGCGAACAGCAGCGGTGAATGCCAAACGGCTATCTGAGTCGATGTTGATTTTGCAAACGGCACTTTTAGAAGCCTTGCGGAGTTGTTCTTCAGGAATACCAACTGCATCGGGCAATTTACCGCCATTAGCGTTGATCATATCAACATATTCCTGTGGTACGCTACTTGAACCGTGCAATACGATGGGGAATCCGGGAAGTTGTTCCATGATAGCATCGAGTACGTCGAATGCAAGTGGCGGTGGAACGAGGCGGCCAGTCTTCGGGTCGCGGGTGCACTGTTCGGGCTTGAACTTATATGCACCGTGGCTCGTACCAATAGAAATTGCAAGGCTGTCAACACCTGTGCGGCTTACGAAATCGATAACTTCTTCGGGCTTAGTGTAGTGAGATTCCTCAGCAACAACTTCGTCCTCGACACCAGCCAACACTCCGAGTTCACCTTCTACGGTTACATCGTACTTGTGAGCATATTCTACGACTTTCTTTGTCAATGCAATGTTCTCTTCGTAAGGAAGTGAGCTACCGTCAATCATTACGCTTGAGAAACCGAAATCTACGCAAGACTTGCAGAGTTCAAAGCTGTCACCATGGTCAAGGTGGAGCACGATTTCAGGATGTTCGCAGCCAAGTTCCTTTGCATATTCCACAGCACCCTGTGCCATATAACGGAGCAAAGTTTGGTTAGCATAGTTGCGGGCGCCTTTAGATACCTGCAAAATAACCGGAGAACGGAGTTCGCTGCTGGCTTTGATGATAGCCTGCAATTGTTCCATGTTATTAAAGTTGAAAGCAGGGATGGCATAACCGCCATTGATGGCTCTTTTGAACATATCACGAGTGTTCACGAGGCCGAGTTCTTTGTAACTTACCATAATTGTTTAAGATTATAAATTAGTTGATTAAATTTTCGTGTCGCAAAGTTAATATTAAAAAATGAATAATGATTTCGTTTTGATAGAAATATCTAAAAAATGGTGTATTTTCCTTATTTCAACGTTTCAGGAGTAAACGTTTTGATACAGAAGTGCCATTTTGATATATCATTCTGACAATTACAACCGATGGCGCAGCATTTTCCAACGGTAAGCAGAAAACCTTACCTGCTGTGGCATGATGCGTCCCAAGTCGTGCGCCTTTGAGAGAATATACCTCTATGCGATTTATCTGCTCCGAACATTCGGTTATAAGTTGTCCGTTTTCGTAACGCCAAGCGGTACCACTCTCCGCATCCACGCTACGAATACCTGTATATACGGCAATTTCATCACCTAAGTCCTGCTCAATCTCGTAGATATCGGGAGCAACGCTTCCAGTCCAGCCAATACGTACGGCTTGTGCCGAGGGATATGGTGTCATGTCAAGGATATGAAGCGATGTCGAAGTCTGATCTACCTTTTGCCACGACGAATTTTCCTGTACGTAGAGATTCAGAGTATTTACCTTCGTAGCATCGTGATAAATGTAAAGGGATTTCACTTCATTTGGCTGGGAAAGAACATAAGTCACGGACTTAGCATTCGTGGGTGTACACTTTGTTCCTGCCTTTCCGTCATATACCGCCGGCAAATTACGACCTTTGTCATCATAGCATAGGGATGACGACAGAGAGTGCTTATTTACTTCCATTTCAAACAGGCGCAACCATTTGTTTGTTTTGGCACTCACGACACGAAGTCTGACATATTTTGCCGTTTTCCCGTCGCCATCGAAATCACAACACTTCATTTCGTTGCCGTTATCGACGACACTACTATGTGACAGCGTGAAATTAGCGTCGGATGTGCCCCATATCTTCAAGGCAGTCCAGGAATTTCCGTCTTCGGACACCTCTACTCTTGCAGAATTCATGTAATCATCGTTCTTAGTTCCGACACAAATCCTAACATCGTAGATAGAAACGGGCTCAGATAGGTTCAAAGTATAGGTGTCGCCGTTTTTCTGATTTGCTTTTACGGCCCACCATGTATTATAGTTGCCATCCGTCAGATTTGACAAGGGTTGATTTTCTGCATTCTCGCCGGAAGGAACGCTTACACTTGATATAGTAGGTGCTTTCAAGGGAGAAAGAATAAGATTCTTGGAATTCGTGCGGATTGTCTGCGCCTCGTCTTGCTGATTCACTACAATCAGATATTTTACATAAGGGAGCTCGATGGCTGCATCCTTACTGAAAGTTGTCCACTCCCTGGCATCAGCAGAATACTGCACACAGAAACGCGAAAGGATGTCGTCATCGACTGTTATCGCCGAGACTTTGACGGCTTCGGGCAAAGAAAGTCCGAAATACTCGTTCTTACCCAAGGTTATATCCCTGGTGCAATTCAAATAGTAATCCTTTGACGTGGAATTCTGACGTGCCGATATGCCTGAAGTGCTGGCTAAATTGCTGATGAGCTGCACTTTCGTAGGCAAGGTGCGGGAAAGGAATGTGTTGAGGGCATTTTCCTGTAGCCAACTCATAAAAGGAGTGAAATACAAATAAGATACTCTTGTATTATGCGAACTTACGCTGATACCGCTGCCCATTCCCTCAAGCGCATAGGCAATGTATTTTTCAGCAGTATTGAGGTCGTTGATATTATTGTTGGCCTGTAGGAAATCTTCCCATATTTCCACGGGATCACCTTCCTTGATATTTGAAGCAAGCCGACACATTGTAAGAGCATTGGCGGCCATATCATGTAATTTAAGGAGCCAAGGTTCGATATCCTTATAGAAAAGTCTGTCAGTAGCCTTCTCCGAATCCTTAAAGGCGATGAAAGTGTTGCAAGCCTTCTCAATTTTTTCCAAGCGGTTCACCAAACTTTGATATTGTGTGCTGGAAGCATTCGTCAGTTTCGACTTAGCCGAATTTAATATCGTATTAAATGCAGCAGGGTCGTTATAACTCAAATAATCTGCCAGGAACATATAATCTTCAGCGGCGGCTTCGCCCACAACTGCCTTGACAGCAGCCTGCCAACTGGACTTATTCAAAAATTTCGAGGTGTTCCACGAATAGTCTGCCACACTAAACAATGGTATCTTCGACAATTCTCCTTCTTGCATGGGATTACTTACAATTCCAACGCCGTAATCAAGTGTAGAAGGCACCTGTCCGTTTCCATCAACGGCAGGCATATCATAAAAGTTGCCGTACATATCTCTAACAAACAGCTGTCCGTCGGCATTATCGTTACACGGATAATTCCACCACCAGGCTACGTTGCGGCCAAGGTGACGGGAAATTGCATTTAGGTCGCTCGAATTAGGAATACTCCAAACGCCCCATCCCGTAGTGTAGATTACTACATTTTTAGGTGTGGCAGCCAATGCGTTAAAGAAGCCCTCTCGTTCAGTATTGTTCACAAAACCTGCGGCATAAGCCTGCGGAACAAAATGAATGGGCTTTACCGTATCAGAAGGTGCAGCTCCTTCTATATTATATTTGGTTTCAAGAGCTCTTTGTACCTCAGTCAGTCGTGTAGCGTTGAGTGTATATTTATCTGATGCGGGTAAACCTACGTCATCCACGAAGATGCCAAACTGACGTACGCCCAAATTATACATACGGTTGAACTTCGTCATAATATCGCTGACAACGGTAGAAGAATTGATGAAGCTATTTCCCGGATGTATGGCCCAAATAAAGTTTACCTTCGTCTGAAGCGAAAGTTCTGCCACTTCCTTAAGCATTTGCTGCGACATCCATCCGTTTTTCACCTGTTCATCTGTCAAAGAGGTCGGATATGCGTCCTTCCACTTCTCCGAATGATAAGGATCGCTCTTAGCTCCGTAAAGATAGGTGTTCATTTTGTAGCGCATCATAAAGCGTAAAAGATCTTTTTTCACTTCAACGCTATAAGGATAGCCATAATATCCCTCTACAAGTCCACGACTTTGCAAATCGGCATAGTCGAAAAAGTTCACACAGGCGAACTCTTCCTCCGTTTGATCCATCATTTGCTCAAGAGTGGCGAGGCCAATGAAAGTAGCATCGGTATTTTCGCCAAGAACGAGGACTTGAGCCATATCCTTATCCGAGAAGAGAGAGAGTATATGGCGGTCAAATTTTCCTTCCTTTGTCAAAACGCTTTTATCCAGCGAACGAGTTGTAGCAAGTTCATCGGTTATTCCACCCGAACCGGCAGTTCCGAGATAAAGGTTCGATGCCGCATTACTGGGCGACATAGAAAAAGTGACGCTGTGCCCATGTTCTTCCAAAATCTCCTTGGCACGGTTTTTTGTGTACTCATCTATCTTACTTTCGTACACCACATTCACACGTTCGCTGAAACTTACCTTTCCGTCCATCGCCTTTTGGGTATGGGGAATGGGATAAATGACGTATTGTGCCTGAACAAGACAAGGCACAGCCGACATTAATGCAAAAAACAACAGGGTATAAATTTTCTTCATAGCCAGTAATACTAAACGGTTGGTAATAAGGTCAAATTATCACACGCTAAATCATATCAGCATAAGGGAAAAGATAGAATATCTACATTCAAATTCCAACAATATGCTGAATATCAAAAAGGATGTGCTGCAAATTTATAAAAAACAAAGGAAATGCAAAAGAAATGTCTCCATTTCTTTTGCATTTCCCCATTTTCAAGACGCATCTATCGTCCGTTTTCGAGAATATACTCCTTTTTAAGGGTAGTTCTAAAAATTAGGTTTTAAAATTTTATGAAGCTTTTTTTGGTCTGTATGCTTTTTCAATCTTTTTGGCGCCATTGTCTTT
>CAMVJO010000006.1 GCA_947167835.1 uncultured Prevotellaceae bacterium
AAATTAAACAGCTTACTTAAAATAGTTTTACATATTCTTCTCACCCATCTCCCCCCCCTCCATTGTACACCCTCTTGTCTTTACGCCAAGAGTGCGAAACTCATTTGCAAAATAAGTAAATAAAAGAGAATACTCCAAAAAAAAGGGGATTTATTTTCGGAATAATGGGTTTAATGGGAGAAAATATTCAAAAGGATAAAGAGGGACAAAAAGCTGGGCGTGAATAGAGGGCGGATTATATTCTCTCGCAAAGACAAAGGAACATTTTGGCAACTCCACTTGGAATTGCGCATCCCTATTTCTCTGAAATAGTGTTCTATTTCTCTATATTTGTTGTTAAAATAAATAAAATGGGAGCGGGAATACTTTTTTTTAGTAATTTTGCACGCGTTTATTTTTAGGGTTTCCCTAAGCTCTAAAGCAAGAGTCAAATTTCTAAACGAACAAACATATATTACATAACACATGAAAAAAACATTTCCATTAAGTTTACTAATCTGCGCAGTCGTGACGGTCGGTTGCAGCAAGAGTCAAGGCGGAATGCCGGCAGCAAGCAACGAGTATGCTGTTGAAACAGTCAAGACTACCGAAGCCAGCACTACGGTATCTTATCCCGCCACAATCAAAGGTCAGCAAGACATAGAGATTCGCCCCAAAGTGAGCGGTTTCATCACACGTCTTTGCGTGGACGAAGGTGCATACGTTCGTAAAGGACAGTTGCTTTTCACTATTGACAATGTGCAGTATGTGGAAGCTGTAAAGTCCGCACAGGCACAGATTAACGTTATCACAACAAACATCAGCACACAGAAACTGACTGTGGATAACAAGAAGATGCTGTTGGAAAAGAAAATCATCAGCGAATATGACTATCAGGTAGCTGAGAACCAGTTGAAATCTCTCCAAGCCCAACTGGAACAAGCGCAAGCGCAGTTAGCAAGTGCCCGCGAGAACCTGAGATATTGTAGTGTGACAAGTCCTGCCAACGGTTATGTGGGCACCATCCCCTACCGTGTGGGAAGTTTAGTCAGCGGACAGTCGGCACAGGCGCTTACTACGGTATCAGATAACAACGTAATGCACGTGTATTTCTCAATGACAGAAAAAGATTTGCTTACCCTTTCTCGCGAAAGTGGCGGTGTGAATGGCGCTATCGACAATATGCCCGAGGTTTCCCTCCAACTGGCAGACGGCTCGACTTACGACATGAAGGGAAAGATTACTACTGCCAGCGGCGTGATAGATCAAAGCACAGGTTCGGTAAGCATGCGTGCTTCATTTGAGAACCCACGCAAAATACTGCGTAGCGGTGGCTCTGCTGTCATTCTCTTCCCGACTGTAGTCAAGGAAGCCGTCGTCATCCCGCAGAAGTGTACGTTTGAAATTCAGGAAAAGAAATTCGTGTACGTTGTAGGTAGCGACAACAAGGTGAAGAGCCGCGAAATCGAAGTGCTCTCCCAGAACGACGGTACAAACTACATCGTAACATCAGGTTTGAAATCTGGCGAGCGCATTGTAGTAGATGTTGTGACCAACTTGAAGGACGATATGGAAATCAAACCCATCACTCCCGAACAGGCTGCCAAGAATATAGACCAGGCCGCCGAAGACCTGAAGAACCGTAAGATGTAAATCATAATTAATTAAAGGAAAGTAAACCGACAAAGAATCGATATCGTTGTAAGCATCTGATATTCCCTACAGGAAAGAAGCTTTACTTCCTTTTAAGAATAATACAAAACAGAATATGAGATTAGACAGTTTCATAAAAAGGCCGGTACTATCGACGGTAATTTCTGTATTCATCGTCATACTCGGTATCTTGGGCCTGATTGCTCTGCCCATCACATCGTATCCCGATATTGCGCCCCCTACGGTTTCGGTATCAACCACCTATAGCGGCGCATCGGCACAGACAGTATTGAACTCTGTGATAGCCCCATTGGAAGAGCAAATCAATGGTGTGGAAAACATGGACTACATGAGTTCGTCGGCCACAAACACCGGCTCAGCCCGCATAGAAATCACTTTCAAGCAGGGAACAGACCCCGATATGGCTGCCGTGAATGTGCAGAACCGCGTATCTATGGCACAGGGGTTGATGCCTTCAGAAGTAACGAGAGTAGGTATCATCACACAGAAGCGACAGACGGGTTTCCTCATTGCCCTTTCACTCTATGACGAGAGCGACAGTTATTCGCGCCCCTTCATCGAGAACTATGCCAAGATTAACATTGTGCCTCAGTTGCAACGTGTAACAGGTGTGGGCGATGTCATGGTAATGGGTAGCGACTACTCCATACGTATCTGGATGGACCCCGAACTGATGGCACAATACAAACTGATGCCCTCAGACATCACTATGGCGCTATCAAACCAAAATATAGAAGCTGCCCCTGGTACTTTAGGTGAGCGCGAGAACCAAACCTTCCAATACGTGCTTCGCTATCGCGGACGCCTACAGGAAATTTCTGAGTTTGAGAACATCGTTATCCGCGCAACAGCCGATGGCGAAGTACTCTACCTGAAAGACGTCGCTCGTGTAGAATTAGGACGTGCCACATACGCCTTTGGCGGTACCACAAACGGACACAATGCCGTAACCTGTATGGTGATGCAGCTTGCAGGATCTAACGCCACACAGGTTATTCAAGATGTGGAGAAGCAGTTGGAAATAGCCAGCAAGAGTTTGCCTCACGGATTGAAGATTGATACACTTATGAACGCCAACGACTTCCTCTTCGCATCTATTGAAGAGGTAACGAAGACACTCGTCGAAGCCTTCATTCTGGTGTTCCTCGTGGTATTCATCTTCTTGCAGGACTTCCGCTCTACCCTTATTCCCGCCATTGCCATTCCCGTAGCATTGATTGGTGCTTTTTTTGCCCTTTACATCATCGGCTTCAGCATCAACCTTCTTACGTTAAATGCTCTTGTATTGGCCATTGCTATTGTAGTGGACGATGCCATTATCGTGGTGGAAGGCGTTCACGCGAAGTTAGACCAAGGCTACAAGTCGCAAGTAAAAGCCTCTATTGACGCGATGAGCGAATTAGGTGGCGCTATCCTCTCTATTACGCTCGTAATGATGGCCGTGTTTATTCCTGTGAGCTTCATGGCGGGCACTAGTGGTGTGTTCTATCGTCAGTTCGGTATCACAATGGCAGTAGCTATAGGATTCTCCGCACTCAACGCCCTCACCCTTTCGCCTGCACTCTGTGCACTTTTCCTTAAACCACATGACAAAGAGACGACCTTGAGCGAAAGAATGAAGACCGCCACCAAGGAAGCAGCAGGCATTATGGCACGCCAGTACAAACCCAGGAGAATCAGTCTTTCTCCGAAAGTTACCGTAATACTACTTATCCTCACAATAGGATTCCTGATTGGCGGATGCTTCACGTTTGACAACGTCATCGTTAGTATCGTGGCATATACCGTAGCCATACTGATGCTTATCGGATTGTTCAGCAAACGTTTTATTGATGCTTTCAACCAATTCTACGACCGCCTTCAGAACAAATATAAGAAAGGTGTGGAAAAGACGGTGAAACATCCCAAGACGGCCATGGGTCTCGTAGCACTCTCCATAGCATTGCTTGTTTATTTGATGAACATCACTCCTTCTTCGCTTGTTCCAACGGAAGACCAAGGTACTGTGTTGTGTGCCATCTCACTTCCTCCCGGTACTTCGCAAGACCGTACCGACTCCTTGCTTACCGAAGTAGATAAACTCATTGCTGCCAATCCCGCAGTAAAGACACGTACCGTCATATCGGGATTCTCCATGATGGGTGGACAAGGAGCAAGTTATGGTACTGCCATTGTCAAACTGAAACCTTTTGAGGAACGCGGACTGATAGACCGAGCCGATATCGTGGCAGGTATGCTCTTCCTCAAAGCGCGCAATGTGATCAAGGATGCTCAGGTGCTCTTTTTCACCCCGCCAATGATTCCAGGTTACGGAGCCATGAGTGGTGTATCGATGTATGTGCAAGACCGTACGGGCGGTGATCTTAACAAGTTCTTTGAAGTGACACAGAACTTTATGAACAAGCTGATGGAGCGCCCTGAGATACAAACGGCTCAGACCACCTTCAATCCAAACTTCCCGCAATACATGATTGACATTGATGCTGCTGCGTGCATGAAGGCCGGACTGCAACCTTCTGATATCCTTTCCACATTACAGGGATACATAGGAAGTCAGTACGTCTCTAACTTCAACCGCTTCGGTAAGATGTACCGCGTAATGATACAGTCTGAGCGTGCCGACCGTACCAACATAGAATCTCTCAAGAAGATTAAGGTACGCAACGGAGGCAACATGGCTCCTATCACACAGTTTATGAATATCCGCCGCGTATATGGACCGGACAACATCAACCGCTTCAATATGTACACCAGTATCTCCGTAAGCAGTACTGCTGCCGAAGGATATACCACCGGTGAAGCTATCCAAGCTGTGAAAGAAGTGGCCGAAAGTCTGCCGCAGGGATATAGTTACGAATTCTCGAGCATGTCAAGAGAAGAAGCCGATTCTACTAATACTACGGCGCTCATCTTCTTGCTTTGCTTCGTATTTATCTACTTGCTCCTCAGTGCACAGTACGAGAGTTACATCCTGCCTCTGGCCGTATTGCTCTCTGTACCTTTCGGACTGCTGGGTTCCTTCCTCTTCATCCAGGGAATGGGCGGAATAGACACACTCATCAAGTCATTCATCCATATCTCTCTGTTGGGAAGCGCGTCAAACAATATCTATGTGCAGATTGCTCTCATCATGCTTATCGGTCTGTTGGCAAAGAATGCCATTCTGATTGTAGAGTTCGCCCTCGACCGTCGCAAGATGGGTATGAGCATCAAGTGGGCAGCCATTTTAGGTTCTGCAGCCCGTCTGCGTCCTATTTTGATGACTTCGTTCGCCATGATTATCGGTCTGTTGCCGTTGATGTTCGCCTTCGGTGCAGGAGCTAACGGAAACAGAGCATTGGGAACGACAGCCATCGGCGGTATGCTTATCGGTATGCTTTGCCAGATATATATCGTACCTGTGCTGTTTATGATATTCCAAAGCATTCAGGAACGCTTCAAGCCCATGACATGGGAAACAGGTGAGACAGAAGCCTCTCGTGCCGACTTGGAGCAATATGCCGGAATCTCAAAGCAAGACGCTGAATAAACTGAAGTGGAACCAAAACTTATCAAAGAATTTAGAAACATGAAAAAGATATTCATTCTCGCGCTTGCTTCACTCTCTTTGCATAGCTGTCACATATACGAGAAGTACGAAAGGCCAGACAATCTGCCTACGAAAGGACTTTATCGCAATGTGAACGAAGCCAATGCCGACACCGTAAACTTCGGCAATAAAGCCTGGAGAGAAGTTTTCACCGACCCACTGTTGCAAGACCTCATACAGAAAGCGCTTCAGCAGAATACCAATATGCAGGAAGCCGACCTAACTATACTCCAGGCCGAGCAGGGATATAAAATCTCGCGCCTTGCCTTCCTGCCGCAGCTTGCACTCTCGCCGCAGGGCACACTCACATCGTGGGACTTCGGCAAGGCCACACAGGTATATAACATACCCGTCAGCGCCTCTTGGCAGATTGACGCTTTCGGCAGTCTGAGAAATGCCAAGAAGCAGTCGGAAATGAGCCTGATGCAAGCACGCATTGCTAAGCAAGCAGTTCAGACATCTATCATCGCGAATGTGGCAAACCTCTACTACACCCTTGTGATGCTTGACGAACAACTCAATACCACCAAGAGCACCATTACTCTTTGGGAAGACAACGTGCGCACTATGGAGGCTATGGCCGAAGCAGCCATGACAAACTTCGCAGCTGTGGCGCAAGCTAAAGCAAACCTGATGGAGATTAAAGCTTCTGTTCCCGCACTCGAACAAAACATTCAGCAAACAGAAAATGCACTCTCCGTACTCCTGCACGAAGCCCCCCACTCCATTGCACGTGCCGCCAGTCTGAGTTCCGAAAGCTTCCCCGCTTCGATGTCGGTAGGCGTTCCCTTGCAACTGCTCACCAACCGCCCCGATGTGCGCATAGCCGAATACAAACTGGCCTACGCTTTCTATGGAGTGCAGAAGGCACACTCTGCCTTCTATCCTCAAATCACCATATCGGGACAGGCTGGTTGGACCAACAATAGCGGAATGGGACTTGTCAATCCTGGAAAGATTCTGTCTTCTGCCGTTGGCTCCATTGTGCAGCCACTCTTTATGAAAGGACAGCTCACAGCTAATCTGAAGATTTCAAAAGCACAACAAGAGATAGCCACACTCGATTTCGAGCAGGCACTTCTCAATGCAGGACAGGAAGTATCTAATGCACTCACCTCCTATCAGACTGCTATCTCTAAGGCAGAAATCAGAACTCAGGAAGTAGAGAAACTACAGGAAGCAAAAGAACGTACACTCGACCTCTTCAAATACACCAATACTACCAGTTATCTGGAGACGCTTACTGCACAGCAAAGTCTGCTCAATGCCCAGTTGTCACTCATCAACGACAACTACAGCAAGGTTCAGGCTATCATCAATCTCTATGCAGCCCTGGGCGGAGGAAGAGAGTAAGTCTAATATCAGAACTCCCTATATAAATAAAAAACGAACAAACATGATCAGTCAATTAGCACATGTTGAGCCCGGCGCTCAGATTGGGCAAAACGTAGATATTTTTCCCTTTGCATACGTGCAAAAAGATGTAGTGATTGGCGACAATTGTGTCATCATGCCACACGCCAGCATACTCAACGGCACCAGAATGGGCAATAACAACCGCATCTTCCAAAACGTAGTGATAGGTGCCATGCCACAAGCCACACGCTTTCAGGAAGGAACACCCGTTACCGTTACCATTGGCGATAACAACGTAATTCGCGAAAACGTAGTTATTGCCGGAGGCTACCAGAGAGACGGAGGCACTTGCATAGGCAACGACAACCACCTGATGGACAAAGTACATATCAGCCACGACGTGCAAATCAAAAACCGTTGCACCATAGGTATCAACAGCATCCTTTCCTCTCGCAGCGAAGTAGATAGCAACAGCATCGTGGCCAACTCCGTCATACTGCAGGTAGATGTTCGTGTAGGAAGATACAGCCTCGTTGAGAGCGGTTGCCGCGTTCCAAAGGACATTCCACCATATATTATTATAGGAGGAAACCCAGCCCTCTTCCATGGCGTAAACGAGAGAATACTCCAACGCACAGGCTCAGACAAAGAGACCATACACTCCATAGCCAATGCCTATCGCATAGTGTATATGGGTAATTTCTCTATCGAAGATGCCATATACCAGATTAAGGACCAGATTGAGAAGACAGACGAAATAGAATACATCACCAATTTCATCGAATCTTCCAAGCACGGCATCGTTCGCCAAATGTCTTCCAACGATTGAGAAAACCCATTTATCAAAAATTCCTTCCCGTTCCCCTTTCGGAATCATCAAGGATCTAAATACTCAAAAACGCAATCGCTTGGCGATTGCGTTTTGTGTTTTGTCATATCAGGGAAAGTAATAGTCCCGTTCCTTCCCGCGGATTTTATCCGCCTCCCCACCTCACCTCTCAACCAGCCTTCTCCCAATCTCGTTCAAGGCCACAAATCGATACCGCTGCGAAGTCACAGGAATTGGACTATAATAATAGTGCTTTGTCTCAGCTTTTCGTCGTAAAGCATCCTCTGTTGCTTTCATCACAACGGGATTCACAAAAGCGCTTTCATCAGGCTCCATCATCAGCAGTTTACCTCTTGAAGACGCCTCGAAATACACTCCGCCCGGCTTGTAGTAACGTTCTTGTGGAGAGCCTTCCTTCGGAAAGCCGTCGTTCAGTAGCACTACCAACGGGAATCCTTTTTCACGAACCATTCTGGCTATTCTCTGCTCACCTTTGCTGATGGCCGCCGTATAAGTTACCGCACCATTATGTGCTGCGGCCAAGACAGATTGCAGCCGTTCCTCTATCTGTCCCTCACTGGCATCACGACTCATTTCCACCAATTGTCTTTCAGGCCAATCCAATAGGAAGTGGTTACCCAAAGACGTAAACTGCAACTGGCACACATTCGTCTTGCGATGTATCCTGAAGAGATCGGGATTCAGTTTGCGCTGCCATGCACGTTCTGCGTTGGCTTTCACATATTCTATCATGGCGTGCAGTTGCCCTTTGTGCGTCAGCACACGATAGAATGGCGGTGAATCATACAAGTTTTCTTCAAATCCCAGTTTACGAGCTTCCTCCTTGCATCCTTGCATATAGCCGCGTACCACCTGACGTATGCTTCGTGGCATTGTCCGCTGCACTTGGAGCACCATGTGATGATGGTCTGGCATCACTTTGTCTGCAAGAATCTTTATTTCCGGACACATCTCCAACAACCTCCGCTGCTGATTGATGAGTGCCCAACCAATCGGGGTCTTTTCAATGACAGCCTCAAATCCATTATGAGCGAGTTTACCAAATAACGACTGCCGTGCGTTGGCCACCATAGTTACATGCACGATGCATGTTTTGCGCCATGCTCCAGGCTCCAACCACGTATGTTTCTCGTTTTGTAGTATGTTTACACTCTCGTTGGTCATTAGCAAATATAATTTGCAGTTAAGCGACGGGACATTACCCGCCTGCTTTGAAAACAATATGAATTCTGATTCTTGATTGTCGGAATAATCGGTTTAACGATATTTCTGCAAAAATAGTAATAAATCCTTTTGCATCGAGTTTTTGAAATATTTATTATGGAAAACCTATTTTTCTTTTGGGATATTCAAGCGCACTCCAAATTACCTCGGACCTATCACTTTTTTGCTCCGAGCTAATCTATTTTTGCTCGACATTTTTTAAATTTTGCTCGGAGAAAAAAAGTTTTAGCTCCGAGCTATTTTTACGTTTATTTTTTAGGGTAAAAAATTGAGCTTTGCTGCTTTAGAATTTCACGGCTTTTTATGGGGTTAATGGGCTTACAGGGCATTGTAGGTCTTTGCCCAATCTCCCCATTCCGCCCATTAACCCCATTAAGCCCATCAACCCCATCCCCAGTCAATAATTAAAAAAAAGATTAAAAAGAGCCATATTATTTTTTTTTGATGTAAATTTGCCAAACAAGGGGAAAACACCCTTTTTATAAGTATAAAAAGCAAATATCTATCGCAAGAATTCAATGATAAACAAAATTGTCAAATGGCTTTGGATTGCTTTTGCAACGGTAATCCTGGTGATATTCCTTGGCATCATAGGTATCGAAACAGGCATCATAGGTTATATGCCGGATTTCGATGAATTGCAAAGTCCTATCAGCCGATATGCCTCGCAGATACTCTCTGCAGACGGAAAACTGATGGGAACATGGTCGAGAAATGAGAATCGTGTATTCGTGGGCTACGATAGCATATCTTCACACGTGATTGACGCGCTGATAGCCACAGAGGATTCGCGTTTCATGGAACATTCCGGCATTGATGCGCGTGCTGTGGGACGTGCTGTAGTGAAACGCGGAATGTTCAGGCAGAAAGAAGCCGGAGGTGGTAGTACTATTACCCAGCAATTGGCAAAACAACTCTATTCGCAAACGGCTCATTCCACTATGGAGCGACTCATGCAGAAACCCATAGAATGGATTATCGCAGTAGAGTTGGAACGACGATACACCAAAGAGGAAATCATCACGCTCTACCTCAACTACTTCGATTTCCTGCACAATGCTGTGGGTATCAAGACGGCTGCCAACGTTTATTTCAACAAACATCCTAAAGACCTCACCCTGACAGAGGCTGCAACGCTTGTCGGGATGTGTAAGAATCCTGCATACTTCAATCCCGTAAGATTTCCTGAACGCTCTACCGAACGCCGCAACGTGGTGTTGCAGCAAATGGTAAAGGCTGGCGTACTGACAGACAGCGAGTTTGAAACAGAAAAGAGCAAGCCTTTGGCTCTGAATTTCCATCGCCTGGATCACAAAGATGGTATCGCACCCTATCTGCGCGAATACCTGCGTCGCATTATGATGGCAGAGAAACCCAAGCGCGACAACTATGCCACATGGCAGGATCAGGAGTTCTATCAGGATTCCCTGGCTTGGGAAAACGATCCGCTCTATGGCTGGTGTAATAAGAACAGGAAACGCAATGGCGACAACTACGACATTTATACCGATGGCCTGAAAGTCTATACAACCATCGACTCGCGTATGCAACGCTATGCCGAAGATGCCGTACGCAAGCAGTTGCAGACCGTATTGCAACCCGCATTCATGGCACAGAAGAAGTCGCAACCCGCATTCCCCTATACCGGCAGTCTTTCCAAAGAACAGCAACAAGGCATCATACAACGCGCCATAAGGCAAAGCGACCGTTACAGATTGATGAAATCGGAAGGTGCTACAGACGCGGAAATCAATGAAGCCTTCCGCCAGAAAGTTCCTATGACGGTATTCTCCTACAATGGCGACATAGATACCACGATGACACCGCTCGATTCCATACTCTATTACAAGTCGTTCATGCGTGCCGCGATGCTATCTATCGAACCGCAGACAGGATATGTCAAGGCATACGTCGGAGGTCCCGATTTCAAATACTTCCAATACGACATGGCAATGGTAGGTCGTCGTCAGGTAGGCTCTACCTGCAAACCCTTTGTCTATGCTATGGCTATGGAGGACGGATATACTCCCAACGATGTCATTCAAAACGTGCAACGTACTTACGGCAACTGGAGTCCACGCAATGGCAGTCATGCACGCTATGGCGAAAACGTTACCCTGAAGTGGGGACTTTCGCAATCCAACAACTGGATTACAGCAGAGGTGATGCACAGAGCCGATCCCACAGGCGAACGCTTAGTGAAACTCCTACAGAATGGTTTCGGAGTAGCCAACCACAAACTTGATCCCTCAATCGTCCTTTGCCTTGGAGCAGGAGAAATCTCCGTCAAGGAAATGGCAAGTGCATATACAGCTTTCGTAAATAAAGGCATACGCACAGCCCCGATACTGGTAACGAAGATTGAAGACAGCGAGGGAAATATCATTACCGAGTTCAGTTCTAAGGTGAACGAAGTCATCAGCGAAATGAGTTCCTACGAAATGCTCGAAATGTTGCAAGCCGTAGTCGATCACGGCACCGGTGGACGCCTGCGCTACAGATACAGTCTCAATGGTCCGATAGCAGGTAAGACAGGTACTACGAACCGAAACTCCGATGGATGGTTCGTTGGTCTTGTTCCGCGTCTCGTTACAGCTTGCTGGGTGGGAGGCGAAGATCGTGACATCCACTTTGCCACAACGAGCATGGGACAGGGAGCAGCCTCGGCACTTCCCATCTGGGCTGCCTATATGAAGAAAGTATATGCCGACCCGCGCCTGAACTATTCCGAGAATGAGCCTTTCCCCTACCCCGAAGACTACACCACACCTAAAGCCTCTGCCATTAGCGAGGGTGGAGACGAAGGTGAAGGCGACTATGGCAATGATGCCAACAGCGATAATTCTTCAAGAGCCGACCTCTTCGACTGAAAAACTACTATTCCCAAGAGAATATTAACGATACCTCATAATAAAAGAATATGCCTACATATAAATACATAGCTATCATTCCGGCAAGATACGCTTCCACACGTTTTCCCGCAAAACCTCTCGCCTTATTGGGAGGTAAACCCATTATACAGCACGTCTTTGAACGCACCGCAACAGCATTCGACTACACCTATGTTGCTACCGACGACGAGCGCATAGAGAAAGCCGTGCTCTCCTTTGGCGGAAATGTCATAATGACAGGCACACACCATCGTAGCGGAACAGACCGTTGCTACGAAGCCTATCAGAAGATTGTGGAAAAGCATCATATTACAGATTCGGTAGTAGTGGTGAACGTGCAAGGCGATGAACCCTTTATTGACGCCACACAGTTGCAGACAATCAAGAGTATATTCACCGAAGACCCGAATACACAGATTGCCACACTGGTAAAACCCTATCCAAAGGACGCAACATTTGAAGCCATCAGCAATCCCAACAGTCCGAAGGTAATCGTGTCGAAACAAAACGAAGCACTCTACTTCAGCCGCTCCGTCATACCCTATCTCAGGGGAGTTGAAAAAGAGGAATGGGCTTCGCATCACACATACTTCAAACATATAGGACTTTATGCCTATCGAGCTGATATTCTGAAAGAAATAACATCGCTTTCTCCGTCATTACTCGAGACTTCCGAATCGTTAGAACAACTCCGCTGGCTGGATAACGGTTATCATATTAAAGTTGGACAGACCGATGTTGAAACTATCGGAATCGACACGCCCGAAGACTTGGAACGCGCACAGGAATATTTTCAAAAGCTGCAATAAAATCAGAAAATAATGAAGAATAAAACCACATACATATTCATCCTGCTCTTTACCCTCACGAGCATTAGCCTCAATGCACAGAAACTCACAGTAGGCACCTACATTCTCAAAGACGGAGGCGTATATACCGGCGAACTCTCCTCAGGAAAACCTCATGGAAAAGGCAAAGCCACATGGTCAAACGGAAACTCCTATGAGGGCGAGTTTGTAAAAGGACATCGCGAAGGTAACGGAACGATGATTTATGCCAATGGCGAGAAATACGAAGGTCAGTGGTTTCAGGATATGCAACATGGGCGCGGTACTTATCACGCTCTCAACAACAATCGTTACGAAGGCCTCTGGTATAAAGGAGAGAAAGAAGGAATGGGCATTATGTATTACTACAACGGCGACCGTTACGAGGGTAATTGGAAGAAAAACAAACGAACCGGCAAGGGTTCTTACTTTTTCAACAAGAGTGGTGCCTTTTACAAAGGGAACTGGAATAACGACATGAAGGAAGGACATGGTATCTTCGACTGGGGAGACGGTTCCAAATACGAAGGCCAATGGCACGAGAACGTTCGTAGCGGTAAAGGCACTTATACCTACTCCGATGGCGATGTGTATATAGGTTTCTGGAAGAACGACATACAAGACGGCAAGGGAACATATCGTTTCAGGAATGGCGACGTATATGAAGGTGACTACTTGATAGGCGAGCGCACAGGCAACGGCATCTTCACCTTTGCCAATGGCGATAAATACACAGGACGCTTCTTTAAGGGCGAACAAAGTGGCGAAGGTACTTTCATCTGGAAGAATGGCGCCTCGTATAAAGGCACTTGGAAGGAAAACAAACGCGAAGGTCAAGGTACCTATAAATGGAAAAATGGCGATACCTACACCGGCAGTTGGAAAGACAATCTGATGTCAGGACAGGGCGCTATGTATTATGCAGACGGAAGCAAATTCAAAGGACAATTTGAAGAAGGCAAGAAGAACGGCAACGGAATAGAGATCACTTCTGACGGTACACGCTATGAAGGTACTTGGAGCAACGATATGAAAAACGGTAAATTCGTTGTTTACGACCGTAACGGAAACGTTCAGAAAAAGTGCGAGTTCGTAAATAACAAAGAGAAATAGATTCACGATAGGAACATTCGACCTACATCTGTTTTCGATACGATAAAAGACTTTTAATCTAAAACAATATACACCATGAAAAACACCGCTAAAACTCAACTCACCATTCTGAAAAATGACGAATGGTTGCGTCCTTTTGCTCCGGCTATTGAAGGACGACACCAACGAGTAGCAGACAAGATTCAGCAACTCACACGTGGCAAGAAGACGTTAGCAGACTTTGCCGACGGCCACCTCTACTTTGGCCTGCACAAGATGTCCCGCGAATGGGTTTTACGCGAATGGGCTCCCAATGCTACGGACATTTACCTGATCGGTACGTTCAATGACTGGAAGGAAACCGAAGAATATCGCTTCAAGCGCGTTCCAGGTACGGGTAATTGGGAAATTCGCCTGCCGCTGAGCAAGCTTCATCATCAGGATCTGTACAAGATGAGCGTACATTGGAACGGCGGACAGGGAGAACGCATTCCCGCATGGTGTCGCCGTGTGGTACAGGACGATGTCACCAAGATATTCTCGGCACAGGTATGGGCTCCTGCCAAACCTTACGAAATGAAGAAGAAAAACTTCCGTCCTTCCAAAAATCCTTTGCTCATATATGAGGCACACGTAGGTATGGGACAGGACAAAGAAGCCGTAGGTACTTATAATGAATTCCGCGAAAACGTTCTCCCGCGTGTTGTTGCCGATGGCTACAACTGTTTGCAGCTTATGGCCATTCAAGAGCATCCTTATTACGGAAGTTTCGGCTATCATGTCAGCAATTTCTTTGCACCCAGCAGTCGTTTCGGTACGCCTGACGAATTAAAGCAGCTTATAGACGAAGCACACGCCGAAGGACTGGCCGTTATCATGGACCTCGTACATAGTCATGCTGTAAAGAACGAACTTGAAGGCTTAGGAAACCTTTGTGGCGACCCTTGTCAGTATTTCTGTTCGGGCGACCGTCGTGAACATCCGGCTTGGGACAGCCTTTGCTTCGACTATGGCAAAAATGAAGTGATACACTTCCTGCTTTCCAACTGCAAATACTGGCTTCAGGAGTTCGGCTTTGATGGTTTCCGCTTCGATGGCGTAACATCCATGATGTATTACAGCCACGGATTGGGACAAGTCTTCGGAGGCTATGGCGACTACTACAACGGTTCGCAGGATGACGATGCTATTTGCTATCTCACCTTGGCTAACACCTTGATACACGAAGTAAAGCCCGAAGCCATCACCATTGCCGAGGAGGTGAGCGGAATGCCTGGCTTGGCACTTCCTTATAAAGACGGCGGAATAGGTTTTGACTACCGTCTGGCCATGAATATCCCCGACTACTGGATTAAGACTATCAAGGAACAGCCCGACGAATACTGGAAACCCAGCAGCATCTTCTGGGAACTCACCAACCGTCGCGAAGGAGAGAAGAATATCAGCTATTGCGAGAGCCACGACCAGGCACTTGTTGGCGATAAGACCATCATCTTCCGCCTGATAGACGCCGATATGTATTGGCACTTCAAGAAAGGAGACGAAAACGAAATGGCACGTCGCGGTATAGCCTTGCATAAGATGATTCGCCTTGTCACAGCCTCCACTATGAACGGTGGCTATCTGAACTTTATGGGTAATGAATTCGGTCATCCCGAATGGATAGACTTCCCACGCGAAGGAAATGGATGGAGCCACAAATATGCACGACGCCAATGGAATCTTATGGACAACAAAGAGCTGTGCTATCACTATCTTGGCGACTTCGACCGCGATATGCTTTCCGTAATCAAGAGCGAACGTATGTTCCAAAAGAAGAAAGTGGTAGAAATCTGGCATAACGACGACGATCAGATTCTGGCCTTCACACGAGGCCACCTGCTCTTCGTCTTCAACTTCAGTCCTACTCGCAGTTATACCGACTACGGCTTTATGCTTCCTCACGGCACCTACCACGTTGTGCTCAATACGGATGCCAAAGCATACGGCGGCTTCGGATTTGCCGACGACTCCGTTCCCCATTTCACCAACTACGACCCACTGCTTGAGCGCGACGGCAAAGGTTGGCTCAAACTATACCTACCCGCTCGTTCCGCAGTCGTTTTGAGAAAAGAGGAATAGTCTTTCTTTTTGGGAAAACGAATTGACAACCATTTGTCAAGGATAACCACCACTTCTTATTATAATATATACACTCCTTATTAATATATATAGAAGATGTTCTCAGGAATCGTAGAATCAATGGCCGAAGTTATTGGCATAGAGCACGAATTGGACAACGTACACTTCACACTCACCTGTCCTTTCGTTAGCGAACTGCATATAGACCAAAGTGTTGCGCATAATGGCGTGTGTCTTACCGTGACTTCTTGCGATGGCGCGAAATATACCACCACCGCCATGCGCGAAACACTGGAGCGTACCAATCTTGGGCAACTTAAAGTGGGCGATAAGGTAAATGTAGAGCGCTCTATGCTTATGAACGGACGCTTGGACGGACATATCGTGCAAGGCCATGTAGATACCACCGCTGTATGCACAGACAAACAGGATGCCAACGGCAGTTATACCTACACGTTCCGTTATCAAGCCGACAAAGAATTAGTAAGGCGCGGTTATTTCACCGTTGATAAGGGCAGCGTTACCGTTAATGGCGTCAGCCTTACCGTTTGCAACCCCACAGAAGACACTTTTCAGGTAAACATCATCCCCTACACCTACGAGAATACCAACTTCAAGGCGATAGTTCCCGGGAGCGTAGTCAATCTGGAGTTCGACATCCTCGGAAAATACATAGCACGCCTGCAAAGCCTCACTACTGAATGACACTCAAAGAGAGATACGAAAACGTCATAGCCATACTGCAAGAGAAATATGGCTATATGGACACCGAACTGAACTATGACAATCCTTTCCAGTTGCTCATAGCCACAGTTCTCTCGGCACAATGCACCGACAAGCGCGTCAATGCCGTTACTCCCGAACTCTTCCGCGCCTTCCCTACCCCACAACGCATGGGTGAAGCACCCGTAGAAGAAATCTTTGAGTATATCAAATCTGTCAGTTATCCCAACAGCAAAGCAGGCTACCTGCAAGGTATTGGGAAGATGCTCTCCCAACAATTCGGAGGACAAGTGCCCAGCACCCTCGAAGAACTCACAAAACTCCCTGGCGTAGGGCGCAAGACTGCCAACGTAGTACAAGCCTTCGCCTTTGGGAAAGAGACACTTGCCGTCGATACCCACGTATTCAGGGTAAGCCATCGTCTCGGCCTTGTTCCTGAACGATGCACCACGCCCCTAAGCGTAGAGAAATACCTTGTGGCTCATCTTCCTAAAGAACGCATCGCACTCTCCCATAGTTGGATACTCCTCCAGGGGCGCTATGTCTGCAAGTCGCAGAAGCCCCAATGCCAAAAGTGCGAACTCACGGCATATTGCAAGGCATATTCCAAGCAGAAGTTCTGACTTTTTCTTCCATCCCTTGCTGTTCGCACTACAAACATATCGGGATTGCAAAAAGGATATAGGCTATACTCTTCTTAACTTATAGTCTCAACGCGAAGAGAATCTATAATAATACACCAAAACAAGCTTTATTTTTGTCTATCCTGCCAATAAAACAAATAAAAGCATAAAATATAAACAAAATAGACAAAAAATAAGAGAAAAAACACCATATAATCAAATAATTAAGTATATTTGCAAAAAATATAAATAATCAACTCTTTAGGGTTGTTCTAAAAAAGGTGTTTTCCAAATTATTATAAACAAATTTTTAGAACATCCCTAATGAGTTTGATTAGAGATAGTTTGATCCCTAATGTGCAACATTAATTTATGAACCGAACACGGATTGCACGGATATAGAATTCTTGATTTTTTATTCTTGTCAAGAATTGATAGAATTTGAGAACTCTTATTTCGCTTCGTGCATTTACCATGATTTACAGAAACGCCATGAAATGGCAAAGAGATAATAGCCTGGGACACCGCCTTAGGTATGGATTATTCCACCCAATATGCGCCCGGAAACGGGCAAAAGGCGTAATTCCTCGTACGAATTATAATTAATAATTAGAGGTCAAGAATTTGAGAATTTATAGAATTATGAATTGATGAGAATATGTAGAATGGTTGTCCTACGGACAGCAGTGGCGCGAAGCAATAATTCTCTTCTCAATAATTCATAGTAAGTATAATTCTTAAATTCGCTAGAAATAGATCTTTGTAAAGAAGGGGCGTAACTCTTTTGCACCTTCGGAGCGGCATAAATGTATGATGTAATAATAACTGAAAGGACAAAAGAATTATGGTGCTCTCCCATTTAACTCTTTTGCACCTTCGGAGCGGCATAAATGTATGATGTAATAATAACCACAGGGCGTTGCCCTGGGCTATTCTCTTCTGCCCTTTCAGGGCGTAAATATTCTGACAATAATTCTCACGCTCAAACTTGTTATCATCGCGTGGAGACTATAAATAAAACCCAATATAATACAGCAACAGCAGCTATACACTCCTTATAAAGCATATAGCTGCTGTTTGCATTATTCATTTATCGGATTTAATAATCCTCTTCTTCTTCGTCCCACATGCGGCGGCGAGTGAGGACTACATTATCATCTGCACCTGTACTATGCTCTCCCAGGGAAAGTGCAAAGATTTGTGATGGCTGCAAGAAGATTACGTTTGCAGTTGGTGTTTGATATATCTTTTTCATTATTGATTCCTCCTTATTTTTTATTGATGAATACTTTCTTGCCATTCACTATGTAGAGGCCCTTGGCAGGATTCTCCACGCGGCGACCATTCATGTCGTAAACCACCTTTCCGGGATTCTGTGCAGCTTCAATAGCTTTTACTGCTGTCAGATCTCCGAAGTGGAAAGTTCTTGTTCCACCCGTAGAGGCTGCGAGATATGATTTGAAGCCTGGAATAGTAGAAGCACCGTCTCCATAGAAAGCAACTCCAGAAGAACCTGTTGCCAAGATGTAACTTCCTGATGGACGTGCAATAGCAGCTATAGTTCCTGTCAATTCACTCTCGGCCGTTCCGCCTGTAGTGATTGCAAAGCTGTATGTTCCAGCATCACCGGCAAGGATAACACCTGTTTCTGCAGGAATGATACCACCTTCTATCGCATCCAAGTGGAGATAAGTTTCGTGGTCAGTAGCAACGTAAGCAGTCACACCTTCTGGAATGGTAAGTGCTACAGGAGAATAGAGTGTTGCAAACTTAGCAGCGGAGATAGTAACGGGGAGTGAAGTTACTTCTTCGATAGTCCATTCTCCTTGACCCTCAGCCAACTTAGATTCTGAAACTGTTATATACCGATTGCTATATGCGTTACTTTCGGTACCAGGATTTGAATGAACTAAGTATTTACATATTGTCGATGATTCAGAGAAGTCAAATGAATTGAATATGCCAGGTTCTATTGCTTTACAATAACCATAATTGAATCCATAACCATCAGCGTATGCCATCAAATAATTGTTTTCATCCAAATAGAAGATGGTGCTTGCGTCATCAGCCGTTGTCGTTGCCGTGCGAATATTTTCAGCAGCAACATTACACATATAGTCGTCACCAATATGGAAGCGGTAGAATTTTCCGGTTGCAGGTTGGTTGATAACTATCGTAGGTTCAACACAATCTCCTAAAGTTTCCCAACTCGTGACAGCATCTCCAAAATCCTTCATATTTGCATAGGATGTTTCGCCAAGCGAGTATAATCGGCAAAACGAAAGGTGGGGACTTTCAAAAACGAAATGTGTTTTTTTTGTCAAAAACGAAATGCGTTTTGAAAAATAATTTAACAGTGTAAAAACAGTGCTTGAAACATCTGAAAGCAGATTAAAAGTAATAAAAAAAGAGCCTCGAAAGTAGTATTTTTCGGGGCTCTTTTTGGTTGGGGAATAATCCCTAAACATTTAAGTCGAATTTTACGCTCTCGTTACCTGCAAGCAGTTGCTCGGTGCGCTCTAAGTTGTTCTCGTATATGTGTACGTTTCCGAGGTTAAGCGTTATGCTCTTTAGGGGTAGTTCTATCTGTCGTGCCATAAGGTAAAGGTGGTGTATGTCAGACGGCAGTCCGAGGTTTGCATCGCTGCTTCGTTGGTAGGCGGACAGTACCAGTTCTCCGTCATCTATCTGAAACTGCACCAGGCTAAGACATGGTGCCTGATTACTTTCTGCTCCCGTCTCACCGAGGAACAGCACATAGTTCTTTGAGTTGCGTTTCTCGCGGTTTATCTTTGCAATCAGAGGTGGCAATTTCTCAAAGTAGGTAGGGTAACTGTTTACCAATACAGATCCACAATAGTCCCACCAGTTGATGCCTACATCGCGGTATCGTTCCACGTTTCGCTCCCCCTGCATAAATAGTTGCAGTTCATTTTTCAGTTTCTTTCTTGCTATGCTGTGGCTCTCGAATATGTCAAGAAGGTCGGCAGGTGTCAAAGATAATTGTTCGTTGAGCAGATAGCGGATGTTTCCTTTTTTGTTAGACTGGAGTTTGCCATGGTTGAGCACTTTCCCCAGTATTTGATAATATTTATTCATCGTTTTAATGGTGTTTGTTATGTCTCGCTATTATTATCAATGCAAAGTTCGCCACTTTAAGTGAAATGCAAGATCGTTTACACACAGATTACACTGCACCGACCGTGCAGTTCGTCTCAAATTTTTTGATGATGCTATACACTTTACGCTCACACACTTTATACTTATCAGATAGAGTGGACACGATATACGTCACTTTCTCACCATTACTGTGCATCTTTATGTAGTCTGCATAAAGTGCCACATAACGACAGTCATCTGGTTTGAATCCGACCGAAATGAGCCTGTCAATAAGTTCTTTGTTAAAGTTTAATATTTCAAATAGTGTCATTTCAATTATATTTATTATTTTTGCAATGCCAATCATTTATACACAAAAACCACTATCAGAAGTCCAGAGATTTATTAGCCCCCAGTTGCTTCCGATAGTGGTTGCGTTGTTAATAAATGATTGGCGTCTATATTAACAGGCTGGGGGCTTTTTTTATGTCCACCCCCGAGGACATAATTTATTTTACATATAAAAAATTTTTTTTAGCATATATTTTGCCGTTTGTTAGATTATGCTTATTTTTGCAGTGCGACTTGAGGTTAGAAAAGGTGGGCATTTGCCCTCAGTATGTTATCCTCTCGTCGCTTATTTTTTTTCAGATGACCCTGGACCTGCTTGGGTTGTCTTTTTTTTCAGGGTTGTTCTTCTTCAGGTGCCTTGTGCCAAAAGATGTCATACAGCAAGATTTCTCGGTCGCCTCTGTATTCCTTATATTCTCTATAGGATTCCTCATCGGCCACGTATTTCACCAGACGTCGTTTCCTGTTTCTGGGAGCGAGGTATATCACTCTTGGCATGTTTTGCTTGGTGTAGGCGCGAGATAGATTTACATGACAGATGCGGCGATAACTTGTGCTGTAGCGGAATACGCACCAACAGAAAGAACGTTGATAATTACCGTAATGTTCCATCAGCATCTTGAAATTCACTACATCAGGTGCATTGCGCCAGCGTGGAGGTTGCACCGCGAGGCTACGGCGGCAAAGGCCGTTCGGTGTGCTGCTCATTTGCACCAGGCTCACTCCTTTCTTGCGGAAGCGCAGGGGGGAAGGCAGGCTGCGCATGGAGTAGAAGTGAAAGTGGTCCCTCAGCAGAATCGACAAGGTGTAGTTATTCAAGTCATTTTCGTCGATCAGTCGGCAGATGTCTTCAAGCAGCAGTAAGCCTTCAGTCGATTTACAGCCATCGTACATCACCTCTGCCACCACGGGGGCAGACAGGTGCAGACTGATGTAGAAATCATAGTATGCTGATTTTCTCTCCACGCCTTCTGCGTCTTCGTATGTTTTTAATTTATTCATGTATTTCCTGAATGCAATAACCCCTTCAATATACACACACGGAATGAATAGAGATTGTATTTCTCTAAGACACTGCATAGCCTGCTGCAAATCCGGATTATCGTCAGCGTTATCATTTTTAGCATAGCCAAGATATATCTGCAGTTCGCACTGTGCATAGTATTTCATGCCTCGGTGCGCTCCTTGCGGTATGCGCTTGCCCACCATGATATAGTCCGTGTCGCGCCGGTTGGCTGGTTCTGGCGACCTGTGGTATTCTTCGAGCAGTGCGAGAGGTGTTACGGTGAGTGCGTCATCGTCTTTGCCGCCCTCTTGTTCTGTATATCGCACCAGAGAGAAGGCTTGCCTGCGGTCTATGACGCTTTGCGGTGTGTCGCCACGATTGAGCCAAAGTTCAAGGGTGTAGATGCCAGGACTATGCTGCTCGGAGGCAAGGTATTGGAATGTGATAGTTGAGCCTTGGGCTTGGAAGTCCTGAATTTCATGCTTCGCTCCGAGACGGTCGGCAAGGTAGATACTGAGATTTAGTTGGCTCAGGTCTGTCTCTCTTCCGTCAAGGGTGACACGATAAGTCACTTGGAGGTCGGTATGGATGTGGTATCGTTTCATGTTTCTATAAGGTATGCACTTATGATTGCTACTGTCTTTTTTCTGTTTTTATGCGTACACAATGCGTATCCAGGATGAAGGTGTGTAGTTGCTGTCTATGGTACGCGTATATATGTCGCCTCCGAGTTGCAGGCGTTGCATCCATCCACCTTGATTATTATAGGTGCTGACGCATATTGCCGTATGTCCGTTGTTCACCTTGTAGTGGAATATCTGTGTATAGTCGGATGTGAGATACTGCGATGATGCCATCTGGCCTTCGGCTATGTCAGATCTATTGACGGTACCAAGATCTATGAACCTGACACCGACCTGTTCTACAACTTGGCGCTGATTATTTGTAAAATCGTTCGTGGAAAGTCCCTTACCTTCCACTTTTACCACACGTTGCTGAATGTCTGACTGCATCTGCTGTATCTGTCCTGCAAGTGCAGCTATATTCCCTACGTTTATCCATGCAGTGGCCGATTGCTGTCCGCGCTGCCATGCATAGATTTCTCCGCTGTGCGCGTAAGAAGAGTTCTGTGAATCGTAGATGACGGCCAACTGTCCGTGTCTGAGTGGTTTTCCGTTGGTTCCTATGGGTGCTTCGTAATCTGCCTCCATATCTTCGACAGACGCATATACGGCTCTTACGCCGAGGCCGTCGGCATTGTATTCCATGTGTGCTATATATTGCAGCATGTCGGCTATGAGCCCGAATGTTTCCTCTGCGCTGATACTGGCTGTCTGTGTTCTGTTTCGCAGGCTTTCTGCGGTCTGACTGAGTTCTTGTAGGGTTTTCATATCTTAATCTTTTTGTTATTCTGTATGTAGTACGTCAAACGTGATGTCTATAGGATTGTCGTCAGGTCCTCCTGAGTATTGGCCGTAAAGCTTCATCTGGCCTTGTGAGTTGATGGCTATATATGGAGGTTGAGTAATTTGCGTAGTGAGTTCGTTTGTCATAAATCGCGGTGTCACGATGCGCTCTCCGAATGGAGCAGTGCCTATAAGTCGGTCGATGTTTTCTTCCCACACATCGTTTACACTTGTGGCTCGGATGTGGTAGCGTTTTCCACCGAATATGTTTTTGTATTCCACGATTCCGTCATATCCGTTCGCCCATACCGTCTGAATTTCTGTGAACATGCTTTGCCTTGTGTCTATGAGTTCGGCCAGTTGGGAGAACATATCTTCAATCGCGAAATACGGGTATTCATCTCCGGTGTAGGTATTGACTATTTGTGCTGTTACGGTACTGCGGGTATCGTGTTGCTGTCCGTCTTCAAACAGTCGTGGTGTACCGCTTGTCTGTGTTATTCTTATCCAGGCATTTCCTGCATCACCGAGTTCCAGGTCCTCTGCTCCTGCGAGGCGTATGAGGCCATGTTCGCTGTGCCAGATAATGCCGTCACTGAATGTAGCAGCGGTTCCGTCGCGTTGCAGTGTGGGTTTCTTGACGAAGTATATACTGGCTTCTGTATCTACGCCGAGTGCTTCGAGTATCAGGTCTATGTGTTGTGCAGCATATTTCTGTAGATCGTCTAAGTCGTCAAGATAGATGGGCTGTCCACCTTCGCTGAAGATTACTTTATTCATAGTCGTAGAGTGTGATGCCGAAAGTTCTTCCGGCGGGTTTATAAATGCTTAGTATGTTTTGAATTGTGTTAAGATTTCGTCCGTGATAATTGTCTTGTTCAGGATTGAGGTCTGTGCAGAGGAATGTTGGTATCATTACGTAGAAGTTCAGCACCACTCTGCTTTCTGTCTCGCGTCGTATGGTGAGGGGCGGTGCGCCTTCTGCTGCGAAGGTCATGTGTGCTGTTGCCTGCATTTCTGCTGCGAGGTGCATCACGGTATTTTCCGGCTCTTCGGGCGTATCAATATAAATCTGGCGATCTTCGAGCATAAAAGCAGCGTTGAGTGCCGTTTCGAGCGATATGACATTGGCCGTGGTCGTCAGACGTCGGTCTGTGATGCGTCGCAGTGCTGTGAAGGCATCATTGACTGCCAGCAGAGGTACGATCATGGCATGAAGCATGGCTGCAAGCGTGCGGCTTCGCAGTACAGGTGGCAGCAGTTGTAGGGCCAGTCGTGTAAAATCTACATCATATAACATATTGCAGTGTGTTGCTGAGTGCATGCGGCATATAACTGCCGCCATCTCCCATATAGTTGTTTCCGGTTATATCTGTCCATTCTGACGTGACGGTGTTGAGATACCGGCACGCTCCCAGTTCTACGTCGTTCACACCAGGAACCGACTGTATAGCATCCACAAGTCGTGTCTTATTGAAGTTTCCTCCGTAAACGATATTTTTCAGGTATTGCGTTATGGCATTTTCCACAGGTTTCGTTCCGTCTGCTATGCTGGTTCCTTCGGTTGTAAGTACGAGCGGATCTATGGTTATGCGGGCTGCTATGCTGAGACTGTTCGATGCGCAGCTGCTGATGTTAAGTATGATTCCCGCAGGTTTAACACTGTTCATGTAGTGTTTGAACACTGTCAGAACATCGTTTGAAAGCGGTACGGGTTGTCCGTCACTGTCTCCGCTGACGAGTATCTGCACACTGGTGCCGCGATCGCGTACGGCTGCATAGCGCACCACTTGCCTTGATTCGTTGGTTTCGGCATAGCCCCATTGGTAGTTGTCTTTAAGTATGAGGCTGTCGCCGTATTGGAAGGCGAGTGCCATGCGGTGATACCAGGGCACGCTTGCTACTACGCTTGCCTTTATGCGGTCTTCTATTTCTGCACGATAATAGTCAAAGAGGGTTTCCAACACATGACAACACGCCGCTACGATAAAGAAGATGATGTTTTCGATGCTGACGTTTGAAAACTTATCAGCAAACGCATCGCCCTCATTCAGATCGTAGAGGCTGCGTATGTCTTCATTCTCCATGAAAGCATCGGTCATGGTTTTCTTGATTTCTGCTGTTGTTCTTGCCATAGGTTTACTGCTTTTTTAAGGTATTATTCAAACTCGTTGCCAAACAGTCTGCTGAATGTATGCAGGCTCACCTCGCCGGCATCGCTTTGCGTTGCAGGTTTCACGCCGTTGCCTGTGCAGTATTGTTGCATGGTTCTATTGTAGGATGCATCGGGAATATTGAGCTCCATACCTTTCTGCGGCTTTTCTGAGGGGCTCATACCATTCAGGGCTGCTATGTCTGTCACAGCCTCCCATGCTCCGCAGTGTTGAACGGCTATATCAAGGAGTGTCTGCGAATCACTGGCTTTCTGCTTCATTTCTTATTATATATATAAAGGAGTATCAATATGACGAGTAGTGTGGCAATGCCGTAAGGTATTCGCCTGGCAAACGTAGCGGCTTTCTGCTCCGTCCTGACAGTCGTCGTTCTGACGGTGTCATGCAGCGTGATATATATACTGTCCCTTTGTTTTGAACTGCGACTGGCATCTATATACCTGATGTGGTGTTTTTCTATGATGACGGTGTCGCCTTTTTCGTGGATGTATATACTGTCGTGGCGTAGGGTGTAGATGAATGTGCTGTCGTGCTGATTGCGGACATGGGAAACGGAATCCTTTTGCACCGCCTCGCTGGAGGTGTTTTGCGGACCGGCACAACTGCATATAAGGAGCAGTACTGCGATGAGAGTATGGAATATGGTGCGTTTCATAATAAATCAGATATCCTTGTATTCCTGTTTTGCGTCAAAGCATGGGCATGCCTTGATATATTCATTGGGTTCTATGCGTCCGTTGCGGTTGAGATCCGGACTGAAGTCGCGGTGTCCCTGTATCACGGCCTTCGGGAATTTTTCGCGCAGACCTTTCAAGAGCAGCCTTAAAGCCCACTTCTGTTCGTCAGTACGATTGTCGCATGGTCTTCCCTTGGCATCTATGCCTCCGGTGTATGCCACGTTCACGGTGATGCTGTTATATCCTCTCACTCCGTTGCTTATCTCTGCCACGTCAAGTAAGCGATGTATCATTCCGTCAGCAGTCACCAGATAGTGATACCCAGGATTACGCCATCCTTTTCTCCTGAATTCGCGCATGAGGTCGTCCGCTGTTTGCTGCTGACTGCCTGCTGTGCAGTGCACGGCAATATATTTGATGTTCCTTTTCATTTTTTCAGTGCGTCTTCTACTTCTTCCGGTGTAATGTCAAGTTTTCGCGATATCTCGCCTGTGAGTGCCTTTTTCATCAGTCGCAGGAAGGGCATATCGGGAAAACATATCAACATGCTTGCGGCAGTGCTCCAGAACTCTACGAGCACTATGATGATACATATAGTTCTTGTTGTCAGTCCGTCGCACAGTCCTGCCAGCCTATCCACACCTATAAAGCTGATAAGTGCGCAGCCGTACACCGATAGCTTGCTCAGGGTGTTGCGTCCTAATTCGCTCAAGGCAAAGCGCCCTTGTTTCAGGCTTGATGCTATGCCCCATACGGCGTCTGTCACCACCGCCAGCACAGCGATCTTTACCATGATGCCGTAGCCGCTCAGATAGTCTATCACTGTCAGCGCGGCTATGAGCACCCATCCCCACACGGAAGACAGTATTTCGCAGAGTTTTTCAAACAGATTGTTTGCCATCATTTTTCAGAGGTTTTCTAATGATTCGGTTATAATAATAGGGTTTCAGTCTCTATATGTTGCATTGATTTCTATTGCCTTTTTCGTAATGACGATGCCTTGCACGTTCTGTCCGTCCATTTCGAGCTGTTCGCGGATCATCGTGCGCCACAGTATGGGATCATTGTCCAGGAGCATATCGCTGATGCCTACTCCTACAGCGGGGCGTTCCTTCAATTCTCCTTGATGCAGCATGAGCAACAGCGCCTGGTTCTGTCGCAGTATGTCACCAACGGCGAGTGAGCCGCCTTGCACTACCGGTTGCAGGCATTGTCCTGATGCTGTCCATGTGAGTTGTATTCCTTTCATATCCTATTTATATATAGTCAGTGCTTGATGGTATCGTCTTCGTAGTCACTTCTGTCGCTCCTGCTCAGCTGCTGTCCTGCCCATGTGGAAACTGAGGCCTTTAATGCTGCACCACCGTCTTGCGGGGCAACAACCCACGTCCTCATGGCGGTCTTCAGGGTGTTGATGTCATTCTCTATCGCATTCAGTTTTTCCGTCAGCTGTTCTATGTTGATGAGGCCGCCCAGTTTCCCTCCGTTAATGACAATGCTCTCCACTTTGTCCACTTGCAGCACCGCGAGTTGCGAGAGGTCTCCGCTCAGGCTTCCCATGATGACGGCGCTGCCTATTCTGGGCGTGATGAGCATTTGGCTTTCGTCTTCTGCTTCGGAGGCGCGCAGTCTCACGCCTGGTATGATGAGGCTGCCAACTTCCACTTCGCATGTGTTTCCGGAAACCGACCTCACTATGCCTTGGCATATCGTGACATCGTTGCCTGAGTTCGACAGGCCTCTGAGGTATTCTTTCAGTCGGGAGTATTCGTTCATCGTTATTGATTGTTTAGTTCAGTCTGAATCCGAGTTCCACCTTGCGTTTGCCTCCGGCCTGGGAGAATTCGGTGGTGACACCTGTGACGAAATAGGTGCCGTCTTTGTGCGGATAGTCCTTGTCGTGCAGGGTGACGCTGTCGGCAGGTCGGCACATAGGGATGAGCCAGCCGGTGATGCTGCCTTCATATCCGTCATATGTGCGGCGCTTCACTTCGGCTTCGCCACGAGCCTTCATCGAAGCGATGTCGGAGGTCGGGCATTTCACTTCTATCTTTTCGCCGCCGGTGGCTCCGGTTTCTATCTCGCGCACTGTGCCGTCGGGCATGAGGGCTTTAACCTTGACGCGTATCTTCCTGTCGGCTGCCGTGCGATAGGTCAGGTCTTCTTCCTCCACGTTGAGTGCCAGGTCGTAGTATCGCTGCGTTCCCACTTTCTCTCCAGGCGGATGCACGTGCAGGGCATCGTCCAGATAGATGTCTGCGCCACATTCCTCCTGTATCTTCTTCAGCACATCAAGTCCTGTGGCACTTCGTATGACGAACTTGCTGTATGTCCATTCGTAGGAACATTCCAGTCCGACTGATATGTGGCTGTTCTTAATCACCTTGCGAAGTATGTCATTGAGGGTGACTTTGCTCAGCACTTCATCGGGCATTTCCTTGCGAAGCAGGAAGAGGTCGTCTTCGCAGTGCAGGGTGATGTTCCCCCCGTCGGTTGATATCCGTTGCAGCCATCCGTCGAATTCGAGTTTCAGTCCGGTCTCCTTGTATCCGAGTTTGATGATGACGGGGTCGCCACGGTGTATGCGTTCTTCCACCTGCAATGCTTTGCCGTATTGTGCTGCGGGCAGTGTGATGACGGCGGTGTCGGCAAGTTGCTCCACACTGCGTTGTATCTGCACCTTTTCAATCATTCCGAGGCGGTAGTCTCCTATGTGTATGTCAAAGATCATGTTGTACATGGCAGTGTCATATTTCGCTGTCTTCGCGACTGAGCAGCAGTTTGTAGATGTCGTCGCTATAGGCTGTTATGGTATAGTTCTGATTCACGGTGCCGCTGGTGAAAGGTATCTCCCAGTTCTCTATGGCAAGGTGGCTTATGCCGAATATTTCGAGCAGCGGGCAGATTGCCGTGACTTGTCCGGCTTCGCAGAATGTGCGCAGGGTGTTCACCTGCTCTGTGGGATATTTGCCGTCGTCCGAGATCAGGATGCCTTCTATTCTTACGGTGTAGTCATCCTGTGTCCACCTCTCCTTGATGCTGCCTTTCACGTTGCCCTTGCTCACGTGGCGTCTGACGAGTATGTTCTGCCCGCTGACACTCACCATGGGCTCTATAGGGAAGGTCCAGAGTTCTGCGCCCTCCTGTTCAAGCCGGAATCGCAGGGGCATCACCATCGGAACACCGCGCCCGTTTGTCCTTATCACTTCTTCCAGTTCCGCATCGCTCATGTCTTGCACATTCTCGAATCCTTTGCTGTCGGGAATGGTCTTCCCTGAAGGCAGATATCCGGTGTTGATGCCGTGAAAGTTGTTTTCGCGGAAGAGTGCGTATGGCGGCACTTTGGTGAGCCCCATAGCGCGCAGTGCTATGTTTTCGAGTATGAATCTCTGTGTCTTCATTTTTCTACTGATGTGGCTATGGCGAGTGCGCGGTTCATGGATGTGATGACGATGCGTTCCAGTTCTGCGGTATCGGTGCGGTCGGCCATGGTGACATTGATATTGTCGAAAAACTTACCGATGTGCATGGTGATTTGCGTATTGCGTGTGCCTCCGGTGGCCAGTGCTTCGGCCACTTTCCTGCCTTTGCCGTTCTTACCGTTCTTACCGCCTTTTGCGTCGCTGAAGGTTACGTCTTCGGTCGCTGCGCTGCCTTTGGTGCCAGGAGTGGATATGGCAGCCTCTTTCTGTGTGTCCTTGGCATTTTGCTTTTGGCTCTCGGCACGGTAGTTGCGGTCGTATTCTTCCTTCACTCCGGCTGCAAGGTCTTTGGTGGCTTGCAGTGCCTTTTCGCCACTGGTGATGCCGGTAATGTCTTTCACTCCGTTTACGGCACTGTTCCAAGCTCCTTTGAAGTCGCCGTCAAAGAGTTTGGCCAGGGCTTCACCGATTTTGCCTATGCCGCTGAGGAATGTCTTGAAGCGGTCTATGAGGTATTCCTTGATGATGCCTCCGAATCCCTTAATGGTGTTCCACATGGTCAGTATGAAGGCTCGGAATCCGGCAAACTTGTTCCAGCAATAGACGATGCCGACCGTGAGTGCGGCTATGACTGTCACTATAAGGCCTATGGGATTGTCTGTAAGGGCTGCGTTGAGTAGCCATTGCACGCCTTCCCATACTTTTGTTGCTGCTGTCACTAACTTTATGGCTCCTGTGACGGTGCCTATGGCTATGGCATGGGCATTGAAGGCTATAGTGCCCACTCCCACCACTATGGCGATCAGTCCTAATTCTGTCTTCCATTCCCTGATGAAGCCTATGATGCCGGCTACGGCTGCAAAGACGGTCTTGAAGGCATCGGTAATGGGCGGCACTATGGAGATGATGATATCAAGCAGTTCGGTCACAAGGGGCTGTATCTGACTGAAGAGTTCTACGGCGGCCTGCTGCACGTTGCCTACGAGTGTGGAGATTTTTCCCATGAGTGTATGACTGAGTTTGTCGCTCATGCCGTAGAACTGTCCTCCTTCCTCTGTGGCATGGCGTATGGCTGCTGCCACGGCTTCCATGCCTATCTGTCCCTTGCTCATCATGTCTTGCAGTGTGGCGTATGACTTGCCGGTCATCTTTTCGAGTTCCTTGAGCGGGTTGAATCCTGCATTGATGAACTGTAGCAGATCCTGTCCGCTCATCTTTCCGGCGCTTGCCACCTGCCCGAAGACGAGCGACAGGCTGCTCAGTCGGTTCTTGTCGCCCGAGGCTATGTCGCCCAACTGACGCAGATAGGTATTGACTTTGTCGGCTTCGACACCGAAGTTCAGCATGGTGCGGGCGTTGGCGGTGAGGTCAAGGTTGCCGTATGGTGTCTTTGCGGCAAAGTCGTTGATCTGGCGGAGTATCTCGGCTGCCTGTTTCTCGTTGCCTACGAGCGTGGTAAAGGCCACACTGGTCTGTTCGGCCTGTGCTCCTACGGCTGCCACTGCTCCCACTCCTGCCGATATGAGGGTGTAGGGATTGGCCAGGAACTGCATGCCAGGGAGCGACATGAGCGACTGCTTGAAGTTGTCGAACGACAGTGCCTGCCTCACTCGTGTTCCTGTGCTTGTTGCCTTGCGCTGTATCTCGTCAAGTTGGTGCATGGTGCTATTGGCTACGTTGATCACGTTGCCTTGGTCTGCCTGTAGCTTGATGAGAAATTGAAGTACGCTTTGCATGGTGTTGTTAGTATTTGGAGTGAGAGAGCGGGTTTCTGCTGTTGGCCTTATTCTCTAATGTTCGGATGTCGATGAGATAGCGTATGGTCCAGGCCCATTCTTCGTCCGACAGGGTGTCGGGATCAAGGTGCATGTAGTAGCGTAGCAGGGTGTTCATGTAGAGCACGTTGCAGCTGTCTGCATCCGGCACATCGGCATCCGTCAGAGTTTTTTTATCTTGGCCTCCTTGATTTTGAGCACTTCCTGGATCTGCGACACAGCGGGCAGGAAGTATTTGTCGTCGTCTATCATTTCGGCATCGCCTTCCACCCACAGTTGCCGCATGAGTGTCTCGGACAACTTGATAGGGTCTTTGACTACGCTGACGTATGACAGGTCTTTGCGGCGCGGACTGCGCAGTATGCAGCTCTTGCCATCAACGCTGATTTCAAAGAGGTCGCCATGCTCCTTCTTCCACTCGCTTATTTGTTCCTTGGTATATTTCATGGTGTCATTTTGTTTTTTTTCCATGCGGCGGCAGATGCCGTGGTGACGGTGTTCTGCGCCGCATGGACTATGTGTGTGAGTTGGGACAGTTATTATTCACCGTCATCACCTTCAGAGACAGGTTTGGCAGTGACTTTCTTGAACTGCATGAACGGACTTTTCTTGTCCAGTCTGTATTTCATGGTGCTCGAAGGGGTGAATACTACATTCACCTTGCGGATATTGGCCGTCTGGAAATCATTGGCATCTTCCACGCCCATGGTCTTGAGTGTCGGGCGGAAAGAACCGACATCACCCAGTTTCACGCCTTGTCCGTCCTGCAAGGCAGAGATAATCGCTTCTTGCAGGTCGCTGAGCACACTCAGGATGTCTGCGCGCGACACGGTGCTCTTCTTCTCAATCTCAGAAGCAATTTTTTCGATGTCTTTCACACCTTCCTGCTGAATCTGGCCGTAGTAGAGAACGGCTTCGGTCAGCATGTTTTTGCGGGGAATAACTTTGTATTTAATCATAAAAATAAGGGGTAAGAAATTAGGGTTGATTTTTAATGAAAATTATGTATATACATCTCGCCGGAGATGTATATACTTCTTCGCGGAGATGTATATACATCTTTTTCGCGATGTATATATATCTTTTTTACGCTACACGGACTTGCAGTCAAGACAGATGAAGGGAAGTGTCTTTTCCTGGAACTTGTCGCCCTGTTTCCACTCGGTGTTGTCCTCGGTAAACTCTACGCCTACGAGACAGTCGGTGGTGACGGCATCACCGCGCGAAGGATTGCCATAGGCGGCGATGATGTCCATAGATGCGTCAAGCAGGTCGCCTCCGGCAGCCTGTCTGAGTGCTTCGTATTCGCTTTGGAGCAGCGTTACCTCGCCATCGTAGGTCTTGTTGCCGCGCTGTATGCTGTGGGGCTTGTTGCCCTTGGCATGGAGCAGCTCCTTCTCTTGCTTTGCGCTGTACTTCACACCGCGCAGTCCTGTCACCGGTCGTCCGGCTATCACTACGCTGACGTCGCTCCATTCGTATTCTCTGGTATTGATCATTGTGTTGATGTGATGATGTGTGGGTTAGACATTCTCAACGTCGAATCCGAGATTCACGTCTATGTATCGGGCATAGCCATGAGGACGCACCTTGACGCTGACTTCAATTTTAGAGGTGGCAACCACATCCTGGGCAGGGTTGATGTAGCACACGCATCCGCTGCCGTCCTCGTCGCTGCTGAGTTCGCCATTGACAGTCATGCTGCGGTTTATGGCATTCTCCACCATCTGCTGCCAGCTCTTCACCACCGCGTGTTGCAGTGTGCCGTCGCTGTTGAGTTCAAGCTCGTCAAGCAACTGTTCGAGCAGCGTGTCATATACTATGCGGTATGCCTTGTCTATGACGCGGCGCGCAGTGAGGTGAGCATAGTCGTCGGATGCCTCGCACGCCATCCAGTCGTCGGCAAAGTAGAAGCCGCTCCTGCCGATATACTTGCGCGGCACGATGTAGCCTTTTTCGTAGATTTCGCTCACCCAGGTAGGTTTCTCCTCCAACTCGTATGCGTCCAGAGAGATCTGGTCTATGTTCAGCGGTCCGTCCTTCACGCGGCCAATATTGCGCTGCACGGGTATCTTGCTGATTCTGCCCAGCAGCGTGCCCATGATGCTCTGAGAAGTCGGAGTATATTCCTGAGATCCGCCTATGAGCACCGATACACGGTTGTAATTCTTGTCGGTGAGGGGGAAGAGGTTGTTGGTGCGATAGAACAGCTGTCCATCTATCACCACGAAAAGCGGTGCATACAACTCGTTCGTGATCTTTTCCGCCGTAGTCTGAGCAACTGGCAAAGCAGAAACCACGTCATCGGCTATATCATAGTCGCCCTCATCTAAAACTGTTTGGTTCACAAACGCAATGCCCACACCTCGCAGTTTGCCATTGGTCAGATGAGCCAGGTGCAACAGGCTCTGCGTTTCCTCGTCAGGATCGCAGATGTCGGTAGCCGACTTGTCGGGATCTACGCCGTAAATCACCAGTTTTGTGCCAGGTTCTGCCTCCTTATAGAAGAGTTCCACCTGCTCAAACAACGCATCGTTGTCCGCTTCGGTCAGATGCAGTTCATTTTTGAGATCGCTTAAAGACGTGATTGTTTTAGCCTTGCCACGAAGTCCGCTGTTCTGCGACACACCTATGATAAGCCCCATGAGCCCATCCGCACTCTCGCCGACAATACCCAGCTGTCCGTTCAAAAATCGTATTTTAACTCTTGGAAGTTCCATGTCTGTTGTCGTTGTTATTATTATTTTTAATAAAGGCGGGGAGACCGCATGTATGCCTCCCCGTTAGAATGTTCAGGATGCAGCAACCTCGGCAATGGCATATACTCCCTTGCTGTCATAACGGCGCTTGCTGCCGCCGACACGCATCAGGAACGAATAGATATCGCCGTAATAGGTAGGATCATCCATGTTGTCGAACATCTTCACCTCACCCAAGGCACGGCTCACACACTGCTCTTGCCATGCAAGACCAGCGGCAAGTTCTGTAGCTGCTGCATTCTCAGACCATTTCAAAAGAGCCTTGCCGGATGTCAGACGCAGAACCTGTGAGCGCTGCATGATGCTGAATCCGTAGAGATTGCCCAAGATACCCTTCTGAGCATCTGCTGATGCCAGAAACGCACTCAGCTCAGTGCCGGTCAGGTCATCCAACAGGTCAGCGTACATGCAGGCATCAAGCAGGATGTAGCGGCCCTCTGCAGGAACATCATCCTGATTGAATCGGGTCATCAGAGCCAGGACGGTTGCCTTGGTCATTTTCTTACGATTACCTGTGGCGGTGCTTGAGGTATGAGCCTCACGGGCACTGCCCACCGTCTCAATCACCTTGCCGGCAACGAACCACTTGTAAAGAAGGTTCTGATGGGCTTGCTTCTGCAACTCCATACGGTCATTCCAGAGGATGCTCTGACGCTTGTCATAGCTCAGTTCCACCGTGTCGATGTTGGGGATGTAGATGGGGTTAGTGGTCAGCTCATCCATGTCGTAGGTCAGATCCTGATCGGTACGCTGGTTCACTGACGCGGGTTTCTGCGTGCGGTTGATCTCTACGCCTGAGGGGGCTCCGGCGTTAGGGATATGCACGGTCTTGTTGCTCACGAATACAGAGTCATCAATACTCTTTGTGGCAAAGCTGTTGTCGGGAAAGAAGTTCTCGACGATGGTGTTCAACCATACTTGTTTGTTTAAAGCCATTGTTTCAAAAAATTAAAAGGTTACACTTCTTGTTCTCTTACTCCTTGTAGTCCATGCCGAACTTCTCCTTGAACTTCGCACAGAACAGTTCCTTGTTCTGAGCCTTCAAGTCGGCAAGGCGGTTCTCCTTGTCAAGCTGGTCCCAGGTCTTGTTCTCGAAACCACCGGCTGCACCTCCATCCTGGTTGATGAAGTCAACGGCACGGGGGGCTGCCTGAGGCTTCATGCTGTTGATCAGAGCCTCGGTACTCTCGCGGTCACTCAGCATGAGCTTCTTCATCGTAGGAACCTGCTCCTTGCTGATCTTGCCTTCCGACACTGCTTTGTCCAGGAAAGCATCTACTTCCTTTGCCTGCAAGTTCGCAATCTGCGTCTTGTAAGCGTCATTCGCCTGCTGGAGTGCGTCAACCTTCGTTGCCTTGTTCTCCAACGCCTTGATGTGTGCTACAATAGCACTGGCATCCTCCTTGTCACTGAAAGAAGGGATAGCCTTGATGTCATCTATTAAAGCCATTTCTTGTGAATTTTGTGGCTCGAAAACGAGCCGGTTATTAAAAAAGTTATAGATCTCTTCTGCTGTTTTAGGCTGCTCTTCGGTAGTCGCCATGTCATAGATGCCATCACACAACTTCATTTCCACTGCTTCCGGGGCATCTATCCAGTGGTCTTTCTCATCGAAGTATTTTGCCTGAACGTCTTTAGCCTTCATGCCACAACGTCCGGCAATCATGTTAGCCAGATCTTTCTGTAGCTGCTCCATCTGGTCAGCAGTCTGGCGTAAGACAGAGGCATTGCCCCAAGTGCCACCGCTCACACTATGAAGCATTAGTTTAGCGTATGGACTCATGTAGAGGGGTTTTCCGCACAGGGCAATGATAGCAGCAATGCTCGCTGCAACTCCGTCTATATATATAGTAATGTCGCTCTTCGACTGTCTCAGCGCATTGTATATGGCAATGCCGCTGAACACATCGCCGCCGCGCGAGTTGATGCGCACGTCTATCTTGCCATACTGCGACTGCAATGCCAATAACTCGCTAACTATCCGACCGCTCTCCACACGAGAGCCATCGCCAATGTCGCCATAGAGCAGGAGCGTGGCGCGCCCCTCTCCTGGGATGATGTTGAAAAACTTTACACTTTCTTTTTTCATTTCGCTTTTGTTGATTTCGATGCAAAATTCGTATGTTTTTATCGTTTAGCAAAACCGCGTTTTTATCTTAATATTAGCAAGTTATACTAATATATTCTCGCAAAGCTTACATAAATTTCGCATTTCAGCAACGATGTATTTATTGCGAACTTTGCACCGTAAAATTTTAGAGATAATTATGGCTAAACAGAAGAATATTGACAAAAAAGACATCGCGAAGTCGCTCTTCCTTAACGGCAACTTCACACAGGAGGAAATTGCTGAAAAGGTGAGCACAACCCGACAGACTGTTTCGCGCTGGATCAAAGAGGGCGGATGGGAAGAGCTCAAGGCCTCTATCACCATCACACCGGCGCAGATACTCTCCGGACTGAACCGCCAGATCGTGGAGATAAACAATAATATCAGTGAGCGTGAAGAGGGGCAGCGCTTTGCCACAGTTGCAGAGGCCGACATCCTTGCAAAACTCGCGTCTGCCATCAAGAAAATAGAACAGGACGTAGGCATTGCCGACATCGTGGATGTGGCTATACGCTTCACCAACTGGCTTCGTCCGCTCGATCTCGAAAAGGCAAAGGAGTTTAACAACCTTCTTGATGCGTTCATCAAGGATCAAATGAAGTAACGATATGACGCTCGAAGATAAGAAAGCACTGAGGCGTTGGGCAGAACACCACAAAGCACTTGCTGCCGACGTTCCCGTAGAAGACTGGCTCTCCAAGCAAGACATAGAGAAACGCCGCATGGACCTGGAGAAAGATCCTGTTGCCTGGATCAGGTATTTCTTCCCGAAATATGCCAAGTATGACTTCGCACCGTTCCACGTCAAGGCCATCCACCGCATCATAGAACACGACGAATGGTACGAGGTGCTAAGTTGGAGCCGTGAGCTTGCTAAATCAACTGTGGCCATGTTCATCAATATGTTCCTGGCACTGACAAAGCGTAAGCGGTTCTTTGTCCTGGCATCGGCCACAGAGACCTCGGCAATACGTCTGCTCACCCCATATAAACTCAATTTCGAGAACAATCCGCGTCTGCGCCAGTTCTACGGCAATCAGGTAACGGTTGGCGCATGGACCGATAAGGAATTCACCGCACGTTGCGGGGCAAAGTTCGTTGCGCTGGGTGCCGGTTCTGCGCCTCGTGGTGCCAAGAATGAGGAAATACGCCCTGATGTCATCTACCTTGATGACTACGACACCGACGAGGACTGCCGCAATCCCGAAACACTCAAAAAGAAATGGAACTGGTTCGAGGGCGCACTTTATCCCACACGCTCTATATCCGAGCCCACACTTGTGCTGTGGTGCGGTAACATCATTGCCAAAGACTGCTGCATCAAGCGAGCTGGAGAACGTGCTAAGCATTGGGATATAGTCAATATCCGTGACAAAAACGGTAAAAGCACATGGCCGCAGAAGAACACAGAGGAGCAGATTGACATTGTACTGTCTAATATCTCGTCAAAGAATGTCCAGGCAGAATATTACAACAATCCTGTTTCGGAGGGCACGATCTTCAGGAACCTGCCCTTTGGCAAAGTGCCGCCGTTGAGAAGATTCCCATTCCTGATACTCTATGGAGATCCTGCCTATTCTGATTCCAGGAAAAAGGAATCCAGTACAAAGGCGCTCTGGCTTATCGGTAAGCACAAAGGCACGTACTACATCATCAAGGGTTTTCTGGCTCGTGAGCTGAACGCCACCTTCATCTCGTGGTACTTCGATATCATGGACTATGTAGCAGGGAAGACCAACGTCTATTGCTACATGGAGAACAACAAACTGCAAGATCCTTTCTTCAATCAGGTATTCAAACCGCTGCTTCGTGATGAGTGCAAGAAACGCAAAAGAGAACTCTTCATCAAAGGGGATGAGCGCAAAAAGACGGATAAGGCCACTCGTATAGAAGCCAACCTGGAGCCGATAGACCGCAACGGTGCATGGATATTCAACGAGGACGAAAAGGACAATCCGCACATGCAGGAACTCATCAACCAGTTCAAGCTCTTTGAAATGCACCTGCCATACAATGCCGACGGTCCCGACTGCATAGAAGGCGGCATCACCATCATCGGAGAAAAGACAACAGAACTGCAACCTGCCGTCACCATCTCCTACAAGGAACTGCAAGACAACAACCCATACCGCATGTAACCCATCAAGCCCATCCTGCCCATTAAGCCCATCTTGCCCATTAACCCCATTCAACCCATAAAAACCCCATTAACCTCACCATGGCAAACTTCATAACAACCTGCGATTACGACGCAACCATACACCGCGAAATACTTGATGCGCTGCTGCGCACCGATTCACCCACATTCGACCCGCAAATCATTGAGATCTGCGAAGACCGTGCACTGAGCGAAATGCGCTCATACCTCAATAAGCAATACGACTGCGACGCCATATTCAGCGCTACAGGAGAAGACCGACATCCCCTCATTCTTATGTTTGCCGTTGATATCACCGTATATCACATCTTCTGCCAGCACAATCCCTATAAAATGGCTAAGATCAGGCAGGACAGATACGACCGCGCCATAGAATGGCTCAAAGGCGTTATGAAGGGCGATATCACCATAGACGGCGCACCGCTCATTCAGGAACCCGGACTTTCCGAGAATTCTCCCTGGCAGATACAGGCAGATGAAGTGAGACCTACATTCCGATAGTATATATATAATAATGAATATGAAAAAGAACAAGAACAAAATCACGCAGGGCGGTATGCTTGTCAGCAACGGACAGCGCCTGCCCGATGTAGTGTTGCAGATGCCGGAAATATTCCTTTTCGACATGAAAGCCTACATGAGTTCCGTTACACTTGCCAAGAGCATAGACTATTCCAATCGTGCAAGGCTCTACGATATGTATGAATCTGCCATGCTCGACCTCCACCTTTCAGGAACCCTTGACAAACGGCTACGCGGTGTGACACGCTTCCCGATAGAGTTCCGCAGGGATGGCAAACCCGATGAAGTCATCAACGCACAACTGCGCTCTCCCTGGTTCAAGCAACTGCGCAAAGACCTTATCATGTCCGAGTTCTGGGGATTCACGCTCCTACAGTTCTATACCGACGAGAACGGCAATTTGCGCTACGACCTCATAGACCGTAAGCACTACAATCCCATACGCCGCGAGATACTGCGCTTTCAGAACGATCAACAGGGCTTGTCTATCGAAAACTTCCCTAACTGTCTCTTCGTGGGTACGGAAAGAGGCCTTGGCATCTTCGCAGAACTCATGCCTGCCGTGCTCTACAAACGCGGCGATATGGCAGACTGGGCACAGTTCTGCAACATCTTCGGTATGCCCATCCGTGAATACACCTACGATGCAGGGGACGAGACGGCACGTAAGCGGCTCATCGCTGATGCCCGACGCCAAGGCTCAAATGCGGTGTATATCCATCCCAAGGATAGCGAACTGACACTGATTGAGGCGGGCAATAAGACCGGCAGCAGCGACCTCTACAGGACTTTTGCCGATTATTGGGACAGCAAGATCTCCATACGTATTCTGGGCAACACACTCACCACCGATGCCAAGGAGACCGGCACGCAATCGCTCGGCACAGTTCACAAGGAGGAAGAGGATGACATGAACGCAGACGACCGCGACTTCATCCTGAACATCCTAAACTACGATATGCGTCCCATATTCACCTCGCTGGGATTCAACACCGAGGGCGGAGAGTTTGTCTATGCACGAAAGGAAAAGATAGAACCGACGAAGCACATTGGCATCGTGGAGAAGCTGCAAGACATGGGACTGCCTATGGACGATGACTGGCTCTACGAGACATTCTGCGTAGAAAAGCCCAAGGACTACAAGCAACAGAAGGCACAGAAGGAAGCCGAGAAACAGGCCGTGCGCGACAGTCTGAACAATACGACCGTGCCCGAGACTGAAAAACAGCCTTTGAACAGTGATAAAACAGCGTTCAAAAACCGTTTAAGCCGTTTTTTCGGCATAGCCCCGACTATCGGGGCGGACACCGACTTCTGATAGACACGCTCTACTATGGGGAATACGAAGGGCATCGTGGCTGCGCATGTTGCAATGGAACAAGGTTCGACAATTCCATTCGCTTCGATGCCGATGTCCTCGGTCTGTTCCTGCGCAAAGTCTATAACGGCTTCGATACGGCCAACGAGATAGAGCCCACCATGTGGCGCGAGGTGCTGCGCATCATCAATGAGGGAACTGTGGAAGGCATCATGCAGGCAAAGGCGCAGCCTACACACCAATCGGACTTCTATC
>CAMVJO010000007.1 GCA_947167835.1 uncultured Prevotellaceae bacterium
GAATTAAATCCAATTTTTTCGGAATCAACTCCAAACTATTCAATAGTTTTTTCGGGCATTTCGGAAATCTTTTCGCCCTTTTTCGGAATTAAATCCAGCCTCTTCGGAATCAACTCCAAACTATTCAATAGTTTTTTCGGCCTTTTCGGAATCTTTTTCGCCTTTTTCGGAATTAAATCCAATTTTTTCGGAATCAACTCCAAACTATTCAATAGTTTTTTCGGCCTTTTCGGAATCTTTCTCGCCCTTTTCGGAATTAAACCCAGCCTCTTCGGAATCAACCAAAGCAGCATCATTCCCCGCCACGCCATTATCCAAACGTCCGTCGGTCATAACGATGCGTCGGTCCGTCTGACGCGCCAGTTCCTCGTCGTGTGTCACAATAACAAAGGTCTGTCCCGTTTCTTCGCGCAAACGGAAAAAGAGTTGGTGGAGTTCCTGTTTGTTTTGTGTGTCCAAACTTCCGCTTGGTTCGTCAGCCAGAACAACATCGGGGTGATTGATCAAAGCACGTGCCACAGCCACACGCTGAGCTTCGCCTCCGCTCAATTCTGCCGGTTTGTGGTGTTCGCGATGTGCCAGTCCCATAAAATCAAGTAGGCGGCGCGCTTCGTTTTCCAGTTCCTTATGCGAACGACGTGCGATCATTCCGGGAATCATGACGTTTTCCAAAGCCGTAAATTCAGGCAGAAGTTGGTGAAACTGGAAGATAAATCCCAAATGCTCGTTGCGAAACTTCGACAGTTCGCGCCGACTGAGACGTAGCACGTCGCGGCCCGCAATTTCTATGGAGCCACTGTCGGGTTGATACAAGGTACCGATGAGTTGCAGCAGGGTAGTTTTTCCTGCGCCGCTCTTACCTACGATTGATACGATTTCGTGTTCGTCTATGTGCAGGTCAATTCCTTTTATGACTTCCAGACTGCCGAAACTCTTATGGAGATTTTTTATTTCTATCATGCTACATCCATTTATATACATAGTATCGGCAGGAAAACCGCTGCTGTCACACGTTTTCTGCACAATACGCCCACAAAATTACGAAAAAAAGGAAAAGAAGACCGGAAAACCCGCGTTTTATTCAAAGTAAAGAATCAAAGACACCATGTTAGAGGTAGCTTTGCTGACACTTTGCGTATAAATGATGTCGGTATTGCTATTTGTCATGTCCTTACGCTTATGATCCAGCACATCGGTTAATCCCAGACTGAACCTAAGTTCGGGTATCAACTTGAAAAAAGGCAAATAGAAGTCGCAACCCAGACCTAAGTCCAAGCGAATCTCAAAAGGATTGGCACGAAGCAGCGTTTGGTTGCTGGTAGTCAAATCATATACGCCACTAAGTCCCGCAGTAACGTAAGGTCTGTAATTATTCCAGCGCGGCGCACTGAGTTTGATGCCTACTGGCAGCGCGATGTAGGTAGATTTCATATCCTGTGTCTCTGTTATTCCCGACCCGTTCTCAATAAATTTCAGATGCTTCGACCCAAAAAACAAAGAGGGACTGACACGCAACGCGATATGGTTGGTTAATTTCAATTCTGCAAGGACACCCACTTCGATACCGTAGTTGGAACGGTCGTTTTCGGCAAACCATTGCTGACCAGTGGCGGGATCTATGTATCCATTGTTCTCGATACTGAGACCTTGGTCGTGGACACCGATAAAAAAGCCGTAGTGAAGTACGCGTGTGTCGATGAAAGGCTTGTTTTGCAGCTTACGCTGTTGCGCCACGGCGGGGAAACCACAGCAAAGAAGAAACAAAAACGCCACCATCAGGCATCTTTGTCTCATCACACTCCTTATATTATATATATATGCGTGCATCACTACATATAAAAACTAATTATTTGCAGTTTTATTGTGCCAAAACAAATTTTTTCGCTTAATAGCACGCGATATTGAAAAAATATATTTATTTTTGCACTGACATAGACAAGAAACATAGACAAAACAAACGTATAACAATTTAATTTTTCAGATTATGGCTTATGTAATTAGTGACGACTGCGTAGCATGTGGCACTTGCATCGACGAATGTCCCGCTGGCGCAATCAGTGAAGGCGAAAAGTACAGCATTGATCCCGATGTATGCTTGGATTGTGGAACTTGTGCAGACGTATGCCCAAGTGGTGCCATTGCTCCGGGCGAATAAATCGCGAAACCAAACATTATCTAATGTGTAATTCCATTTTATGGGGTTACACATTTTTTTTGCTCCATACTTTGCAAGGCTTTTGTGCCGAATTTTTCCCTTTCATCCAAGCTTTAAGTTTTTGTCACGCCCAAACGCGTTATTATATCCCTTGTTTTGATATTTTGCAGGGACATTTCCGTAGTATCCTCGTGGAGATACTTTAGTATCCTCATGGAGATACTTTAGTATCCTCGCGGTGATACTTCAGTATCCTCGTGAGGATACTACAAAAAGGTGGCAGAAAAAAACGGAAACGACCGATATAGAAAACAATTAGCGCCCGATAAAGTTTTAACGGGCACTGATAGAGTTTTACCGAAGGCTAATAAAGTATTAACGAGCACTGATAATATTTTACAGAGCGCTGATAAAAATTTAATGGAGGCTAAATAAAAGAATTATTCCGCTTCAGTAATATTTTTCGCGATGGCATTTGCCACAACATGGGCAGTAGTCCACGCGGCCTGGAAGTTAAATCCGCCTGTCACGCCATCAACATCGAGTACCTCACCGGCAAAAAAGATGTGTGGCGCTTGTTTGCTGCTTAGCGTGGCGGTATGAAGACTTTGCAGGGAGACTCCTCCACAAGTGACGAACTCGTCCTTGAAAGGTGCGCGTCCTGCCGTATTATAAATGTCATTACAAAGCGTATTGACGAGCCGTCGCATCGTCTTGGGCGACAATTCGCGCCAATGCAGGGACGAAATGCCGGTTTGGGCGCGTTCTGCCAAGAAAGTCCAGAGGCGTTTCGTCAAAGCGGGCGGCGGTGTGTTTTGAACTTGCCTATCGGAATTATTGTTGCGGAGGTTTTCGAGCATTTCGGCCACCTGCTCCTCGTTACTGTCGCCCAACCATGCCACAGAAAGGGAGGTATGATAATCTTGCTCGGCCAAAACGGGAGCGGCATACGAGGAAAGGCGCAATATGGCAGGACCACTCAATCCCCAATGCGTGACTAAAAGTGGACCGCTGGCCGAGAAACTGGTACCGCTCAGACGTACGCTTGCATTTTCCACCACACAACCCATCAAACTGCGGAGCGCCTCGTTGTTGATACTGAGCGAAAAGAGCGAAGGTACGGGTTTCACGATATTCACGCCGGCCTCTTCTGCCAGAGTGCGGAGCCACGTTTCGTTAGTGCCACCACCCGTGACGATAGCCACGAAGTCGAAGTCAGCAAGTTCGGACAAATGCCGGATAGCACGCCCCGTAACGACTTTTACGCCGAGGCGGTGCGCATAACTCTCGAGGCAATCGATGATTTCGGCCGACTGCTGCGAAACAGGGAAGACACATCCATCGCTTTGTACGGTCAGTTGCACGCCATGTCGCTCAAACCACTCGAAAGCATCGCGCGGCCCGAATTCATTGAAGAGCTTTTTCATCAGTCTGTGGCCTCGCGGATAGACATGCCGCAGGTCGGTGACGTTTTCAAAGGTATTTGTCACATTACATCGGCCTCCGCCAGAAACGCGTACCTTGCGAAGCACACGACTGCCGCCCTCTAAAATCGTGATCTCGGCATTACGGCACATTTCGCCGAGGCTGACGGCCAGAAAGTAGCCGGCAGCTCCGCCTCCCACGACGGCAACAGACGGCCGGCGGGACATATTCGTGTTTTGTGACTTCATACGTGCAAAAATACTCGTTTTATCCGGATTATATCACGACATTCGCGCTTTTTCTGCTAAATTTGCACCATAAAAGCTGGACAATGGATTTAAATAATAAGAAAATAGCCGTTTTAATATCGGGCGGTGTCGATAGTGGTGTCGTTACGCATCTGTTATGTGAGCAGGGTTTGAAGCCAGACCTGTACTATATCCGAATAGGTATGGACGACGACGGACTTTCGTGCACAGCCGAGGAAGATATTGAGATGTCGCAGGCCACAGCCCACCGCTACGGACTGAAACTTGACGTGATAGACTTACAAAAGGAGTACTGGGATAATGTTGTCTCGTACACAATGGAAAGAGTCAGGCGGGGACTGACGCCTAATCCCGACGTGATGTGCAATAAACTCATCAAATTCGGCGCTTTCAACCAGAAAGCCGGAAAAGACTACGACGTGATTGCAACTGGCCACTACGGAACGATTGTGGAAGACGGGATAGGCGCTCCGAGTGCGGAATTTGCCGAAGGTCGCTGGCTGGGAACGGCCGTTGATCCCGTGAAAGATCAGACAGACTTCCTGGCACAGATTGACAACGTGCAACTATCTAAACTTATGCTCCCGCTGGGCAGACTCCCCAAGGAGGAAGTGCGCCGTATAGCCGAGGAAGCCAAACTGCCCTCCGCACGACGCAAGGATAGTCAGGGCATCTGTTTTCTTGGCAAGATAAACTATAACGATTTCGTCAAGCGTTTTCTCGGAGAACGCGAGGGAGCCATCATTGACATCGCGACAGGAAAGAAAATCGGCACACATCGCGGATTTTGGTTCCACACAATAGGACAGCGCAAAGGACTTGGACTGAGCGGCGGCCCGTGGTTTGTCGTTCGCAAGGACGTAAAGCGCAATGTGCTCTATGTATCTAACGGCTACGACACACTATTGCAATATGGCCGCGAGTTCAATTTGGCCGACCTGCACTTTATCAGCCGCAATCCCTGGGAAGACCGCGATAGCGTGGAGATTACGTTCAAAATCCGCCATACCGACCGCTTTGCCGAGGGCTTAATGACACGTAATGCCGATGGAACCTGGCATATCAGCAGTAAAAAAGATATTCAAGGCATAGCACCCGGGCAATTCGGCGTGATATACGACCGTACCCGCACGATTTGTGTGGGAAGTGGCGAGATAAGTATCTGAAACGTAGGGCTATTGAGCGGCAGAGGCGCAGGAATAAACAATTTCTCTCATAAAGGGTTGTTCTAAGAATTAGTTTAAAATATTGGGAAGTTCTTTTATGGTCTGTATGATTTTTCAATCTTTTTGGCGCTTTCGTCTTTAATTCCTTGAACCATAGCTTGCTATGCTTCTGCAAAATTAAAAACAAAACCACTCAAAAATCTTTGAATAATCAAAACAGCCTAATTATTAGAACAACCCTAAAATCAAAAATAAGGCGCAAATATATTCTTTATATCGCCTTATTTTTGTAAATATTGCACTATATCCTTCCAAAAAGCCTGAAGGATAAGCAATAAATAATCCGGATACTGAAAAACTAATTCTGACCTATAGGACAGATTCTTAGGATAATATTCAATAACCTTAAAAACAAAACAAAATGAAGAAGAGAATTTTATCATTTCTCGGTGTTGCTGCATTTGTAGTGGCAAGTTTGAGTAGTTGTATGACGGTTAATTCCGGCGCTAGTATCACAAACACAACATTAGGTTCTAAGACAGGCGTAGCAGAGTCCACCATTTTCCTCGGACTGTGGAGCAGCAAGGGCGAACAGAACGACTTGAAGAAAGCAGCTGAGAACGGTGGCATTAAGAAGGTGAACCACGTGGAATACGTGAACAAGGCTTTCTTGGGAGGTCTCGTTATTAAACACACCACTCGCGTTTACGGCGATTGATGTGCGGACTACAGACTGAATTTAGCATCTAAATAATAGGACCCTATTTTTTAGAAGAATCTAAACTGGGTAGTTCTAAAAATTAGGTTTTAAAATTTTGTGAAGCTTTTTTTTGTCTGTATGCTTTTTCAATCTTTTTGGCGCCATTGTCTTTAATTCCTTGAACCATAGCTCGCTATGCTTCTGCGGCATTAAAAACAAAATCACTCAAAAATCTTTGAAAAATCAAAACAGCCTAATTTTTAGAACAACCCAACTCACATTTTTCTGCAAAAGCGCGGATCTGGTGAAGCATTATTCACTGGATTCGCGCTTGTTATTAGAGGAAAATGACAATTTTATGCCGTAAAAAGACATTTTAGCGGCTTTTGATGGCAAAGTTTTTAGAGAAAAAGCATAAAAAGTCAAAAAAAATCGTAATTTTGCGGCGGTAATAACGAAAAACCACTAGAAAGAGATAATAAAGGGTTATTCTAAAAATTAGACTGTTTTGATTACCTACTTTAAAATCTTATTATTAGAATAACCCTATAACCAAAGGAAAAACTAAAATGGACGACTATTACGCGGAAAATAACGATTAATCGGGTTGGAAGCGCGCGACATGTGCATCCTCCCCGTCCATCTTTCTGCATTCTTAACAAGAGGAGGAAAATGCCATGCGAACTTTTTGGAATATCAACAAGGGACTACGCACTATTGAGGAATGGAAGCCTTTTTGCTGGACACAAGTGACTTGCCCCAGCGAAGATGACGAGAGATTCCTTTGCGACGAATTACACATTCCCAACTATTTTCTGGACGACATACGAGATAAGGACGAGCGTTCGCGTTACGATTACGACGAAGGCTGGACCTTGATTATTTTACGTATCCCATACGTGAAGGAAGTGCAGTCGCGCACGCCACATACCACGATTCCGTTGGGTATTATCCTGAACGGAGACGTTTGTGTGACGGTCTGCAATTTTGAAACCAACATGATGATAGATTTTGTATCGTACCAACAGAAGCGAAATCGCGGTTTTACCGATTCTGTGGACTTGGTTTTCCGACTGTTCCTCTCATCAAGCGTGTGGTATCTGAAACGTCTGAAACAAATCTCCGTACTGATCGAGGAATCCAAGCGTAATCTGGAAGACCGTACCATCGATAACGAAGATTTGATCAGCCTTTCGCGCCTGCAAGACAGCCTTACGTATTTCATCACCTCCATTCGTGGAAACGAAACCCTGCTTTCAAAACTGAAGTTCAAACTCCCTGTGGATGAACTCGACGCCGACCTGATTGAGGACGTGAATATCGAAATGAATCAGGCACGCGAGACGACAAATATCTACACCAACATCTTGGACTCCACCATGGAAACCTACGCAAGCATCATTAACAACAATATGAGCGGCGTAGTGAAGCAGATGACCAGTGTCAGCATTATCTTGATGGTACCTACGTTGATTGCCAGCATATTTGGTATGAACCTCATCAGCGGTATGGAGGGCAGCAACTGGGGTATGCCACTGGTAGTCATAGGTTCGGTAGTCGTGACCGGCGTATTCTACGCCTTCTTCAAACATCGCGAATGGATTTAACGACAAAACGCACCTACTGACCGCGCTTTTCCAGCATACATCGGGAAAAGAATCGGTTATAGCCCATTCTCAAAAAACGACATAGAAAATAGCTCCGAGTAAATTATAAGTATCTCGGAGCTATTTCTATTTATCTCCCGATTAGCTCCTGATACTGGGAAATAGTCCACAGCCATGCGCCATTTATTCATCATAATTGGCGCGTTGTTTGGAAGCTCGAAAGAATGCCTCCGAAATAAGAGCAAATAGCTCCGAGCTAAAAAAAATTTGCTCGGAGCTAATTTTTCTTATCTCGGCGCCCATTCACCCCAAAGAATCAATTCTCGGTATAACGGAATAACGGCATAACGTTATAACGGAAATCCGCCCAATAAAAAGGAAGCCCTATTCCCGAAAAGAGAATGGGCTTCCTGTTTTTCCTGAATCGCGGACCGAAAAATAACGGGCCTTCGATTCAGGGCATTTTCAAATCACTATTCTACTATTTATAACAAGATAACTGTTGCTTTCTGGTTGTCCATATTCGGCATCGTCTCGCCAATTCCGGCTCCTATGTAGGTAGGATCGCATATCACGAAACGTTCATTATCCAGCAGGATGTAATCTCCGGCAACTTCCTCGTCGCCGAAATTTACAGCCATAGCCAAATGTCCGGGATAGTACACAAGGATGACTTTCAGCTTGAGAAGGTCGCGAATGATGCGCGAAAGAAGAATACTGCGGTCTTCACAGTCGCAATATGGGTAGTAAAGTGTTTCTTCGGGGAAGAAAGCACGGTCACCGCCCCATATTTCATCGTCATACTTGTACTCAAAAGCCGTTTGCACCCAGTTGAGCAGACGTTCTACGGCCTCTTTCTTGCTCAGACCGTCGATTTGCTGACGCAACTCGGCCAAAAGGCTGGCGTTCACGGTAGATTCAAACGGTACATTGGCATACATTGCCCATCGCGTCATGAAATTATTATTGATCTGCGAAGAAGGATATGAATTATAGAAATCTATGAGATTCTGGTTCACATCTGATTCTATATTCATCTCCTTATATCTTTCAGATTGCAGCGTGCGTTTTTCCGTTCTCTTCTGATCGATAATCATAGGCTGAGTAATCAGGAGCGAAAGAGCCTGTTCCTTGGGATAGGCAGCCTGACAAATTCTCAGATTATTGACATCTTTGCCATAAACGTAGAAGTCAAGTCCGTCAATCAGGTAATAACAACGGCCATATATCATGTGGTCCGAAGCATATAGCATACAAAGTCTGTTATCGCTCAAACCCAAACGGATTTGGTAGCCAGACTGCTGCGCAATGTAGGCCATGAGAAGCGTAGCCTCGTTCTCGTTTGCGAAACACTCCTTGGAGAAAGCCTCAAGCATCTGGAAATATGCCCAGTCGGAGAACTGATGACGCGTACGCAGCTCCAAACAGTCGTGAATGGTGTTGTTGAAATCAGCACTACCCAACTTGATATACGTATCTGCCACGATAGTATTGTTTATCTCAGCAGGAAGTTGATAGTGTTCCTTGCCAGTGAAACGAACGTGCAAGGGAGTGCCATAAAGTGCGAAGTCCACATATTCTCGTACCTCCTCTTCCTGCTCTTCGATAGGCTTAACAGGTTTGGGCTGCGGTTTGGGCAGGGGCACGTCTATCTTAACGATATCAATATTGATGGGTTTGCTTTCCTGAATACGGTTTTTAATCGTTTCGTCGAAACGGATTGGCGGTACCTCCTTGTCAATCAGCTTTGGACGCGCAGGTTTTGCATCCATCTGCTCCCAAGACTGACGTAGGAACTCAGCATATTTGCGTACGGCCTCTTTCCTGAATTTTTCAAAGTCGGTAACGGCCTTTTTGCGGAAAGAATTGAACTGTTCCTTCAGGGCATCTTTCTTTACCGCCACTTCGCGCGTCACCGTCGCAGGGTCGCTGTAACGGCGTGAGGATATTTCGCCGCTGCTCTTGATGCGACCTTTTATGTATGCAATATATTGTGTGGAAAGCTGCATGACAGAATTCTGTCTGTCCTTCATCAAAGCAGACAATGCGCCTTTTCCGGGCACTTTAATCACATATTTCTTTCCTTCCTGATCGTTGAAAAGTTCTACCTGCGACTTATAAGACAAGTTCAGGATGCTCTGCGGTGTCAAGACCTCGCGTAATCTCAGTTCTCTGGATTTGCCACCGTTGTTCTCCAACATAACATTTCCTGTTATGCTGACAACAACATATCTCTGTGCAACCGTCTCCACAAACATGGAGCAGAGCATTATCAGTAGGATAAAAAGTTTTTTAGTCACTTTATTTTAATTATTTATAATTACACTATAGAGACGTTCTCCCGATCATTTCCGAGAAGAATCACCCTAAAACAAATGATAACCCGAGATATTACGAATCGTCAGCCCGAAGAATTCCCTTGCTCCGCTGATAAATGGTATTGCCGCCAACGCCCAACCGAAATTGATGCTGATAGAAGTCATACTGAACAGGACAAATCCTATTCCCATCAACAAAGCGGACCATAGGAACAACATCATTCCGACTACGAACGTAGTGGTGAGGAAGAACTGCAAGGCTTCGGATTTTCTGCGCTTTGCCCAATCGATATAGTACGTCTTCCACCAGAATGTCAGGAGGACAATGATAAAGGAGATAATGGCAGTTACGAAAAGGTTCGGGTGACGCACCTCGCTCTGCTCCAAAATAGTCTGTATGGAATAGGCAAGCAATTCGATACCGGCTATTTCTCCAATTGGCGTGTAGTGCATATCCGCCAACTCGTGCATTGCGCCATATAACACGATGTGATCTTTTATCAAGTCGGCATAATATACCAACGAGTCGGCAGGAACAACACGGTAATGCGTGGGACGGAAATTGATGTTCACCTTATCCGACTTCATCTCCCTGAGTTGTCCATCGCTGTACAGGTTAGACACCTCATATACCAATGAAGTGCGTTCATCGCCCATACAAATGTTTTTGATGTGCGACACACGCTTCAAAGCACCGTAGAGCGTACGCTCGTAGTTCGTGAAACCCTGTTTTACAGGAACGATATCGGTGAAGAAGGAGTGGGTTTCGCCCGAATAGCCTATGGTATCATTGACATAGTCGAACATACGATAGGAGAAAACGGTATTGGAAACTTTTCCGGCCACCTCAATAACCTTGTTGTCGCCCAAAGTATCGGGATTCCAGCCTTCAAAAACGATATCCACGCCAACTGCCTTCGGTTTCAGCGAGTCGATTTCCTCCAGCACCTCGGCAAGACGATATCTGTCCCTAATATCCGACATATCCACGATGGTAATGACGCGGCTCGTGTCGGGAACACTATACTCCTGCTGCACATTATAATAAATGTCGGTCATAGAAAATCCTTTCATGATCTGCGCCACTGGATTCAGGAACGAAATGTTCAACGCCAGCGCAGCCAGGATTCCTACTGCAGCAAAAGCATAGAGTACCGTCATGCAGTCTTTGGCTATATGTCGAAAAACTGTCTTCATATAAGGGTTAATCTGAAATTTATATGATTATACGGGTTTTCTGACTACGATTAGAAATACATGTTACGCCAATATTCCGAAATAGCCTTAGATGGCGATGTTTTCGGGGTTTGTCTCTTGCGCAACTTCAGCTGCATAGCCTTTTGGGTAACACCTTTTGTAATGTTGTCCGACAGAGAACCGAGAGAAACGAAGCCATTTGTCTCTTTCAGTTCCTTTAATAGATAATAGGTAAACAGTCCGTGCCCTTCCTCGGGATATCCCTGCGCCGTTTCGTTACCTTGTGCAGCAGAAATCACCAGAAGATTACCGTCGTTCACCTCTACGTTTTCAGACTCCATTTCTACGTTGCGCAAGTTCTCGGAAACGCCTTCGTTGTTACGGTTTACGCCGCTGAAACATGCGTCCATGAAAACAGAAACCTGACTGAAAGCATAAGTTCCCAACTTATCGTAGAAAGCATCCAGGGCTATTCCGTGATGAGGGCTGGTTCCGCGCACATCGACCGGCAGAATATATGCTTTATTGTGGTCCTTTGTATCAGGAACTCCGTGGCCTGCATAATAAACGATGAGTTTCTTTTCGTTACGCATCTTAATACTTGAAAGCCATTCGTCTAATTCTTCTTCAACGAGCATAGTCTTTGTAGCATCTTCGACTAAATGGATGTTTTCGGAGGGAAGTCCCAAAGTCTTCTGGCAGTATTCTGCAAAGACGCGGGCATCGTGGATGGCGTATGTCACATTTCCCACGAAACGGTAGTTCTGATTACCAACAACGAGGGCATAAATATCATTACGTGCGTAATCTGTTACAGGAATGTCCTTATCTACCTCAGAAGTCTTGGCATCATAATCAACGGTGCTGGTTTCTTTTCTCTGATCCAGGTAGTTTTCCACAGAAGCTCTGGAAAAACCATATTCCTTGCAGTTACCTACATTGATATATGAGGGCAGTTTACGGATTTCGTTGTTGTATAATCTATGACGAATGACATTGTCAATTTCTACTTCGCTTGCAAAAACATGGCTTCCGAGAATGGTGGTAAGACCTAACTCAATATTCTGAATATTGGTGCACGAAGCAAAAGCCTTGTCGCCAACACGACAACGTTCGGGAATCTTTACAGAAGGAAGTGAGTTACATTCTGCAAAGGCTATGGTCTCAATATTATTCAGACTGATTGGCAGGGAAATAGTCTTCAGACGTACACAATTATAGAAGGCTCCCCATCCGATTTCCGTGAGGTCTATGCCATCGAATACGACTTCCTGAAGATTTGCGCAGTTAGCAAAAGCGCAAGAGCCGATTTTGTTGATGCCTGCGCCGATTCTGACTTTTTTTACATTGAGCTTTCTCTTTACCCAAGGCGCGATATTGTATTGTACGTCGTAGTTTGGAATATCTGCCGCCTCGCCTTTTTCACTTATATTGGTGAATTGTAGCGCATATCCGTCGAAATTCCATTTCAGAACGGGACCTAACATTCCTTCGGCCTTGGAAACGCTTGTCTGTGCAAAGGCTGTTGGCAGACAGATGACAGCCATTATTGCTAATAATATATATTTTTTCATATTCTTGACTATTAAAGATTAGAACCTGAACTGTAAATAAACACGACTTAGGTTTGTCTTGAATTCATACTTATCCTTTCCGAATTCGCTGGGGACAAGAGAAGTATATTTCAACTTAGCTTTTCTGGTTTCAAAGCCAAAACCGATGAACTTCCAGTTTACGCTGAAACCGATGCTCGTTGTCATTCCATGACCCCAATCTATCTTTGAATTGTCGGCCATCTTATCGTGATTATCCTTTGCTGTGCCCGTCAAGCCTTGGTTTACGTCTGCTTCCTCGTTGTTTGTCATCAGAATCAACGAAGCATAATATCCTACATGGTAGTAAACATTAAAACGAACGTAGTGAAGGGCCGGTACATTGACGTAAGTGAAAGGAGCTATCGTCAAAGAAGGACCTATCGACATGCCATAATTTGCTTCATACTTTTCAAGATTCCACGGTGTGTAGAAAGCGGAATTACTACTTGAAGAGGTAGCAGAAGCATGTGTATCCTTATCGAATTTTTTGCTACTGTCATAGATATTCGTTCCGTCGCCATCGATTTTTACGTGGTTCACGTTGAGGTCTATCCAGGTGTAGTCCAAGTTTATCTGAGCCACGTTAGCAATTGGGTGCTTATGAAGAGGATAGTTGTGTCCCCAAGTGAGCGAAGCTCCCCAGTCACTCTTAAATTCCTCGACAAAACCAGAGTTTACACCTGTTTTAATTTTTTCCTGCGGGGTGAACGTGGCTTTTGTGGAAGAGAGATTCAAATAGGTGCGGTAGCTCCATACATCTGCGAAGTGCTTTTCCTTGTTGTTCTGCACGGTAACAGCCTGTTGCATATTGATAATATCTGAAACCGTAACAATTTCGGAGGAATCTTCCTGCCAGTCTATATTCTGCTCGGCTTCATTCTCGGTCTGTGCGAAGGCAGAGAGTGACAGGAAGCAGAATGATAACAAAATCAGTTTCTTTTTCATAGTGATATGTTTATTCGTTTTCTGTATTTCTATTGTTTATCTTCACCCATTTCTTATCCACGTACATATCGCGGTCGCGTTTCTGGTTTTCGAGGAGCCATTTCTGGAAGTTGCGGGAACTGATAACGTTCGGACGCTTGGAATCTACTCTTTTGTCGTTGCACTTCACAAAAGGATTGGGAGAATAGATCAGTACTATCTGATTACTTTCCGTTGGGCTTTTGGTAGTCATTTTGTAGTACCTGGCATCCGCATCTATGTTCCTATCGAATACAGAATAGTCTTCGCCGGATTTTACGGGGAACTTACCATCGGAATCGTTCGGGTAGGGCAAAAGACAATATACCTCGTCGTCGGCAACTATGAGGTAAACAGCAACGTAACCATCGGCAGGAGTGCGGAAATTGACGTAGATACGTTCGCCCGACTCAAAGGCATCGGTCACTACCTTGCGGTTTGTGCCGTCTCGCAGGATATTCCATTTGATATCTACGTTGGCCTGAACGATTTCCCTTGCCAAACCATTGACTGTGGCGGTAAAAATGAGTTTTCCGTCGCTATATTCTATATTCAGCACGGGAGGATCGGTATCTTGAATCCAGTCTCCCCTGACGGATGTCATGGTGTTTTGCCAGAAGTACGAACTCGTGGATTCACCATTGGTCTCTACGCTGGAATCTATCACGTCGGATGTCACCATCTTGCCGAAAACGCTTTCGATGGCCTTGGCTTTCGCGCCTTCTATGCACCTACGCCTGGCTTCTTTCAGGGAGACATCGCTGTCGTCCGTCACAACATAGGTATAGGTGGCGGTTACCGTTTCCACTCGCTGGGCCATACCGTCTGTATAGCCCAACATGAGGAGGAAAGCGAGAACTGTGAAAATCTTATTCATCATTCGAGAAAATAAATGGTTACGATTCAGGAGTTTTCTAAACGTCAGGATTTATCAGTGCTTATTCCGTGACCATTTCGACGACATAAAGCACTTTCACCTCGTATCTGCCCTTGGCTGATGTGCGATAAAGGGTGACTGTCGGTATGAGATTTCCGATTTTCTGCTTCGTAGTGACAGTTGTGTTGCTGACATACGTTGTACTGCCCGTGACAGTATTACCTGCCTGGCTCTCAATCGTAGTATTCCCGCTTGAATTGACCTGGCTACCCTTCATAGTGGCATATTGTGCGGCAACTCTGCTTGATGCCTTGGTATATGCCGTGTTGTAATTGGCTGCTTCGGCCTCGGCGCTCAGGATTTGGGAAGAGCCATAGTGCTTTTGAACAACAAGATAGTGAGAAAGCATGGCATCCTCCACGGTCTGTGCGCTGTTCATCACCTTCCAGCCCTCTTTGTTGAGCGTTTTCACTTGTTGCTTATACTCTTTCTGCAGAGCCTTCGACAGTTTGTCGTCATCTCCGCCAACAGCCTGCAACGTAAGCCAGCCAAAAAGCAAGAAGGTTGTCAAGAATACTTTTTTCATAGTCAAACGAAACGGAAAATGGGGTTATCTGCAATTACCAGTCAGTCATTTCATCCAATTTCTCGCCCAGGGCATTGCCTTCCTTCTTCAATTCGGAAACCACAACCTGCATGGCGCGTTTTCTTGCCTCCTTTGTGCTATATGCTACGCGAACCATTACTTCTTTTGTCTTGGCTTTTGTAACGCGATAGGCAGTAACGACAACGATGGTGCGGCCAAGGCTCTGAGAAATCAGAGATTTAGAAGCCTGAACAGTCTTAACAACAGATGCTGCCTCGTCATCGGTTAATTGCTCGTTGGCATTTTTGTTTTCTGTGAGCACCGTAATCTCTTTCTGGATGGTAGCACACAAATCCTGCTGAGCCAATTCCAAAGCCTGTGCCTTTGCTGCATCAATAGTAGCGCCAGGAGTTTGTGCTGTGCCCCAATACCAAGCATAGTCGCCCTTATCGTCAAACTCATACTGCATCATGTAGCTTCTGTCAGCTTGTCTTTCCAGTGGCAGGCCTCCGGCAATGGGTTGCCAGCCTTCTTTCTTCCATATCTTTGCCTGTTTTTTTGCATCCTTCGATACTTTTTCGCTGAGTTCGGCCTTAGAATACTTCTTCAGCTCTTCACGTTCTTTTACCTGCTCCTTAGTCATTTGAGCACAAACATTTGCTGAAGATAAACCCAGCATCAAACAAACTGCTAAAAACTTAATTGCTTTCATAATAGTAAATGTATTTGAAAATTGATAATAAATTAAAAATTCTTCTCTTTGTTCTAATGGTAAAACCGATTTTGCAGATTTTTCACATCAGACCTTGCAAAAATAACGTTTTAATAATAGACGGCAAAATAAATGAAAAGAAAAATTTGTATTTTTATGCGATTTTTAACACATGGCGAAATTTTTTCTATTATTCGCTATTTTCTGACATCCCGTCTATCTGCGAAAACTGAGGTGAGCGGATGAAAACCGTGACTACGCTAAATGATTATTGCCTAAAGTTATAAAAATTGCTTTGGAAAACAGCTCCGGGTAAAAACCAAGTATCTCGGAGCTATTTTAATTTATCTCCAGATTAGCTTTTGATACTGGGAAATAGTCCACAGCAATGCGCCCTTTATTCATCGGAATTGACGCGTTGTTTGGAAGCTCGAAAGAATGCCCTCGAAATAAGAGCAAATAGCTCCGAGCAAATTTTTTTTTATTGGTGTCCGCTAAACTTTAAAAATGATAGAATCACCTATCCGCAGTGCCGATAAATAGGCATTGCGGATTTATTTTTTAAAAAGTAAGCCCCCTTACACACATGATTGGGCTATATCCATTGGCTGTCCGCTAAAACGAGCCATAAAAGGTCAAAAAGATATCTTCCATCTATCCTTGGATACTTATTAACAGCTGGCGATGGAAGAATGTCGTTCAATTAAAAGGCTTTATTTCGCCATTTTATTAGGCTGTCCGCTAAAAAAAGAAGGACAGTAAGAACAAAGAGGCTTACTTCTGAAAAAAAAGACCAGCAATCGCTTATAATCACGGTTCGCATGTCGTTTAAGTCGCACTAAAAAGTTTTAGCGGACACCAATAATTTCTTTTAGCTCGGAGATAATTTTTTTTAGCTCGGAGATAATTTTTTTGCTCGGAGATAATTTTTCTTATCTCGGCGCCCATTATCCCCAAAGAAAGCCTTTTCAAAAAGCTCGGTATAACGGTATATCGGCATAACGGAATTATGAAAGGCTGCCCATAAAAAACAAAAAAAGAGGTTGCAAGCATGATGCAAGCAACCTCTTCGGTATAAATGTTGGTGTTTTTCGGATTATTCCGCAGCGGCTTCTTCGGTTTTAGCTTCTTCGGCAGGGGCTTCAGCAGGAGCTTCTTCTGCTTTCACCTCTTCTGCAGGTGTTTCTGCTACAACTTCTTCAACAACCTCGGCTGCAGGAGCATCGGCTGCCTTCTTGCTGCGACGTGTACGACGAGTAGCCTTCTTGGTCTTAGCCATATTCTCATCGTAGTCCACCAATTCGATAAAGCACATGTCAGCACCGTCGTTTGCACGGAAACCGGTCTTGATGATGCGGGTGTAACCGCCCGGACGATCGGCAACTTTCTGTGAGATTTCCTGGAACAATTCTGTTACAGCATATTTATCCTGAAGTTTGCTGAATACCACACGACGAGAGTTGGTGGTGTCTTTTTTACTCTTCGTTATGAGGGGCTCAACATATACTTTGAGCGCTTTTGCTTTAGCAACAGTCGTAGTGATTCTTTTGTGCTTGATCAGAGACACTGCCATGTTTGAAAGCATAGCGGCTCTGTGGGATGCAGTACGACTTAAATGATTAAATTTCTTACCGTGTCTCATGGTTAAGTTTTATTCTTTGTCTAATTTATATTTTGTAATATCGGTTCCAAACGAAAGATTCAGACCCGCGAGCAAATCATCAAGCTCCGTGAGCGATTTCTTTCCGAAGTTACGGAACTTAAGGAGTTCGTTCTTGTTGAGTTGTACCAAATCGCCCAAAGTAACGACTTCGGCTGCCTTGAGGCAGTTGAGGGCGCGTACGGAAAGCTGCATATCGACGAGCTTCTGCTTGAGAAGCTGGCGCATACGCAATACTTCCTCGTCGAATTCCTCATTGGAATCCTGGGTTTCGTCTTCAATGGTGATCTTATCATCAGAGAAGAGCATGAAATGGTAAATCAAAACTTTGGCTGCTTCCTTAAGAGCATCCTTCGGCGTTATAGAACCGTCCGTAGTGATGTCAAGTACCAACTTGTCGTAGTCTGTCTTCTGCTCAACGCGGAAGGGCTCTACGCTGTACTTCACATTACGGATAGGGGTGTAGATTGAGTCGATTGCAATTTGCGACACTTCGTTGCAAAAGATTCTGTTCTCGTCGGCAGGAACATAACCACGGCCTTTATTGATGGTTAATTCCATTTGAATAGGACCTTTTGCAGTAAGGTGGCAAATAATCAGTTCCGGATTCAACACTTCAAATCCCGTCAGATATTTACTTATCTCACCAGCACGAAATTCCTTGGTGTCGGAAATGGTGAGAGAGACTTTCTCTGTTTCGACATCTTCTACAATTTGCTTGAAACGTACTTGCTTCAAGTTAAGGATAATGTTTGTCACATCCTCGCGTACTCCAGGAATGGAAGCGAACTCATGCTCAACGCCTTGTATGCGAATGGTATTGATAGCAAAGCCTTCGAGAGAGGAGATAAGGATGCGACGTAAAGCATTACCTATCGTAACACCGAAACCTGGTTCAAGGGGACGAAATTCGAATACGCCATGCTTGTCATCGCTTTCGATCATTACGACTTTGTCTGGTTTTTGAAATGCTAATATCGCCATGTGTGAATTTTTTTGTTTTGTAATTATGGAACTTTATGATACCGAAACAGGAAACGCTTAGCAACTTAAAAAAGTCGGCTGTTCCTTTTCGGGATAGCACAGATGAAGCAAGGGGGAAACAAGCAAAACATTTGAAACATAGGCTTCAACGATGACTTGTTCCGAGCCTTGTTTTTCATCATTAGTTCTTAGAGTACAATTCGACAATCAGTTGTTCACGGATGTTCTCGGGGATATCAGCACGTTCGGGCTTGTGAAGGAACTTACCTGACTTGCTGTTTTCGTCCCACTCGATCCATGCGTACTTGCTGTGGTTGAAACCTGCAAGTGCATCGGCGATCACTTCAAGTGACTTAGACTTTTCGCGTACGCCGACAATCTGACCGGGTTTTACACTATAAGAGGGGATATTAACCACCTGACCATCTACAACGATGTGGCGATGACCAACCAACTGGCGTGCAGCAGCACGTGTAGGGGCTAAACCGAGACGGTAAACCACATTGTCAAGACGGCACTCGAGGTTCTGGAGCAATACTTCACCGGTAATGCCTGAAGAAGAGGCTGCCTTGTTGAACATATTGCGGAATTGCTTCTCGAGAACGCCATAGGTGTATTTTGCCTTTTGCTTTTCAGCAAGCATCACTCCATATTCAGAAGTTTTGCGACGACGATCACGACCATGCTGACCGGGAGGGAAATTACGCTTGGAAAGTACTTTATCGGGGCCAAAAATTGCCTCACCAAATTTGCGGGCAATACGTGACTTAGGTCCAATATATCTTGCCATATTATTACTTTTTTACGATTAATGGATTTTAGTTTCTAACTAATATGAAAATAATTCAAGAGGAATGTATAATTCTAATTACTGCTCTGATGAACACATCCGATTATACTCTTCTTCTCTTGGGAGGACGACATCCATTGTGTGGCAGTGGCGTAACGTCAACGATTTCGGTTACTTCGATACCAGCACCGTGGATAGCACGAATAGCGCTCTCACGTCCGTTTCCGGGACCTTTCACATAAGCCTTTACTTTACGAAGACCAAGGTCGTAAGCTACTTTTGCACAGTCCTGCGCTGCCATCTGAGCTGCATAGGGTGTGTTCTTCTTAGAACCACGGAAGCCCATCTTGCCGGCACTTGACCATGAAATGATTTGACCTTCACTATTTGCGAGAGATACAATGATGTTGTTGAAAGAACTGTGCACGTGGAGCTGTCCCTGTGCATTTACTTTCACTACTCTCTTCTTTACTGCAACTGATTTCTTAGCCATAATCTATCTATTATTTAGTAGCTTTTTTCTTATTTGCAACGGTTTTCTTTCTACCCTTACGTGTACGAGCATTGTTCTTAGTGCTCTGTCCGCGAACGGGAAGTCCGTGACGATGACGCACGCCACGATAACAACCGATGTCCATCAAACGCTTAATGTTCATTTGGATTTCTGAACGGAGGTCACCTTCAACCTTCCAGCCCTCACCAATGATCTGACGGATCTTAGCTGCCTGATCATCGGTCCAGTCCTGTACTTTGATGCCTCTGTCTATGCCGGCCTTATCCAAGATCTTAGCCGCGCTACTACGACCTATTCCGAAAATATAGGTCAAAGCGATTTCACCACGCTTGTTTTGGGGTAAATCGACACCAACAATTCTTATTGCCATATTATAATCTTATTATTTTCTGAATAAAGATTAGCCCTGACGAAGTTTCATCTTAGGGTTCTTCTTGTTAATTACATATAAGCGACCTTTGCGACGTACGATTTTGCAGTCTGCATTACGCTTCTTCAATGATGCTCTTGTTTTCATTATCTGAAATATGTTTTTATATTATTTGTAACGGAAGACAATTCTGCCTTTTGTAAGATCATACGGACTCATTTCGACCTTAACCTTATCGCCAGGAAGAATCTTGATGTAATGCATACGCATTTTACCTGAAATATGAGCGATTATTTCGTGCCCATTTTCCAATTCAACGCGAAACATCGCATTGCTTAATGCTTCCACGATGGTTCCATCTTGTTCTATTGCGAATTGTTTTGCCATGCTTTAATTAGTATTTCTGATTTTCGATTTCTTCTATCTGACAGAATGATGAAAGGATATCTACTTTCCCGTGATGAACGGCTATGGTATGCTCGAAATGAGCTGCTGGCTTCCGGTCGCAAGTAATAAAACCCCAACGGTCGGGAAGAAGCGCTATATTGCGCTTTCCCATTGTTATCATGGGTTCGATTGCTATGCACAGGCCATTTTTAATCAGCTTACCAGATCCGCGCTTTCCATAATTGGGCACCTGCGGTTCTTCGTGCATTTCGTGTCCTATTCCATGTCCGGTCAATTCACGTACAACGCCATAACCATATTTATAGACATGTGATTCGACAGCATCTCCTATGTCGCCGATACGATGTCCAGGAATAGCTTGTTCAATACCTTTATATAGCGACTCTTTGGTAACACGAAGGAGTTGTTTGACTTCTGCAGAAACTTCGCCAACACAGAAAGTGTAGCAGGAATCACCACAGAAACCATTCAGGCAAGTTCCACAATCAACAGAGACGATGTCTCCATCAACTAATTCCCTGTCATTGGGAATGCCATGTACAACTACTTCATTTACCGACGTGCAAACACTACTGGGAAAAGGACCTCCGAATGATGAAGGGAAACCTTTGAAAGTAGGTGTGGCACCATGATCTCGAATAAACTGTTCGGCGAGTGCATCAATCTGTCGAGTTGTTACACCCGGCCGGACAATTTTTGCTATTTCTGTGAGCGTTGCACTTACCAACAAGTTGGCAGCACGCAACAACTCTATTTCATCATCTGTCTTCAGCGTAATCATTAATCAGTGCATTAATAGGCAGATACTGAACTACGGGGACGTGTGTGTCCTGCGTTCAACAATCCGTCATAATGACGCACCATCATGTAACTCTCAATCTGCTGCAAGGTATCTATCACCACACCCACAAGGATGAGCAAAGATGTTCCACCAAAGAACTGAGCAAAGCCCTGTTTGATGCCAAAGACACTTGCAAAGGCAGGCATAATGGCAATCAAGGCAATGAACAATGAACCTGGCAGTGTGATATGAGACATTACCTTATCAATATAATTTGCTGTGCTCTTACCCGGTTTAACACCTGGGATGAAACCATTGTTGCGTTTCATATCTTCAGCCATCTGTACTGGATTAAGAGTAATCGCAGTGTAGAAATAGGTAAATGCTACGATGAGCACAACATAAATTGCATTGTAAGGTACTGAAGTAAAGTCTTTCATCTGGGTTAAGAACCAACCAGAATGCTCTGATGCACCGACCAATGTCAATGGAATGAACATAATGGCCTGTGCAAAGATGATAGGCATTACATTAGCAGCAAAAAGCTTGAGAGGGATGTACTGACGCGCTCCACCAAACTGGCGTCCGCCTTCAACACGCTTGGCATATTGTACAGGAACCTTACGAGTGGCCTGTGTCAGGATGATAGCCAAAGCCATCACGAACAACAGGGCGATGATCTCGAAGAGTAACTTGATTAAGCCACCACCTTCGGCACCTGAAAGAGCTGTCTGAGTTTCTTCCACCAATGCAGGTAACAAACGGGCAATGATACCAATCATAATGATCAGAGAGATACCATTTCCTACACCTTTATCGGTTATGCGTTCACCCAACCAAAGGATAAACATTGAACCTGCAGCGAGAATGAGCGTGGATGCCAACATAAACATAAAGCCGTCACCAACCATAAAGGCATTAGTGCCTTGTGTCTGGAGGCGAAGATTAATCAGATATGAAGGTGCTTGGAAAACAAGGATAAAGATTGTCAACCAGCGTGTATATTGATTAATCTTGCGACGACCGCTTTCACCTTCACGCTGTAACTTCTGGAAGTAAGGAACAGCAACTGCAAGCAGCTGAATAACGATGGAAGCCGAGATGTATGGCATAATACCTAAGGCGAACACAGAAGCATTCTCAAAGGCGCCACCAGAGAACATATTGAGCAATGACATAAGTCCCTCGCTCGTCTGGCTATGTAGGTTTGCCAATTCAGAAGGATTGATACCCGGGAGAACGACAAACGAGCCGAAACGATAGATTGCTACGAAAAGGATTGTAATAAGCAGACGAGTGCGTAAATCCTCTATTCTCCAAATGTTCTTTAATGTCTCGATTATTTTCTTCATCGACGTAATGCTTTATTAGATGGTTGTTGCAGTACCTCCTTGAGCTACGATAGCATCTTCAGCGCTCTTTGAAAAAGCATGAGCTACGACATCCAACTTCAAAGAAAGCTGGCCGTTACCCAAAATCTTAACCAAATGATTCTTGCTGATGAAACCTGCAGCAATCAGATCCTCAACACCTACTTTTGTCAGGCTCTTAGCTTCTGCCAAAGACTGGAGAGTGGAAAGGTTGATTGCCTTATACTCAACGCGATTAATATTTTTAAAACCATATTTGGGAAGACGGCGCTGCAAAGGCATCTGACCTCCTTCAAAACCAATCTTCTTCTTGTAACCAGAACGCTGCTTAGCACCCTTGTGACCACGTGTAGAAGTACCGCCCATGCCAGAGCCTGGACCACGGCCTATTCTCTTACGAGTCTTGGTTGAACCTGCAACGGGTTTTAGAGTATGTAATTTCATGGTTAAATTATTTTACTATTTAAGAGTGTTTAAGATTATTCAACGACCGTGACTAAGTGACGAACCTTGCGAATCTGACCACGAACGCAGTCGTTATCCTGAAGTTCTACTACACGATTCATTTTCGTTAATCCCATAGCATCAAGTGTACGCTTTTGATCTTTGGGAGCGCCAATGCGACTTTTAACTTGCTTAACTTTAATAGTTGCCATAGTGATTATCCTCTGAAAACTTTTTCGATTGATATACCACGCTGAGCAGCCACCTGGCGTGCATCGCGCATTTCACCTAACGCAGCAAATGTTGCCTTTACAAGGTTGTGAGGATTAGAAGAACCCTTTGACTTTGCAAGTACATCCTTGATACCGGCACTTTCCAATACAGCACGCATAGCACCACCAGCCACAACTCCAGTACCTTCAGAGGCAGGAAGTATTAATACTTTGGCGCCACCGAAGTGAGCTGCTTGTTCGTGAGGTACTGTTCCCTTAACAACAGGAACTTGAATCAAATTCTTCTTTGCTGCCTCAATACCTTTTGCTATAGCGGCCTGTACTTCACCTGCTTTACCTAAACCATAACCGATAACACCTTTGCCATCGCCTACTACAACGATAGCGGCAAAAGTGAAGGTACGTCCACCTTTGGTTACCTTAGTCACACGATTGATAGCAACCAGTCTATCTTTTAATTCTTCGCTGTTTACGTTTATTCTGTTTGCCATAATCATTTAGAATTTAAGACCACCTTTGCGGGCACCTTCGGCTACTTCTTTCACACGACCGTGATAGAGATAGCCGTTACGGTCAAATACAACTTCTGAAATACCTGCTGCAATTGCTTTCTGTGCTACGGCTTCACCGACTTTAGCAGCTTGTTCGCACTTAGGCATCTTTTCCATACCTAATGAAGAAGCGCTGACAAGAGTCTTTGCAGATTCGTCATCGATGATTTGCACATAAATTTGCTTATTGCTGCGGAAAACACTCAAACGGGGACGAGCCGGTGTTCCCGAAATCTTGCTACGAACGCGATATTTAATCTTTAAGCGTCTTTGTTCTTTCTGTTTTGTCATAATCTTAATACATTAAAATTATTTAGCGCCGGCTGCCTTACCCGACTTTCTGCGGATCTGTTCGCCAACAAACAAAATACCTTTACCCTTGTAAGGTTCTGGTTTACGGAAAGAACGAATCTTTGCACATACAAGGCCTAAGAGTTCTTTATCGCAAGACTCCAAGCAAATATATGGATTTTTATTTCTTTCTGTCTTAGTCTCAACCTTAATTTCTTTGGGTAACTGAATGAAGATTGGATGGGTATAGCCCAAAGAGAATTCGATAAGATTACCCTGATTTGAAACACGGTAACCAACACCTACCAACTCCATTTCTTTCTTGTAACCTGCGCTTACACCAACAACCATGTTGTTTACAAGTGCACGATACAAACCGTGGAAAGCTTGTTTCTGTTTAAGGGAAACTTCGCTTTCTTCGTTGATAGTGAATGTAACTTCACCGTTTTCAATTGAGACAATAATCGAAGGATCAATGGCTTGGCTTAACTCACCCTTTGGACCTTTTACGGTCACTACATTATCCTTTTGCGTTACAGTAACGCCAGTAGGAATGTTAATCGGCAATTTACCTATTCTTGACATGTTGTTCCTCCTGTGGATTAATAAACATAACAAAGGACTTCACCACCGAGTTTCAACTCTTTGGCTTCTTTATCGGTCATCACACCCCTTGAAGTAGAAAGGATTGCGATACCAAGTCCGTTAATAACTCGTGGCATTTCGCGATAGCCTGTATATTTACGTAAACCAGGACGAGAAACTCTCTCCAATTTACGAATAGCACTTTCGCGAGTCTGCGGATTGTATTTCAAGGCTACCTTGATTGTGCCTTGAGGACCGTCCTCCTCGAACTTGAAGTTGAGGATATAGCCCTTTTCAAAAAGAATCTTTGTGATTTCTTTTTTTAGATTTGACGCAGGAATCTCCACAACGCGGTGATTAGCCTTGATTGCGTTGCGCAAACGCGTCAAATAATCTGCTATTGGATCTGTCATTTATAAAAATTTTTAATTAATCGGGACTGCCCCGACAATATTAATAATATATAAGGTGTGTCGTAGTTGAATACTTACCAACTTGCCTTTCTAACTCCAGGAATAAGACCCTGTGAAGCCATTTCGCGGAATTGAATACGGGAAAGTCCGAACAAACGGATATAACCTTTGGGACGTCCTGTAATCTTGCAACGATTGTGCAGGCGAATTGGATTAGCATTACGTGGAATAGACTGCAACTTACGAGCGGCTTCGTATGCTTCTACGGGATCCTCGCTTCTATTAACGATTTCCTTCAGAGCAGCACGTTTTGCAGCATATTTGGCTACTAACTTAGCACGTTTCACTTCGCGTGCCTTCATAGATTCTTTTGCCATATCGTAGTACTGTATTAATTGTTATTAGCATTTTTGAACGGAAGACCAAACTCCTTGAGAAGTTCAAAACCTTCTTCATCAGTCTTTGCGGAAGTTACGAATGTAATATTCATACCTACGAGACGATCGATAGAATCGATGTTGATTTCCGGGAAGATGATTTGTTCTTCTACACCGAATGTATAGTTTCCATTGCCATCCAACTTACTGTTGATTCCTTTGAAGTCACGAATACGAGGCAGAGCCACGCGAACGAGTCTTTCGAGGAATTCATACATACGCTCACGACGCAAGGTTACCATAACACCAATAGGCATCTTTTTACGTACCTTGAAGTTTGCGATGTCCTTCTTTGATACAGTAGCCACGGCTTTCTGACCGGTAATTGCAGTCAGTTCGTTGATGCACACGTCAATTATCTTCTTGTCTGCTGTAGCCATTCCAAGACCTTGATTGATAACAATCTTCTTGAGAACGGGAATCTGCATGGGAGAAGAATAATTGAACTTCTTCATTAATGCAGGAGCAATGCGCTCTGCATATTCTTGCTTAAGACTTGCTGTATTACTCATTATTTAATTTCCTCCCCTGATTTTTTTGCATAACGCACTAACTTACCCTCTTCATTACGACGGCGGCCGATACGTGTCGGTTTGCCTGTTTTAGGGTCTAATACGTTGAGGTTAGAAATATGTACAGGTGCTTCCATCTTTACGATGCCGCCCTGTGGATTTTTTGCACTGGGTTTTTGACTTTTAGAGACGAAATTAACGCCTTCTACGATGGCACGTTGCTTTTCAACCAATACCTGGAGAACTTTTCCGGTTTTACCCTTATCTTCTCCGGATAATACTTGAACGGTGTCACCTTTCCTAATGTGAAATTTACTCATTACTTTTTCTGATTTAACGGATTAGAGTACTTCCGGTGCCAAAGATACGACTTTCATGTTCACTGCACGTAATTCGCGGGCAACGGGGCCGAAGATACGGCTACCTCTTAATTCACCAGCATTGTTCAACAGCACACATGCGTTATCATCAAAGCGAATATAAGAACCATCCGGACGACGGATTTCCTTCTTCGTACGTACAATCAAAGCCTTTGATACGGCACCTTTCTTCAGTTCACTTGACGGAATGACGTTCTTAACGGCTACTACGATGATGTCACCTACTGATGCGTAACGGCGACGTGTTCCACCGAGTACGCGGATGCAAAGTGCTTCACGTGCTCCGCTGTTATCGGCCACTGTCAGTCTTGATTCTGCTTGTATCATAATTACTTAGCTCTTTCTACAATTTTCACTACTCTCCAACACTTAGTCTTGCTCAAGGGACGAGTTTCCATGATCTGTACTGTATCGCCTACATTACATTCATTTTTTTCGTCGTGAGCGTGATATTTCTTCGTTTTGGAGACAAATTTACCATAAATAGGGTGGATTTCCTTGAATCGGGAAGCAACAACAATGGTCTTATCCATCTTATTACTAACAACCACGCCTTGTCTTGTTTTTCTTAAATTTCTTGTTTCCATCTGGACCATTATTGATTGTTAAGTTCGATTTCACGAAGCACAGTTTTCATCTTTGCGATCGTACGACGAGCAGCTTTAATCTGTGCAGGGTTTTCCAGAGGTGTGATACTGTGGTTCAGTTTCATCTGTGTGTATTGTGCTTCTTCAGCCTGAAGGCGTTCAGCCAGTTCCTGAGCTGAGAGTTGACGTATTTCTGCAGTTTTCATAATTAAGCGTTTTTATCGTAGTCGTGTCTAACAACAAATTTTGTGGTTACAGGCAGTTTCTGAGCAGCCAGACGGAGGGCTTCCTTGGCTATTTCAAAACTTACGCCTTCAACTTCAAAGATGATTCGTCCGGGAGTGATTGGATAAACATAGCCAACGGGATCACCTTTACCCTTACCCATACGTACATCGGCAGGTTTCTTGGTGATAGGTTTGTCGGGGAATATGCGAATCCAGCTCTGTCCTTCACGTTGCATGTAACGTGTCATGGCAACACGGGCTGCTTCAATCTGACGAGCGGTAAGCCAGTGTGTATCAAGGCTCTTGATGCCGAAACTGCCGAATGCCAACTGGTTACCGCGCTGTGCGTTACCTTTGCAACGGCCTTTCTGCGGCCTTCTGTATTTGGTTCTTTTAGGTTGTAACATAATAATGTCGAAATTCTAAATCAATTAACAATTATTTTCTGTCACCTCCACGACGACGTGGGCGGCGGTCACGACCTCCGAAACCTGCGTTGCGGCTATCCTTTTCCTGTTGGAAATTAGGTGCCAAGTCACGCTTGCCGTAAACTTCACCACGGCAGATCCATACCTTGATACCGAGCAGACCTACCTTTGTGAGGGCTTCTGTCTGACAGTAGTCGATGTCGGCACGGAAAGTGTGCAAGGGGGTACGACCTTCTTTGAACATTTCACTGCGTGCAATTTCAGCGCCGTTCAGACGACCTGAGATTTGCACCTTGATGCCTTCTGCACCGGCGCGCATAGCATTTGCGATAGCCATTTTGATGGCGCGACGATAAGCTACGCGACCTTCAACCTGGCGGGCAATGCTTTCGCCCACGATGTTTGCATCAATATCCGGACGTTTGATCTCGAAAATATTGATTTGTACGTCCTTGTCGGTTACTTTCTTCAGTTCTTCCTTGAGTTTATCTACTTCCTGACCGCCTTTACCGATGATGATACCCGGACGGGCTGTGCATACGGTGATGGTAATCAGTTTGTGTGTACGCTCAATGACGATGCGGGATACACTAGCTTTAGCTAAACGAGCATTGAGATACTTACGGATGTTGGTATCTTCAAGCAAGGTGTCACCGAAGTTAGAACCTCCATACCAGTTAGAATCCCAGCCGCGGATAATACCGAGGCGGTTACTTATTGGATTAATTTTTTGTCCCATACTTCTGTTTCAATTAATCATTAGTTTGTGTTCCCACGAACAAAGTAACGTGGTTTGAACGTTTACGAATTCTATAGCCTCTACCTTGAGGAGCCGGACGCATTCTTTTCAGGGTTACGCCTTCATCTACATAGGCTTTGGTTACGAACAATTCGCCATCTTCGGCTTTTCTCTCATTCTTCTGTTCCCAGTTTGCAATAGCAGAGCGAAGCAGTTTTTCTACGTCGGCTGATGCAGCTTTTTTAGAGAACTGAAGTGTACCAAGTGCGCGGTTCACTTCCATACCACGGATAAGATCTACTACGTAGCGCATCTTACGGGGTGAAGAAGGAACATTCACCAATTTGGCAAAATATTGGGTCTTTTTAGCAGCTTTGCGTTGTTCTGCTGCAATTCTTTTTCTTGCTCCCATTATTTAATACAAAATTATTCTAAATGGTTTTGACTGAACCCCTGTTATTTCTTGTTACCTGCGTGTCCGCCAAACTTACGTGTGGGAGCGAACTCTCCAAGTTTGTGGCCTACCATGTTTTCGGTAACGTAAACAGGAATGAATTTATTACCGTTATGCACTGCAATCGTGTGACCTACGAAATCAGGTGATATCATACTGGCGCGAGCCCAGGTCTTCACTACGTTCTTCTTGCCGCTTTCATTCATGGCAAGGATTTTCTTTTCCAAAGAGACAGCGATATACGGTCCTTTTTTTAATGAACGACTCATAATTTACGTTTTAGTGCTTAATTACTTCTTATTGGCTCTTTCGATGATATACTTATTCGAATGCTTCTTCGGAGATCTTGTCTTCAAGCCCTTAGCATACAAACCGGTACGTGAACGTGGGTGTCCACCTGACTGGCGTCCTTCACCACCACCCATTGGGTGATCTACAGGGTTCATTACTACACCACGGTTGTGAGGACGACGGCCGAACCAGCGTGAACGTCCGGCTTTACCGGAGCTTTCCAGAGCGTGGTCGCTGTTACCTACACTACCAATTGTGGCTTTACATGCACTAAGAATCTTGCGAAGTTCACCTGAAGGCAGTTTGATTACACAGTAATCGCCTTCACGAGAGGTCAACTGAGCAAAGTTTCCAGCCGAACGAACAAGTTGCGCACCTGCACCCGGGCGTAATTCAATATTGTGAATCACTGTACCGACGGGAATGTTCTTAAGTGGCAAGCAGTTACCTACTTCAGGAGCTGCATCAGCGCCGCTCATGAGTTTGTCGCCTACTTTAAGTCCGTTTGGAGCAATAATATAACGTTTCTCACCATCCGCATAGAACAGGAGAGCGATACGAGCCGAACGGTTGGGATCGTACTCGATTGTCTTCACTGTTGCGGGAACACCATCCTTGTTACGCTTGAAATCTACGAAGCGGTATTTACGCTTGTGACCGCCACCGATGTAGCGCATCGTGAGCTGACCGGAATTATTGCGGCCACCGCTCTTTCTCATGCCGTAAACAAGAGATTTTTCTGGTACTGATGCAGTAATATCGTCGAAAGTACCAATAATCTTGTGTCTTTGCCCCGGTGTTGTGGGGTTAAATTTACGTACTGCCATTTTTTATTTAGATATTGCTATAAAAATCAATAGTATCACCTTCTTTCAAGGTTACAACGGCTTTCTTAAAAGCATTAGTGCGGCCTTTCAGCAATCCGCTGCGAGTGTAGCGGGTTTTGTTCTTACCTGCATAGAGAGCAGTATTGACAGCCGTCACTGTTACATTGTATAATGCTTCAACTTCTGCCTTAATCTGAAGCTTGTTGGCCTCAGGACGCACGATGAAACCGAATTTATTTTGTTTCTCCGTGATGTTATTCATTTTCTCTGTTACCAGAGGCTTTACGATAAATCCCATTTTTCTTGTGCTTTATTTATTTAAGACAGTTTCAATCTGAGCTACGGCACCTTCTGTCAAAACAAGTACACCGGCTTTCAGCACTCCGTATGTATTAACGTCCGAAGCGATAGCCATATCTACGTTCTGAAGGTTACGAGCCGACAGATATACATTCTTGTTACTACCAGGCAAAACAAACAATGGTTTCTTGCCTTCCACATTGAGGTTCTTCAACAATTCAACGAACTGCTTGGTCTTGGGAGCCTCGAAGTTGAAGTCTTCCACTACGACAACAGCGTTTTCCTGCACTTTATAAGAGAGGGCGCTGCGACGAGCCAATTGTTTCAGTTTCTTGTTGAGTTTGAAAGAGTAGTCGCGAGGCTGAGGACCGAACACGCGTGCGCCACCAACGAGCACAGGTGAATTGATATCACCGCGACGTGCACCGCCACCGCCTTTCTGACGTCCGAGTTTGCGGGTACTTCCGCTCATCTCGCTTCTTTCCTTTGCTTTTGCAGTTCCCTGACGCTGGTTAGCTAAGAATTGCTTAACGTCAAGGTAGATAGCGTGGTCGTTAGGTGTTACGGCAAACACTTTTTCGCTGAGTGCCACCTTACGGCCGGTTTCCTTTCCCTGAATATTCAATACACTGAGTTCCATTACTTTTCAATTATAACGATTGAACCTTTGCAACCCGCAACGCTGCCCTTGATAAGGAGCAGGTTCTTTTCAGGGATTACTTTTAACACTCTCAAGTTCTGGGTCGTAACGCGGTCGCAACCCATTTGGCCGCCCATACGGAGTCCCTTGAACACTTTAGCAGGGTAAGAACAAGCACCGATTGAACCTGGCTTACGCAAACGGTCGTCCTGACCGTGAGTAGCCTGACCTACACCGCCGAAACCATGGCGTTTCACAACACCCTGGAAACCTTTACCCTTGGAAGTACCAATTACATCCACATACTGGGCATCGGCAAAGAGATCTACGGTTACGGTGTCACCGAGATTCAACTCTTGTTCGAAATTCTTGAACTCGGCCAAGTGGCGCTTTGGTGCAACTCCGGCTTTCTTAAAGTGTCCCATCAAAGGAGCAGTAACATTCTTCTCCTTCATGTCCTGGAAGCCAAGCTGCACGGCAGCATAGCCATCCTTTTCGACACTTTTAACCTGAGTTACCACACAAGGACCTGCTTCGATAACAGTGCACGGCACGTTTTTGCCGTCGGCACTGAACACGGAAATCATTCCGATTTTCTTTCCTAATAATCCTGGCATTTCAGTTTATAGTTTTGTTAATTAAGTTGATTGTTTCTCAAATAAATACGTTATTTTTGTGTAGCCCGTTCCGTCGCGAGTGGACGGGTCACAACGTTGCTTCAGCAACTGACTGTTAAAGTCCTTAAAATAAAGCAGGTATCTGACGTTTCCTACTTTTGCGGCTGCAAAAATAAGAATTTATTTTGAACTACCAAATATTTTCTGCTTTTTTTCTCAACTTTTTTTACGAAATAGTTTCTCCCCTCTCCCATTTTGCCTACTATAACTGACTTTTCGGCATTTTTCTACCGTGATAATGCAAAAAGTGACGACACGATTTGTTAGCATCTCGCAGCATTTTTTCAATATTCCTTTGCTATGGTTTTTCTGTACGACACTATTCCGGCATATCGTCACACTCTCTTTCCCATAAGCTGAGATATTCCACACAAACCAAAGGAACACCGCGAATCTACGCGATATTCCTCTGAAATGGTATGATCTCTTTTAAATTATATAAAGGAGTGTGTCCGAATAATTTCCCTTTGTTATATGCTATGGCCATACGAAATGGGAACTAGAACGGTTTATTTCCTGGAAAGACTGCATAAAGGCTTGTTTCCCTCAGTCGCCAAAATATTTCACAAAGACTTGTACTTGGCGCTTATTGAAGAAACGTTGCCTTGCGCGGTAACCTGCGGCAATGAGGTCGTTGCGGAGTTGCTTATCGCTGTCTATCCAGCGGCGAAGTCTATCTACGGCTGCATGAGGGGTGGGCGAATCGAAATAATGCTTGGCTAAAACGCGACGAGCTACGTATGCGCTGCGAGGACTGCTATCTTTTTTGCGAGGAGGTTTGAACATCATAATGGTATCTCGGTTTTTATTAAGGGTTGTTCTAAAAATTAGGCTGTTTTGAGTTTTCGAAGATTTTTGAGTGATTTTGTATTTAATTTCGCAGAAGCATAGTAACCTATGGTTCAAGGAATAAAAGACAAAAGCGCCAAAAAGATTGAAAAATCATACAGACTTAAATGGACTTCCCAATATTTATAAACTAATTTTTAGAACAACCCTTAAGAATGATACTGTGGAATTGTTTTCTCTTTTAGGAATATCTACTATTCCCTATGATTTATTGTTAGGTTTCTCAAATATACTACACTCCGAAGTCGGAACGAACCTGCATGATATAGGCTGGAACGAAGCGCATACCTGTTTCCTGTAACGCCATCGCACTGACAAGGTGCGAAAGCGCCTTGCTATCCGCCTCTATCCGGCTGTCGGGTTTGAGTAGTGTGCGCCCGCATACTATGGCTACATATATTTCGGTATCGTTCTCGGAGGGTGGTGCCCATCGCTCTATGATTTTCTGCGGAGTGTCCAGGTGATAGCGGGTGATATAGGTCTTCAGCAGCACTATGGCGGCACGCAATCCGTATTCGTCGGATATAAACCGGCAGAATCCGCCTTCGCTCGGGGCTTTCGTGTCCAAACCTTTCCATTTGTTGCGGGCATCATAGCGAATGTTCAGGGGATTGTGCAATCGCTGCCCCAGGTTTTTTCTTTTCATGATTTCTCTGTGTGACTTTCGTTTAACTTGCATAATTTTACTTTTATTAGGTCTTCGTGTTGTTCACGATTCATATCGTTTTCCGACTGCAAAGATAAAACGCAAACGTGTCAAAAAGTGACAAAGCTGTGTTTTGGAGTGTTAAAACGCAGAAAAGTTTTACATTTGCGGACTTTAAGTAAAAAAAAGGCAAGGTCTGTCTATTGTTTTCAGCATTTTTTTTTACTTTTGTGCCGATTTTTACGATTATTATCGTAATAAAACCTATACACTCAACCCTAAAATAAGAAAAACAGATGAAAAAGATCAGAGCCGCCGTAGTTGGTTACGGCAACATCGGACGCTACACGCTCCAAGCCCTTGAAACAGCCCCCGACTTCGAGATTGCCGGCGTTGTGCGCCGCAACGGAAGTGAAAACAAGCCGGCAGAACTGGCTGCCTATGCTGTAGTAAAGGATATCCGCGAACTCGGTCACGTTGATGTGGCCATTCTTGCCACTCCCACGCGCAAGGTGGAAGCCTATGCCAAGGAAATCCTGGCTATGGGCATCAATACGGTGGATAGTTTCGACATCCACACGCAGATTGTCGATCTTCGTCGTTCGCTCGGCGAGGTAGCAGTTGCAAACAATGCCGTAAGCATTATTTCTGCCGGATGGGATCCGGGAAGTGACAGCGTTGTGCGCGTGTTGCTCCAGGCTATTGCTCCCAAGGGCATCAGTTATACCAATTTCGGCCCAGGCATGTCGATGGGACACACGGTTGCCGTTAAAGCTGTCGAAGGTGTCAAGGCGGCTCTCAGCATGACGATTCCTACGGGCGAGGGTATCCACCGCCGCATGGTATATATCGAGGTGGAAGACGGACACGACTTCAACAAGGTGGCTGCGGCTATCAAGGCTGATCCGTATTTCGTAAACGATGAGACACATGTGATCGAAGTTCCCTGCGTTGATGACGTTATCGACATGGGACACGGCGTAAACCTGACACGTAAGGGCGTTAGTGGCAAGACTCAGAATCAGTTGTTCGAGTTCAATATGAAAATCAACAACCCTGCGCTCACAGGTCAGGTACTTGTCTGTGTAGCCCGTGCCGCTATGTTGCAGAAACCGGGATGCTACGTCATGCCCGAGGTACCTGTTCTCGATTTACTCCCGGGCGACAGAGAAGAAAACATACGTCACCTGGTATAAGCCACGGGTTTCCAAGATTTCGTAATACCATAATAACGTTATCCCGTTATAGGAACGTAATGTGATTATGGTATTACGATTTTCATTGTGCCATCATTGCGGCTCATCGGTTTTTCATTTTTACAGATAAGGGTTGTTCTAAAAATTAGGCTGTAATGATTTGTCAAAGATTTTTGAGTGATTTTGTTTTTATTTTCGCAGAGGCATAGCGAGCTATGGTTCAAGGAATTAAAAACGAAAGCACCAAAAAGATTGAGAAAGCATACAGACAAAAAGGAACCCCCTTATTATTAAAAACTAATTTTTAGAACAACCCATAATATCATTCATTTTTTCAAACAGAGATATGTACACATTCCTCCTGAGTCTGTTGGCCTTGGTCGCAGGCTATTTCATCTACGGCCGCTTCATCGAACATGTCTTCAGCCCTGACGACCGCCCCACCCCTGCTGTTCAGAAATCCGACGGTGTGGATTTCATGGTGCTCCCGAGTTGGAAGATTTTCATGATACAATTCCTCAACATTGCGGGCACAGGACCTATTTTCGGCGCCATCATGGGAGCCAAGTTCGGACCTGCGGCTTATTTGTGGATAGTTTTCGGTTGCATATTTGCCGGAGCGGTTCACGATTATATGATGGGAATGCTCAGCATGCGCCACGGCGGTGTGGGACTGCCGGAACTGACGGGCATATATCTGGGCCGTCGGGTGAAACAGGCGTCATTGGTTTTCTCGGTGGTGCTTCTTCTGCTCGTAGGTGCGGTGTTTGTGTATAGTCCTGCCATCATTCTGGGGGGTATGACGGAGTCTATGTTTTCAAGCACGGACAACAGTGTGTTTTTCTGGATCATCATCGTTTTTCTTTACTATGTCACAGCCACGATGCTGCCCATCGACAAGATTATCGGGCGCATCTATCCGCTTTTTGCCTTCTCACTCATCTTTATGGCGGTGGCATTGGGCGTTTACCTAGTGATGAAGTGGCCTACCCTGCCGGAACTTTGGGACGGACTGGACAGCCATAATATTACCTCGCAACCCATCTTCCCTTGTCTGTTCATCACGATTGCCTGTGGCGCTATCAGCGGATTTCATGCCACACAAAGCCCACTTATGGCGCGTTGCGTGAAGAGTGAACGCCAGGGACGTCCCATTTTCTATGGTGCCATGATCACCGAGGGCGTGATAGCCTTGATTTGGGCCACGATATCGTCTTACTTCTTCTTTGATGGCGGTGCAGAAGCCGTAGGTAGCAACCTCAAAGCGAGTGCTCCGCAGATTGTGACGGTAGTTTCCAACTCATGGCTCGGCACTTTCGGAGGCATACTGGCCTTGCTGGGTGTGGTAGCCGCACCTATCACCAGCGGCGATACGGCCTTGCGCAGCACACGTCTGATTATTGCAGACTTTCTGCACATCAACCAGCGCCCCATAGCGAAGCGACTGATGATCAGCCTGCCTATCTTCCTCGTTACCATGCTGCTGTTGTGGTTCAACCTGAGCAAAGAGGAGAGTTTCAACGTGATATGGAGTTATTTCGGCTGGGCAAACCAGACGCTGGCCGTCGTTTCGCTGTGGATTGCCACGGTCTATCTGGTCAAAGAGCGCAAACCATATATCCTCACCCTGATACCGGCTGTTTTCATGACGATGGTAACGACTACCTTCCTGATGATTTTCAAAAATGCCTTTGCACTTCCCACACTCCTCAGTCTGTGCATCGGCGGTGCCGTCACAGTGATTGTCACCACCATATTCTGCGTTTGGTTCGTCAAGCAAAGATACAACAACCCACCACTATAAAATCTTTATAGGGTAGTTCTAAAAATTAGGTTTTAAAATTTTGTGAAGCTTTTTTTGGTCTGTATGCTTTTTCAATCTTTTTGGCGCCATTGTCTTTAATTCCTTGAACCATAGCTCGCTATGCTTCTGCGGCATTAAAAACAAAATCACTCAAAAATCTTTGAAAAATCAAAACAGCCTAATTTTTAGAACAACCCTATAGAATAACAGTAAAAATAGCTCGGAGCAAAAAAATTTTTGCTCCGAGCTATTTTTAATTATTGGTGTCCGGTAAAAGTTGAGAATCGCTAAATTATGTG